>DASSRG010000025.1:0-40366 GCA_035701885.1 Candidatus Limnocylindrales bacterium
GAGGGTGCGCACGGCCGCATTCGTGCACCGCTCCTGGATCCGGAACGCCGGGTCGACGTAGGCGTCCGACCAGCCAGCGACCTGGAACACGGCGCAGTCGAGCGCGTCGTACTCGGGCGCGAGCGACCCGCGCCGCCAGTACGGCCCGTCGGGCTGCTCGCGGATCCAGGCCATCAGCCACGGCGGCGTCGCCTCCAGCCGCTCCCGCCATCGCTGGCGCCAGCCGTCGCCCCAGAACGGCGGGTGCGGCGGCATCGCGTTCATGCCCAGCTGGCTGACCGCGTACTGGCACTTCTCGCTCGCCGTCACGCAGCCGCCGCGGATGTGGACGTCGTCGCGGTACCGGTCGTCGGTGGCGTACATCGGCAGGATCGCACGCAGGTGCGGCGGCCGGAGCTTCGCGACCTGGATGGCCGTGAACCCGCCGTAGCTGATGCCCCACATGCCGACGTTGCCGTTGCACCAGTCCTGCGCGGCCAGCCACTCGACGGCGTCGTAGCCATCGCGGGTCTCGGCCTCGGTGTACTCGTCGAGCGCGACCCCCGGGCTGGAGCCCGTGCCGCGGACGTCGAGCCGGCACAACGCGAAGCCGCGGGCCGCCAGCCACTCTCCGCGCGCGGTGTCGCCGTTTCGGCGCCAGCTGTCCTTGCCGTACGGGATCATCTCGAGGATCACCGGGAAGCGTTCGTCGGCCGCCCCCTCCTGCGCCACCGGCAGCCACAGGTTCGCCGACAGCTCGAGCCCGTCACGGACCCGGATCCGGACATCCCACCGCACGTCCACGCCGTACCGCGGCTCGCTCGCACCTCGCATCGCCCCGAGTCTAGGTGGCGACCGGCGTTCTCACGGGCGCCGTTCCCGGGTACCGTGCGGGCATGAGTGACGAGCGCGACCCCACCGGCCCGGCAGGCCCCGTGGCGGTCGGGCCGTGGGAGCGGCGCTCGCGGCGGGTCGCGTACGAGAACCCGTGGATCGACGTCTGGCACGACGAGGTCCGCCGGCCCGACGGCAGCGAAGGCGTCTACGGCCTCGTCCACTTCCACACCCGTGCCGTTGGCGTCGTCGCGGTGGGGGATGACGGGCGGCTTCTCCTCGTCGGGCAGCACCGGTACGCGCTCGACGAGTACAGCTGGGAGATCCCCGAGGGCGGCGTGGAGGCGGGCGAGTCGCTCGAGGACGGGGCGCGCCGGGAGCTGCGCGAGGAGACGGGCTTCGTGGCCGAGCGCTGGCGGCGCCTGGCGCGGATCACGCTGTCCAACTCGGTCACCGACGAGCGCGGCGCGCTGTTCGTGGCCGAGGGCCTCGTGGAGGGGGACGCGGAGCCCGATCCGACGGAGCTGCTCGCCGTCCGCTGGGCGACGCTCGACGAGGTGCTGGCCGAGATCGCGGCCGGCGAGATCCATGACGTGATGACCGTTGCCGCGGTGGGCGTGTACGCGGCCGAGGTGGCGCGGGAGGGCAGGGGATGATCGAGCTGACGGTGCTGCGGGTGTTCGTCGGGCCGGACGGCGGGGGAGGCAACCCGCTGGGCGTGCTCGTTGACGGCTGGGCCGTGGACGAGGGGGACCGCCAGGTCGTCGCCGCGGAGCTCGGGTTCTCCGAGACCGTGTTCGTCGACAACGCGACGACGGGTGCGATCCGCATCTTCACCCCGGCAGCGGAGCTCGGGTTCGCGGGCCACCCGACGGTGGGCACGAGCTGGCTCCTGCGGCGGCTCGGTGTCGGCGGATCGACGCTTCGGCTGTCGGTGGGCGAGGTCCCCGCGTGGGAGGCCGACGGCCTCGCCTGGGTCCGGGCGAACCCCGCGTGGATCCACGACATCGACGTGGTCGAGCACGCCACCGCGGCCGAGGTCGAGGCACTCCCCGTGGACGGCGGCCCGAGCGGCTCGACGTACCACTGGGCCTGGATCGATCAGCCGGCCGGCGTGCTCCGGTCGCGCTACTTCGTGCCGGCCCTGGGGATCGGCGAGGACGAGGCGACGGGGGCCGCGGCCGTGATGATGGGCGGGCGGCTGGGGCGGCCGCTGGAGATCCGGCAGGGCGTGGGGTCGCAGCTGCTCGTGCGGCCCGGAGAGGGCGGCTGGGTGGAGATCGGCGGGCGGGTGGAGCCGGTCGAGACCCGGGAGCTGGACTTGTGACGCCGGCGGTCGCGGCGCGCGATGCCCGGGCGGTTCGGCAGCCGGCCCCGGCGGCGTTCCACTTCGGCGAGGGGCACCGGATCATGCACGGCAACCCGGCATTCGTCGCTCGGTACGGCGCCGCGTCCATCGGCCAGCCGGCGCGCGAGGCGATGATCGACCTGCCGGCGGCGGCGTTCGCGCTGCTCGACCGTGTCCTCGCCGAGGGCCGTCCGCTCGCCCGCCGGATCGTGCTGCCCGACGGCGACCGGCGCCTCGTCGTCGTCCCGCGGCGGGACCCCGGGACGGACGAGGTCTACGGCGTCACGTCCTGGCTGCGCGAGCCGCCGGCCTGACCGTTCCCCGCCGGCCGTCCGCCCCGCCACCGGGCGTGGTCCGCGTCCCGATCGCGCTCCGGAGCAGCTCCACGAACTCGTCGACGCGGCGCGCCTGGTCGGCCGTCGACGCGCGGCGGAACAGCCCCGGGTCAAGCTCGTCGGTGACCTGCGCGTCCTGGAACCGCTCCGCGAGCCAGTCGAGGACGCCGGTGACGAGGTCCGACGACAGGTCGTCGCGGACCTCGCCGCGCTCGATGCCCCAGCGGACGAACGCCTGCGTCCCGTACGGGTCTTCGTCCGCGAGGAACCGCACGACCTCGCGCTTGATCGCGAGGTCCGTCCCGTGGTTGCCGATCAGCGTGACGCGGTACACCGTCCAGTCGTCGCGCACGAGGTGGCCGGTCCGGTCGAGCCAGTAGCGGACGGTCGCGAAGAAGCCGGCGTCGAGCGTCTCGGGTGGCGCGTCCTGCCAGCGGGCGAGGGAGCGCACGGCCGCCTTGTAGGCCGCCAGGAACAGGCCGGCCTTCGATTCGAAGTGGGCGAACACGGAGCCCTTGGCGATGCCGAGCTCGGCTGCGATCTCCTCGACTCGCGCGCCTTCGTAGCCGTGCTCGGCGAACTGCCGGATCGCCGCCGCCACGATCGCCTCGCGCTTGGCGGCGAGCTGTGCCTCGCGCGATGACCCGAGGTCACGTTTGCGGCTGGTCCGGTACGGCTTGACACGCTCGCTCATCGCGGCGGTAGCATACGCCTCCACGAACCGAACTGTGACCGAGGGTCATCGAATGGCGTCCCCCGACATCGACCTCGACGAGGAGCGCGCGCTCGACGAGCAGTTCCCGAACCGGATGGCCCGATCCGCGTTCGAGGCGAGCCTGCCTCGGGCGGCCTACGTGGACGAGGCGTTCCTCGACCGCGAGCGCGAGGCGGTCTGGTGGCAGGAGTGGGTCGCCGTCGGGCGGGAGGAGCAGCTCCCCGAACCGGGCGACTTCCTCAGCATCGACCTCGCCGGCGAGCGCGCGATCGTCGTCCGGAACCGGTCCGGCGGGCTCTCGGCCCACTACGACGTCTGCCGCCACCGCGGCAACCGCCTGACGCTCCCCGACGACCGCGCGGATCCGTCAGACAGCAACGGCACCCCTGCCGCCTCCGGCCGCTTCAAGGGCGTCATCCGCTGCGTCTACCACTCCTGGTGCTACGAGCTGGACGGCGCGGTCCGCAACGCGCCGTACCTCGGCGAGGCGGACGGCTTCGACCCCGGGGACTTCGGCCTCCACCCGCTCGCGCTCGACACCTGGGGCGGCTGGATCTTCGTCAACGCCTCGCCGGAGCGCGTCGCCGGCGGCCACACGCTCGCCGCCCAGCTGGGCGAGATCCCGGCCCGGATCGCGCGCTACCCGCTGGCCGAGCTGCGCACGGCGCGCCGGGTCGTGTACGACGTCCGGGCCAACTGGAAGGTGATCGTCGAGAACTACAACGAGTGCTACCACTGCGCGGGCGTGCACCCCGAGCTGTGCCGGATCGTGCCCGCGTTCAAGGAGCGCGGCGGCTCGAACCTCGACTGGGACAACGGCGTGCCGCAGGCCGAGGGGACGTTCACGTTCACGATGACTGGTGTCACCGACCGGGCGCCGTTTCCAGGGCTCGACGAGCACGAGCGGACACGCCACAAGGGCGAGCTCGTGTACCCGAACCTCATGATCAGCCTGTCGGCCGACCACGTCGCGGCGTTCACGCTGATCCCCAAGGCGGCGGACCGGACGCTGATCGTCGTCGACTGGCTGTTCCACCCGGACGAGATGGCAAAGCCGGCGTTCGAACCCTCGGACGCCGTCGACTTCTGGGACCTCGTCAACCGCCAGGACTGGGCGGTCTGCGAGGGCGTCCAGGACGGGATGACATCGCGGCGGTTCCGGTTCGGCTGGTACGCGCCGATGGAGGACCTCAGCCTCGACATCCGCCGCTACCTTGCCGAGCGGGTAGGGGAGGACGCCGTGCGTGTGGACGTGGAGGGCCGCCGATGAGCCGGAGAACGGACTGGGACATCGTCGTCGTCGGGCTGGGGGCGCTGGGTTCCGCGGCCGCCTACTGGGCCTCGCGCCGGCCCGGGGTCCGCGTCCTCGCCCTCGAGCAGTACGAGATCGGCCACAGCCTGGGCGCGTCGCAGGACGTGAGCCGCATCATCCGGCTCAGCTATCACCGCCCCGACTACGTCCGGCTCGCGAAGCGTGCCTACGCGACCTGGGCCGAGATCGAGCGGGAGAGCGGCACCCAGGTCGTCTTCCGGACGGGCGGCCTCGACGTCGGCCCGAGGGAGAAGGACCACGGGGTGGAGATCGACCTCGACGCGTACATCGGATCGATGCGCGCCGAGGACGTCCCGTTCGAGATCCTCGACGCGGACGAGGTGATGCGCCGCTTCCCGGCCTGGCGCCTCGGGCCGGAGCACATGGGGCTGTTCCAGGCCGACGCCGGCCTCGCGGACCCCTCGCGCGGCAACGTCGCGCACCGGGACCTGGCGACGGCGAACGGCGCGACCCTCCGCGAACGCACGCGGGTCGCGTCCATCGCTACGGCGTCGACCGGCGAGGTCGAGCTGACGCTGGACACCGGGGAGCGGCTGACCGCGGGTCGCGTGATCCTCGCGACGGACTCCTGGAGCAACGAGCTCCTCGAGCCGCTCGGTGCTCGCCTTCCGCTCACGATCACCCAGGAGCAGGTGAGCTGGTTCACGCCGCGGGTGGATCCCGCGCTGTTCGCCCCGGACCGCTTCCCCGTCTGGATCTGGATGCACGAGCCGAGCTTCTACGGCTTCCCGACCCACGGGCACCCAGGCCCGAAGATCGGCCAGGACGTCGGCGGCCGCGAGGTCACCAACGCCACCCGCACCTTCGAGCGCGACGAGGATGCCCACGCGCGCGTCATGGCGTTCCTGGAGGCGCACCTGCCGGGCATGGCCGTCGAGCCGTTCCTCACCAAGACGTGCCTGTACACGCTCACACCCGATCGCGACTTCGTCGTCGACGGGCTCCCGGAGCACCCCGCGATCCACGTCCTGCTGGGCTCCGCACACGCCTACAAGTTCGCGAGCGTCCTCGGCCGGATCATCGTGGAGCGCGCGATCGACGGCGCGAGCCCCTCGGATCCGGAGCTGGAGGCGTTCCGGATCGGCCGGCCGGTCCTTCAGGAGGTCGGCGCGCGCCGGTCCTTCGTCGTGTGACGGCCGCGCGGACGGAGGCCGAGGGACGGCCAGGCGCAGGCTCTGCCCACGGTTTCGAACCGTCCCGCTCCGCGGTCCGTATGGTCGTGCGGTAGCGGGTGTCGGCATGCTGTGCCATAGTCCGCGCGACCACCGCCGGGAGACGGCGTGGCAGCCGGCCGGAGGAGGGCCGGCCGCCGGTCAACCGAGGAGGACCTGATGCATCTGCCTCAGCGCAAGGCGCGGCTGCGCCCGATCGGCGCACTCATGCTCGCGCTCGCGGTGCTGCTGCCGGCAGCGGCCCCGGCTGCCGCGGCCGACCCCGTCGTGCTCCGCGTGGGTACGACCCAGGACCTGCTCGTGAGCAACCCCTGGAACTCCACGCTGGTCGTGGACTACGAGGCCTTCCAGCTCACGTACGACCTGCTGCTCAACTTCGACAAGGACGCCAAGCCCGGCCCGGGCTTCGCGGACTCCTGGGAGCGCGACGCCGAGAAGGTGACGTTCCACATCCGCGACGGCATGAAATGGTCGGACGGTACGCCCGCCACGTCCGCGGACGTGTGCTTCAGCTGGGGCCTGGCGATGGACGCCATCGCCGCGGACTCGTACATCGGCAACGGGTACCTCGACCCGGACATCAAGAACTCGGGCGTCACGAAGATCGAGTGCCCGGACGACTCCACGTTCGTCGCCTACACCACCGACCCGTCCGACCGCGTCCTCCAGACCTACGTGCCGATCATCCCGAAGCACATCTGGGGCGAGTACACGTACGAGACGATCGCCGAGCAGAAGTTCGACGCGCCGCTGGTCGGCACCGGCCCGTACACGCTCGCCGAGTGGAAGATCGGGCAGTTCGCCCGGTTCGTCCGCAACCCCAACTACTGGGGCAACCAGGGCTTCGCGGACGAGGTCGTCCTCCAGTTCTTCCCCGACGCCACCGACACGATGGTCCAGGCACTCAAGGCCGGTGACATCGACTACGTCCACAACGCGAACCCGGACCAGTTCAAGCAGCTCCAGGCCGATCCGCTGTACACGGCGGTCGAGGGCGCGGCCAACGGCTGGACGCAGATCGCGTTCAACACGTACGGCACCGGCACCGACAAGACGATCGAGGACGGCGGACCGTCCACGAAGGCGCTGATCGACCCGAAGTTCCGCGACGCGCTCGGCTACGCGATCGACAAGGACGCCCTCGTCGAGCGCGTGCTCGGCGGGTTCGGGGACAAGGGCACGACCAACATCCCGCCGATCCTGACCGATTGGCACGTCGAGCCCACGACCCCCCGGACGTTCGACATCGAGCTGGCCAAGCAGAAGCTCGAGGCTGCCGGCTACACGACCAACAGCGACGGCAAGCGCCTCGACAAGGAGGGCAAGCCGATCGCTCTCCGCGTCATCTACCCGAACACCCATGACATCTACGCCAAGTCGGCGCAGTTCGTGCAGGAGTGGTACGGGCAGCTGGGCATCGACGTGTCGCTCGAGAGCCTCGACAGCGATGTCGTGAGCAACCGCGTGCTGCCGCCGGAGGGCGATCCGCCCGGCAAGGCCGACTACGACATCGAGATCTGGGGCTGGTCCGGGAGCCCGGACCCGAGCTACCTGATGTCGATCTTCACCTGCGACGAGATCGGCGTCTCGTCCGACAGCCAGTACTGCAACCCTGCCTATGACGAGCTGTACAAGAAGCAGCTGACCCAGGGCGGGGAGGAGCGCAAGGCGACGCTCGCCGAGATGCAGAACATCATCTACGACGAGTCCCCGTACGACATCCTGTTCTACGACTCGTACCTCGACATCTACCGCAACGACAAGTTCGCCGGCTGGCAGAACATGCCGAGCAACGGCGGGATCCCGTTCTTCACCTACGGCACGCTCGACTACACGCTGCTGACCGACGCGACGGCCCAGCCGTCGCCGACGCCGGCGGCCGAGTCGGCATCGCCGTCCGACGGTTCGTCTGCGGAGGCCCCGTCGGCGGCCTCGTCGCCCGAGCCCACGGACGCCGCATCGGGCGGCGGGACGAACACGGGACTGCTGCTCGCCGTCGTGGCGGTCGTGGTCGTCGTGGTCGCGGGCGGGCTCGTCATGGCTCGTCGCCGGAGCTCCGCGACCGGCGGCGACGACGACGAGTAGCGCGAACCCCGGCCATCCGGCCGTGACCCTCGCACACCCGGCGCCGGCCCCCACGGCCGGCGCCGCTCAACCCTCGGCGGCGCCCGGATGAGCTCGCGCTACATCCTGCGCAAGCTGTTCAACGCGCTGGTCACGATCCTCGCGATCGTGATCCTCAACTTCGTCCTGTTCCGCATGATGCCCGGCTCGCCGGAGCGCCAGACGCGCAACCCGAACCTCCGTCCCGAGGTCATCGCGTCGTTGCGCGAGCGATGGGGCCTGGACAAGCCGATCCCGGAGCAGCTCGTCCTGTACCTGAAGTCGACCGCGACGGGCGACCTGGGGTACTCCATCAAGTACCGCGGCCAGCCGGTGACGGACGTCGTGCTCAACGCGACCGGACCGACCGTGTTGCTGATCGGGCTCGGCGAGGCGGTCGCGATCGCCGTTGGGCTGTGGCTCGGGGCGCGGTCGGGGTGGCGGCGCGGAGGCACGGTCGACCGGGTCGGGAACGCGTTGAGCCTGGTCTTCTACTCGATGCCGTACTTCGTCATCGGCATGCCCCTGATCATCATCTTCGCGGCCGGCCTCGGCTGGTTCCCGACCTCCGGGATGACCACGCCCGGCGGCAACAAGACGCCCCTCGAGTACGTGTTCGACGTCGGGCGCCACCTCGTCCTGCCGCTGACCGCGGTCGCCCTGGGGCTCATCGGCGCGTACTCGATCCTGATGCGCTCGTCGATCGTCGAAACGCGCTCCGAGGACTACATCACCACCGCCCGCGCGAAGGGCCTGCCGGACGCCCGGATCCTGCGCTCGCACGCGTTCCCCAACGCGCTGCTGCCGATGGTCACGCTGATCGCGATCAACCTCGGCTACGTTGTGGCGGGGGCGATCACCGCCGAGATCGTGTTCAACTGGCCGGGCCTGGGGACGCTCACCGTGCAGGCGCTCGACGCCCGTGACTACCCGCTGCTCCAGGCGATCTTCCTGCTGATCGCCGTGTCGGTCGTGCTCGCGAACTTCGCGGCCGACATCGTGTACGGCTATCTCGATCCGCGGGTGCGGGCATGAGCGTCCAGTCCGGCGTCGCCGGCACCGACCGCGCCACCGGCCGCGCGCCCGGCGCACTCGTCCGGGCGGGCGGGTTCTCGAAGCGGATCCTGGGCCGCACGGACGGCCTCGTGGGCGTCGTCATCCTCGTCGTGTTCGGGCTCCTTGCCCTCGCCCCGTCGCTGTTCGTGGGGCCGCTCGAGAACCTCACGACGTCGACCGGCGTCCCGCTCCAGGCGCCGAGCGCCGAGCACCTGTTCGGGACCGACGAGCTGGGCCGGGACATGCTGAACCTCACCGTCCACGGGGCGCGGATCTCGATGGCGATCGGCCTCCTGGCGACCGTCATCACGATCGTCATCGGCGCCGCGGTCGGGATCATCGCGGGGTTCGTCGGCGGCAGCGTCGACAACCTGCTCATGCGGTTGTCGGACTTCTTCCTGGTGCTGCCCACGATCGTCCTCGCGCTCATCCTCGCGCCGATCATCCTCGACGTCATCGGGGCGCAGGCGTCGCTGTTCGGGATCCGCTCGACGCTGCTCGTCATCGTCGTCGTGATCGGCCTGACCAGCTGGGCGACGACCGCGCGGGTCATCCGCAGCCAGGTGCTGTCGCTCAAGGAGCGGATGTTCGTGGACCGTGCCAGGGTCATCGGGTCCGGCGGCGGCTGGATCATGCGCCGCCACATCTTCCCCAACGTGATGAACCTGATCGTGGCGCAGGCGGTCCTGACGTTCGCGACCGCCGTGTTCACGGAGACGACCCTCGCGTTCATCGGCCTCGGCGACCCGACGGCGCCGTCGTGGGGCCAGATCCTCAACAGCGCGCAGTCGGCGGGGGCGCCGGGCCTCGGCGCGTGGTGGTACATCGTCCCGCCGGCCGCGGCCGTCGTCCTCGTCGTCATGGCGTTCACGCTGCTGGGCAACGCGCTGGACGATGTCCTCAACCCGAAGATGCTGAGCCGCCGATGACGGGCGTCCAGGATCTGATCACGCCGGAGGGCGGCCCCGGCGCCTCGACGGACGGCGGTGGCCTCGTGACACCGTCCGCGATCCGCGGGCGCCGCCAGTGGCCGCTGCCGAAGCTCGCCGATCCCAGCGCGCCGCTGCTCGAGGTCGAGGACCTGGCCGTCCGGTTCTCGCTCCGGAACGGGTCGGTGAAGGCGGTCGACGGTGTCTCGTTCCGGCTCGACGACGGGGAGGCGCTGGGGATCGCCGGCGAGTCCGGCTGCGGCAAGACGACGACAGCGCTCTCGCTGGTCCGGCTGTTGCCGGCAAACGGGCGGATCAAGGGCGGCTCGGTGAAGCTGTTCGGCATCGACCTCGTGCCCAAGAACGAGAAGCAGCTGGCGCGCTACCGGTGGCGCGAGATCTCGATCGTGTTCCAGGGGGCGATGAATGCGCTCAACCCGGTGCGGCGGGTGGGCGACCAGATCGCCGAGCCCATCGAGGTCCGCCTCGGGCAGTCGCGCGAGGCGTCGTACAAGCGGGCGCGGGAACTGCTCGACCTGGTGGGCATCCCCAAGCAGCGCGCCGGCGCGTACCCGCACGAGCTGTCGGGCGGCATGCGCCAGCGGGCGATGATCGCGATGGCGCTCGCGTGCGACCCGGCGATCGTCATCGGCGACGAGCCGACCACCGCCCTCGACGTGATGGTCCAGGCGCAGATCCTCCAGCTGCTGGAGCGGCTGCGCCACGAGCTTGGCCTGTCGCTGATGCTCATCACGCACGACCTGTCGGTCATCGCCGAGACGTGCGACCGGGTGATGGTCATGTACGCCGGCAAGGTCGCCGAAGAGGGACCGGTCTCGCGGGTGTTCACGGCGCCTCGTCACCCGTACACGCGCAAGCTGCTGTCGGCCTTCCCGAACATCCACGCCGACCGTCGGACGCTCGACGTCATCCCCGGTGCGCCGCCGGACCTCCGAACCCCGCCGCCCGGCTGCCGGTTCGCGCCGCGCTGCTCGTTCGCGATGGATGTGTGCCGCGAGGTGGTCCCGCCCGAGGTCCGGTTCTCCGACGGCGTGCGGGTCGCCTGCCACCTGTTCCCGACGCCCGACACGGCGCCGCTCGTGGAGGCGTCCGGGCCGAGCGCGCCGCTCGTCGTGGGCCGGGCCGCGGACGGCGCGCACGAGGCGGCGCCGGGGATCCCTGATGCGGTCGAGGCTCCGGCTGTGCGCGCCGTCGACGTCCGGGACGAATCGCTCGAAGCGGAGGCGACGGCCTACGACCCGCTCGCGGGCGACGACCTCCACGACGGGCCGGCGACGCCCGGGGACGCAGGATGAGCGAGCCGCGCGAGCCCGTGCACGCCCCCGGCCCGCCGGCGCCGACCGTCGCCGCCGACGCGCCCGAGATCCTCCGCCTGGACAACCTCGAGGTGCACTTCCCGATCCGCGGCGGGCTGCTCGACACGGTGACCGGGCGATCGAAGGGCGTCGTCCGTGCCGTCGACGGCATCGACCTGTCCATCCGCAAGGGCGAGATCCTCGCCCTCGTCGGCGAGTCGGGTTCCGGCAAGACGACGACCGGCCGGGTCGTCGTGAAGCTCACGAAGCAGACGGGCGGCAAGGTCACGGTCCATGGCACGGACGTCTCGACGCTGTGGGGGACGCGGCAGCTGCGCGAGTACCGCCGGCGGGTCCAGCTCATCTTCCAGGACCCGTACGAGACGCTGAACCCGAAGCACACGATCGGCGAGTTCGTGATGGAGCCGCTGGTCGTGAACGGCATCGGGTCGAAGAAGGAACGCCAGGAGCGGGCCTACGCGGCCCTGGAAGCGTCCGGGCTGCGACCCGCGGCGGACTTCGCCGGCCGCTACCCCCACGAGCTGTCCGGCGGACAGCGGCAGCGGGTCGTCATCGCCGGCGCGCTGGTCATGGACCCCGAGCTCGTGGTCGCGGACGAGCCGGTCTCGATGCTCGATGTCTCGATCCGGACCGAGCTCCTGCGCCTCATGCTCGAGCTCCGACGCGAGCGCGGCCTGACCTACCTGTTCATCACCCACGACCTGTCGATCGCCTGGGTGCTCGCGGACCGGATCGCGGTCATGTATCTCGGCAAGATCATGGAGATCGGGCCCGCCGAGCAGGTGATCCGCACGCCACGCAACCCATACACCCAGGCGCTCGTCTCGGTGAGCCCGTCCCCCGACCCGCCCGCCGAGGGCGAGCGCGCCTCCCGGACGATCCTCGTCGGTGAGACCCCCGATGCCGCCCACGTGCCGTCCGGCTGCCGCTTCCATCCTCGCTGCCCGCTCGCGTTCGACCGGTGCAAGGTCGAGGAGCCGCCGCTGTTCGATGTCGGCGAGGGCCATCGTGCCGCCTGCTGGCTGGCCGAGGCGGGCCCGCTCGACCTGCCCGTCATCGACGCGGTCCAGGCGACCGGCGGGAGCGAGGCGGCCGCAGTCGAGGTGGGTGTCTCGATCGACGCCACCGGCGGGGCGTTGCCTGCCGCTACCCCAGACGACCCGGCGGCCTAGCGGCGGGGCGGTCGCCGGTCGTCGTCGCGGTCGTGGACCTGCCACCGAGTGGCCCCGCGACCCGCCCCGTCCCGCGCGGCCTGCTCCTGGCGCGCGAGCGCCTCGTGCTTGCAGTGGATGCACCGCGGGCACACAGGCGGCCGGAGGGCGTTGCGGAGCTCGATCCCGCCGGCCCCCAGCGCGATGAGGAACAGGACCAGGAACGGGGGTACGAGCTCTGCGGGCATGTGAACCGTCCGTGCGCGGCTGCCCGCGACCGCTGGTCGGCCGCGCCTTCGAGCCGGTGACGGCTCGCCAGCCGGGTTCCAGCCTCGCCCCGCCGATGTCGCGGGCGCCCTGACGGGACGGTCCTCTCGCTTGCGCCCTGCTTACGGTGCGCGAGTCAGGCGGCCTCGGCGAGCGTCCAAGCTTCGTCCCGGGCCACCTCGAGCCGCACGTCACAGTGCGGGCAGTCGAGCGCGTCGTCGCCCGGATCGAACGCGGAAGCGGTGTCACACAGGGGGCAGTCGACGAGCAGCATGGTCGTCCTCCTTGGGGCCTCGGCGATGGCGGCGGTGGAGCCGGAGCGGCGGGTCATGCGCGCATCCTCGGCAGCGCCTGTGACAGCTCTCGTGTCACAACCGGCACGCGATTCGCCTCGGCATCGGACAATCGCGCCGTGACGACGCCCGCGATCGAGACGACCGCCCTGCGGAAGGCATACGGCCGGACGGTCGCGCTGGAGTCGCTCGACCTGCGGGTCGAGCCCGGCGAGGTGTTCGGCTTCCTTGGCCCCAACGGGGCTGGCAAGACGACCGCGGTCAAGCTCCTGCTCGGCCTGACCCGGCCGACGGCCGGCGGCGGCACGGTGCTCGGCGCGCCGCTTGGCGACCTCTCGACACGCGCCCGGATCGGCTACCTCCCCGAGCTGTTCCGCTACCAGGCCTGGCTGACGGCCCGCGAGATCCTGGAGCTCCACGCGAGCCTGGCGGGCATCGACCGGTCGCGCCGCCGAGCGGAGATCGACCGTGTCCTCACCCTCGTCGGCCTGGCGGACCGCGACCACGAGCGGATCGGCGGCTTCTCGAAGGGGATGCAGCAGCGCCTCGGGCTGGCGGCGGCCCTGCTCGGGGACCCGGCGCTGGTGATCCTGGACGAGCCCACGTCCGCGCTCGACCCGGTGGGCCGCGACGACGTCCGCGCGATCATCCGGGAGGCACAGCGTCGCGGCTCGGCCGTGCTCCTCAACTCGCACCTCCTCGGGGAGGTCGAGCGCCTGTGCGACCGGGTGGCGATCGTGAACAAGGGGCGGGTCGTGGCCGCCGGGAGCCTCACCACCCTGCTCGGCGAGTCGACCGTCCGGCTTCGCGTCAGCGATCTCCCGCGCGCGGCCGATCCGTTCACCGGCTTCGGGATGGCGGAGGACGACGGCGAGGGCTGGCTGGTCGTCCGTGGCGTGCCCGAGGACCGCGTCCCGGAGCTGGTCGCCGCGGTGGTCACCGCGGGTGGTCGCGTCCATGCCGTGGATCCCGGGCACCAGACGCTCGAGGAGCTGTTCCTCGGGCTGGTCCGGGAGCCGCATGTGCCCCGGGAACCGGACGAGCCCGACGCATGAACCCCCGCCACGTCCTCACGATCGCCGGCCTGACGCTCCGCGAGATGGCCCGTCGCCGCGTCCTGTGGGTCCTCGTCGGGCTCGTCGTCGCGAGCGTGGTCCTCGTCGGCTGGGGAACGGACCGGCTGGTGGCCCTCGCGCGGGAGGACGGCAGCTCCGAGATCGAGATCCGGATCGGCGTCAGCCAGGTCCTGATCTTCATCGCGTTCATGTTCAGCTACGTGCTCGCGATGTCGGCCGCATTCCTCGCGGCACCCGCGATCGCATCGGACGTGGAGACCGGGACGGTGCACGCCATGCTCGCCCGGCCGCTGCGCCGGGCGGAGCTCCTCACCGGGCGATGGCTCGGCCTGTCGATCGTCATCGGGGCCTACGCGGCCCTGTCGGGGCTCCTCGCGATCGCGGTCGTGGCATTCGTCAGCGGCCACCAGCCGCCCGAGCCGCTGACGGCGATCGGCTACCTCGCGTTCCAGGCGATCGCGATCCTGACCGTGGCGCTGACGCTCGGGACGCGGCTGCCCGGCATGGCGGCGGGCGCGATCACCGTCGTCCTGTTCGGGGTCGGGTGGTTCCTCGGCGTCCTGGGCAACATCGCGATCGCGTTCAACGCCGACGCCCTCCAGCGGTTCGCCGAAACGGCGCGGTTCGTGGTCCCGACGGACGGCCTGTGGCGGGGCGTCATCTGGGGCCTCGAGCCGCCGCTCGTCGTCCTCATGTCGGTCGGCCGTGCGGCGCAGGCGAACCCGTTCTTCGCCGACGCACCGCCGGCCGCCACGTTCACCGCCTGGAGCGTCGTGTGGGTGTTGCTCGTGCTCGGCATCGGCATCGCGCTGTTCCGCCGGCGCGAGCTCTGAGGGACCCGGGGGTCCGGCGTCAGGACCCGGCCAGCCGTTTCGCGTCGAACAGGTTCGAGAGCAGCGGCAGCGTGCCCGCCGGCCGGCGCGCGTTGTAGATCGCGCGGAACACGTCCGCCGAGACCGTCTTCGAGCCCGCGGAGCCGTACAGCGTGACCTTGTACAGGCGACCGGACACGCCCCGCTTCGTGAGCCCCAGCTTCGTCAGGTCGCCGACGTTCGTCCGGGAGTCGCCCTTGAACATCGCGGTCAGCTGTGCCCGGGTGAGCGTGCTGGTCGACCACGACCAGCGCGGCGAGCCTGCGTCCCAGGCCGTGCCGTCGGGACGTCGATCCGGGATCCCGCGGAGGTAGGCGACTGCCGTGCCGACGGCGCCGGTCGACGACACGAACACGTACTCGTTGTTCTCGGTCGAGCCGCCGCCCGTCGCGAAGAAGAACGCGTTGACGATCGTGCCGTTGACCGCGATGACCTGGCCCGGATGCGCGGCGATGATCTTGTTCGTGCTCGACTTCTCGGCCTCGACGCCGCGATACACCTGGGACCGCGTGTCGTCGTACACGTCGAAGCTGCCCTCTCCCGGGTGCAGCCGGCGCACGGCGTAGCTGCGGGCCGCCGCGGTCTGCGCGCGAAGCGCCTCCGTCGGCCAGCCCGGGTCCATCTCCACGGGCACGACGCCTCGGAGGTACAGGTCGAGCGCGAGGTGGTTGACGACCGTCGCCGTGCTCGCGCCCAGCTTGACCTTGAGCAGGCCCCGGTACGTGTCGAACGACGACGGCTTGGAGTCCAGCTGCAGGCGGGTCGACCCGGAGGTCGGGCGGACGACGACCGACCCCGACACGACGGCACTGTGGAGGAGCGTCGCGCCGTCCGCGGCATACACACGAAGGCGCCAGGTGGTCGTGGCGACGCCGTCGACGGTCGCCGTCGTGCGGTAGAGCTTGAGGACGCCGCCCGCGGGGAAACGCTTCGCGACGCCGTCGATCGTCCACTCGGTCGCACGGCCGTGGATCACGAGCGGCGCCGACTTCACGGCCCGGTACCCGGCGAGCACGAGCACGCGGACGTTGCGCGTGGGGCTCACGGTCGTCGTCTTCGCACCCTTGTAGTAGGCGGCGAGGATCTGCTCGGCCGTCTGGCCGCCGAGCGCCCGGCCCTTCGCGCCGTACTGGTTGAGGCCCACGCCGTGGCCCCAGCCTCGGCCGTAGAACGTGACGGTCGTCCCGAGGGTGGTTGCGGAGGTCGGCCAGCCCATCGCCGGCCATCCGGTCGTCGCCGACGGACTGGGGGAGGCAGTCGTCGTCGGTGAGGGGCTCGCGGTCGGGGACGGGCTCGCTGACGCGCTTTCCGATGGGCTCGCGGACGGGCCGGCACTCGGTGAGGTCGATGCCGACGCCCCAGCCGAGGGCGACGCCGACGCGGATGGGCTTGCACTCGCGCTCGCGGAGGCCGATGGAGAGCCCGAGGCGTCGGCCGCGGGGCTCGACACAGGGTCGACGGCGAAGACGGGCAGCGCGGCGGCGGCGCCGACCAGCACTGCAAGGGCGACCGCCGCCGCCGGGCGGGCGCGGCGATCCGGCACCGGCAGCAGCCGGGCGCGGCGGGCAGGAGACATGCCCCGACCCTAGGGCGCGGGCCGAGCCACGGCCATGGCACCGGGGGACTACTCACGTGCGGCGGTGGTACCAGCGGGGCAGTCCGGTGGGGTAGGGTGCGGTGCGTGATCCGCGTCTATCTCGGCCACGGCGCCTCGGGGAACGCGGCATCGATGCGCCCCTGGGTCGACGGGCTGCGCGACCGCGGGTTCGAGGCGCACGCGGTCGACCTGCCGAAGCGCAAGGCCGAGGATGCTGTGGCCGCGTTCGAGGCCCAGGTGCCCGACGAACCCGGCGTCGTCATCGGCGGCCACTCGTTCGGCGGCCGGGTCGCCTCGCTCGCGGTGGCGGGCGTGCGCGTGGCCGGCGCGCCGGTGCGGGCGAACGCGTATGCCGGCCTCGTCTGCCTGTCCTACCCGATGCACCCGCCGGGCAAGCCCGAGAACGCCCCGGCCCGCGTCGCCCACTGGCCGTCGATCGACGTTCCCACGCTGCTGCTGTCGGGCCGCGCGGATCCGTTCGCGCGGATCGAGCTGCTCGAGGCCGCGATGCCGGCGTTGGCCCGCGGGTCGCTCGTCACGTATCCGCGCCTCGGGCACACGCTCGCGACCGTCCGGGCGGATGCCCTCGACCGGATCGCGGCGTTCCTGGGCGAGCTCCCCGGCGCCTGATCCGGTCAGCGGAAGAGGCCGCGCCGGCGCTTGTCCGTGGAGTCCGACTGCGGCTGGCCGCTCGCGGGCTGGGCGGCAAGGAACCGTTCGATCTCCTCGCG
This sequence comes from Candidatus Limnocylindrales bacterium, assembly GCA_035701885.1. Taxonomy (GTDB): domain Bacteria; phylum Chloroflexota; class Limnocylindria; order Limnocylindrales; family CSP1-4; genus CAIXZV01. The sequence goes on from DASSRG010000025.1 coordinate 17,129, forward strand.
ATAGGGCTGGCCTTCGCGCCGCGCCTGGAGCCACACGAGGTACCCGGGATCGACGCGCGCGATCTCGCCGATGGACCAGCCGATGTGGCGGCCGAACGGCAGCACCGAGCCGCGCGCGCCCCCCGGCGGCGGCCCCGCCGCACCCTCGCCACTCGGCCCGCGCCGCCAGGCCACGGCGCCGGGCCTCGTGCCTGCTCCGGGCACCCCTGGTCGCGCCGCCCCGTTCGAGCTGCCGGTCCCGAACCCCGGGCGCGGGGAGGGCGGCGCCTCGGGCAGGATGCCGTTTGCGCGGTCCCATGCCTCGCGGCGCGTCGGGTCGCGGAGGACCGCCCAGGCGGCGTTGATGTCCGCCATCCGGCGCTCGGCGTCCCGCTCCACGGACACGTCCGGGTGATGACGCCTCGCCAGCGAGCGGTACGCGGCGGCGATGTCGTCCGTGCTCGCGCCGGACGGGACGCCGAGCACGGCGTACGGGTCGCGCTCTCCCGTCATCGACGGCGGACGCGCAGCTGAAGGCGATGGGACGCGCGAGGGTGGGCCACGGGCCGATGATAAGCGGGCGGTATGCGGCGGATGAGTGGCCGCGGCTAGGATGCCGCGCATGACAGACACCGCCTCCGACCTCGCGGACGGCCGCGTCCGCTGCCCGTGGGGGGACACCGCCGACGCCGCGTACCGCGCGTATCACGACGACGAGTGGGGGGTTCCCGTCCGCGACGAGCGCCACCTGTTCGAGCTGCTGGTCCTCGAGGGCGCCCAGGCCGGCCTCGCCTGGTCGACGATCCTGCGCAAGCGCGACGGCTACCGGTCCGCGTTCGCCGGCTTCGACGTCCGGACGGTGGCGGGCTACGACGACACGGACGTGGAGCGGCTGCTCGCCGATCCGGGGATCGTCCGCAACCGGTCGAAGGTGGTCTCGGCGATCGGAAACGCATGCGCGACGCTGCAGCTGTACGAGGCCGGCACGACGCTCGTGGACCACCTGTGGTCGTTCACCGGCGGCGACGTGATCCGCAACGCGTGGTCCGTCCAGGGCACGATCCCGGCGGAGACGGACGAGTCACGCGCGATGAGCGCGGACCTGCGGAAGCGCGGGTTCCGGTTCGTGGGGCCGACGATCTGCTACGCGCTGATGCAGTCGGCGGGCCTCGTCAACGACCATCTCGTCTCGTGCTTCCGGTACGACGAGGTGGCGGGCTCCCCGGCAGCCCTGCCGGTCAGCGCGAGGCGCGCCAGGCGTCGCGGAGCTTGATCCGGCCACCGGTCTGGAGGACCGCGCCGGAGTAGACGCGCGCCCCGACCACGAACAGGACGTAGATCGTCGCGATCATCAGGGCCATGCTGAGGATCACCTCCCACGGCTCGATGGCGCCGAGCGCGGTGCGCAGCGGGACGACCATCGGCGCGGACGGCGGCAGGAACGTCATCACCCGCGCGAGCAGGCCGTCCGGGTCGCCGGTGACAACGACGAGCGACAGGATGTAGGCGGTGGTCGCGGTGAGCGTGACCGGCATCGACGCCGTCGACGCCTCCTCGATCCGTGACGCGAGCGACCCGAGGAAGCCCATCGTCGTCGAGTAGAACGCGAACCCGAGGATGAACCAGATCAGCAGCTGGACGACGGCGCCGGGCGTCGTGGTGGGCAGCGTGAGCCGGCCGAGCAGCTGCGACAGCGTGAGGCCAACCGCCACCAGCACGACGAGCTGGGCGAGGGCGAGGAGGCCGATGCCGAGAACCTTGCCCATCAGGAGGTCTCGCGGGCGCACGGTCGACAGCACGACCTCGACCACCCGGCTCTGCTTCTCCTCGACGACGCCGGTCAGGACCCACGACCCGTACGAGAAGATGCCGATGAACATCAGGATGATCCCGGCGTTGGCGAAGATCAGCGCCGTCTCGTCCTCGGCCTTGGGCGGCTCGAGCGGGATGACCGTCGGCGCCTCCGAGGCGGCCGGGCCGGCCCGGACCGATATCACGGCCTGATTCACGATCGCCTGGAGCGCGCTCGGCGCGTCCTCGAGCACGAGCAGCTGGCCGGCGCTGGACCCGTCGGCCGGGACGGCGAGCGCGGCGTCGACGGACCCGGCGCGCAGCGCCTCGTCGGCAGCCGCCCCATCCGGCACGGTCGAGACCACGATCACCTGGTCGAACGCCGCGGCCGTGGCGTCGAGCGCCTGCGCGAGGCCCGGGGGCGTCTCCGCGATGAGCGCGACGCGGGTCTGCGACGCCTGCCCGATGAGCAGCGACGGGACGATGAACCCGACGCCCATCAGCACGACCGTGAACACGAGCGACAGGACGTAACCGCGGCTCCGACCGCGCTCGATGATCTCGCGGCCGGCGACGAGCCGGATCGCGCGCCAGCGGCTCATGGAATCGCCTCGAGCACGGGGCCGTCCGGCTGTTGGGGCTGCGGCGCGTTGACGGCCTCCATGAACAGCTCGGACAGCTTCGGGGGCTCGTAGCTGAACCGCCGAACCTCGCCCGCCGCCCTTGCCGTCCGCAGCAGGCCGTCAAGATCCACGGTCTCGTCGACGAGCAGCTTGACGCGGTCGCCGTCGCGCTCGAGCACGGTGTGGTGGTTCGTGCCGTCGAGCCACGCCCCGCCGCTGCCGGCCACCTCGACGTCGAGATGCCGCCTGCCCGAGCGCGACTTGAGCTCCTCGATCGCGCCCTCGGCGACGACCCGGCCCCGGCTGATGATCACGACGTCCTCGCAGACCTCCTCGACGAGGTCGAGCTGGTGCGACGAGAACACGACCCCCACGCCGGCCCGCGCACGCTCCCGGAGCACCTCCGCCATGGTGGCGATGCCGATGGGGTCGAGGCCGCTGAACGGCTCGTCGAGGACGAGCAGCTCCGGGTCGTGGACGAGCGCCGTCGCGAGCTGGACACGCTGCTGGTTGCCGTGCGAGAGGTCCTCGAGCTTTGACTTCGCGCGGTCGGCGAGGCCGAAGCGCTCCAGCCATTCCCCGGACTTGCGCCGCGCGCCCGAGCGCGACAGGCCGTGGTGCTGGCCGAAGTACGAGAGCTGCTCCGCGACCCGCATCCGCGGGTAGAGCCCGCGCTGCTCCGGCATGTACCCGAACCGGAGGCGGGTGTTCGCGTCGATCGCCGCGCCGTCCCAGCGGGTGGTGCCGGAGTCGGGCGTCGCGAGGCCGAAGATGCAGCGCATGGTCGTCGTCTTGCCGGCGCCGTTGGGGCCCAGGAAGCCCACGAGCCGGCCTCGGCGCGCCGTGAACGACGCGCCGTCGAGCGCGCGGACGGCGCCGTAGCGCTTGGAGAGGGCGTCGATCTCGAGCATGGGTACGCGACGATCGTAGCGGAGGCGCCGACGCAGGCCCGCGATTGATCCCGGCCGGGAGGCACGAGTCGGCCCCGGCCCGCCGAAGCGGGCCGGGGCCGGAGCTGGGACGCGGGACGGGAGCGGCCGCTACTTGGCGGTGATCGTCCCCGTCATGTCCGGGTGCACGTCACACCGGAAGAAGTACGTGCCCGCCTCGAGGGCCGGGACGTCATAGACCTTCGAGCCGCTGCTGAAGATCTCGCCGCGGAACAGGTTGGTGGCGGCCGACGCGTCGGTGTAGATCGCGACGTTGTGTGGCGCGCTCTCCTGGTTGGTGAACGTCAGCTGGAACGCCTTGCCGGCCGGGACGGTGACGTCGGCCTTGTCGAACTTCAGTGCGTTGGCGCTGACCGCCGGAGCGTTCGGATCGGCGGGAGCGGCGGGGGCGGACGGGTCGGCGGCGCTGGTCGAGCCGCAGGCCGCCGCGGCGAGCGCGACGGTCGCGAGGGCGAGGGTGGCGAGGAGGCGCTTCACGGTCGGGATACCTCGGCGAGTCGGATGGGAGCGGGATGAGGGCGTCGAACTGGGCGAGGAGGGCGGATGCCCCGGCGGCCGGGAGGTCCGGCGCCGGGGCGGAAGGTTGGGCGGATGAGCGTCAGGCGGACGCGGCGCCCTCGGCCGGGCGGAGGCCGATCTTGGCCAGGCCGGCCTTGACCTCGCGCTTGACGACCTTGACCGGGTTGCCGTCGGCCCGCAGGAAGTCGACGACGAGCAGGAAGATCAGCGCGACCTCGATCGCCTTGGCGACGTACGCGGTCGAGTAGTACGGGCCCTGGATCGCCCACATGAAGATCGCGGTGGCGGCGTAGCCGATGAGCGCGAGGCGGATGGCCCAGCGGAAGCGGACCGCCAGCGCCAGCGGCACGATCATCGCGATCGCGAGCACCGCGTAGCCGGTGGCGTTGAGGGTGAACAGGAGCCCGCCGAGCGTGCTGTGGATGTAGGCGGTGCCGAGCGTGAGGGCGACGATGCCGAAGCGAAGCGCGACGCCGGCGACGGTGAGGTCCTTGTCGGACGACTGGTTCACGGGATACCTCCGGGGATGACGTGCTGACTGGTGGTTCGTGTCCCGGCCGGTGGGGTGTCACCGGCGATGGATGCATCGTGCGGTGGGCACCCACCCGTGCACCCCGGACGGGGATCGCCGACCGGGGTGCACGAAGGACGCCACTCCGACGCCGTCGCGCGGCGATGGGAGGGTCGTCATCGGGCGATGTCGCCGCGCGACGGATGACGTACGCCCGAACTGAGCGCCCCGTTTAGACTCGACCGCGTCGTGGCGACCGCTCGCAGCCGCTCCAAGGCCTCCGCCGCGCCGGTCACGCCCGAATCCACGGGCACGAACGGCGTCGAGCCCGCGCGCCTCTCGCCCGGTGGCACCGCTCCCGGGGAGGACCTCGGGCCGCCCGAGCACGGCGGGAGCGTCGCCGAGCTCCTCCAGGGCGCGTCGGAGGAGGCGGCCCGGCTGCTCGGCGCCGACGGCGCGTTCCTGTACCTCCTGGATCCCGAGACCGGGATGCTGCGGTTCACCCACTCCGCCGGCATCGCCGAGCTGGCCCCGGACCACCGGATGCGGCGGCTGCAGCTCCCGGTCGGCGTCGGGATGTTCGGCAAGGCGGTCGCCGACCGCCGGGTCGTCGTCACCGGCGACTACGTCCACGACGACCGCTTCGTCCACGCCGAGACCACCGATTCGTTCGTCGCCGAGATCGACATCGCCTCGATGGTCGTCGCCCCGCTGTCGGCGGGTGACGAGGTGTTCGGCGCGCTGGGCACGTTCTCGCACACGCCGGACGCGTTCACCGCGCCGCAGATCGCGCTCGTCCGGGCGCTCGCCGATCACGCTGCGCTCGCGATCGCGAACGCCCGCCTGATCGAGGAGCTGGCCAGGTCACGCGCGGCGATCGAGCGCCGGGCGACCGTCGAACGCTCCCTGCGCGAGCTCGGCACCCGGATCTCGGGCGCCCGCGACCCGGGAGCGGTCGTCCAGCACACGATCGACGAGGCCCTCCGCCTGCTCGACGGCGACGGCGCCCGCATCGACATCGTCGACCCCGAGGTCCGCCAGCTCCGCGGCATGTACTCGTCGGGCGAGGAGCGGATCCTCGAGTCGGAGTGGCCGCGCGACCCCGAGGACCGGCTGGAGGTCGGCGCGTCGGGCCGCGCCGTGATGACCGGCCAGACGTACATCAGCCGCGACTACCTGACCGACGACAACCTGATCCACGGCCACGGTCCGGACACGTACGCGCGCAACAAGGGGATCCGCGGCGTCATCGCGTCGCCGCTGTTCGGCGACCAGGGACCGTTCGGCGCGATCACGGTGTGGTCGCTGCGCGAGGACGCGTTCGGCCCCGAGCACGCCGCGCTGCTCGAGACGATCGCCGGGCAGTCGGCGGTGGCGCTCGGGCGGGCGCGGCTGATCGAGGAGCTGGGCCGGTCGCGCGAGACGCTCGCCCGGCGCGCCGAGGAGGAACGCGCGCTCCGGGAGATCGCCTCACGCCTCGGGGCGATGGGCGACGACCCCAGCGACGTCCTGCTGCGGATCGTCAGCGAGACCGCACGCCTCCTGGGCGCCGAACGGGTCCGCATCGACCTGCTCGAGCCGGTCTCCGGCGAGGAGCTGTTCACGTACCCGGTGAACACGAAGTTCACGGACGGCCTCGTCCTCCGCGACGACCCCGATCTGCCCCCCGTCGGCATGGGCGGGCTGGCGGTCCGCGAGGGCCGCGCGGTCCTGACCGGCGACTACCTCAGTGACGATCGGTTCGAGCACTACGACCTCGGCGACCAGGGCGTGAAGGAACGGAGCCTGCACTCGGTGATCGCGGCGCCGGTGTTCGGCGAGGATGGCCTGCTCGGCGTCATCCAGACCGCCCATCGCCAGCGCAACGCCTTCGACGACGACGCGCGGCGCCTGCTCGAGGCGCTCGCGGGCCAGGCGTCCATCGCGATCACCAACGCCCGCCTCGTCGACCGGCTGGCGTCGTCCCAGGCCGAGCTCGCCAGGACCGCCGAGTCGGAGCGGGCGCTGCGCGAGATCGCCCGCCGGATGATGGCGATCCAGGACCCGGCGGACCTGCTCCAGGACGTCGTGGACGAGGCGGCCCGGCTGCTCGGCTCGAGCGGCGCCGTCATCGACCTCCTTGACCCCGCCACCGGCGAGGTCCACTGGGCGTACGACGCGGGCATCGACGAGGAGACGCGCGCCGAGTGGCAGCGCCGCGGCGCCGGGGGCGACGGCGTGTTCCTCGCGATCCGCGAGCGACAGGTCATCACGACCGACGACTACTGCGCCGACCCGCGGTTCCCGGACGGTGCCCCGCACGCGGACTTCTTCGCTGAGGCCGGGGTTCGGTCGATCGCGTTCGCACCGCTCATCGGCGAGGCGACCGTGCTCGGGACGCTCGCGGTGTTCGCGGGGGAGCCGGCGCGGTTCGGGCCCGACGAGGCGGCGACGATCGGCGCGCTCGCGGACCTGGCGACGATCGCCATCCACAACGCCGAGCTCATCGGGGAGCTCGGCAGGTCGCGCGAGGAGACGGCGCGTCGGGCCGAGACGGAGCGAACGCTGCGCGAGATCGCGGGCCGGGTCACGGCGATCCGGGAGCCGGACGCGATCCTCAGCCTGATCGTCGACGAGACGCGCCGCGTGCTGGGCTGCGACGGCGCGCATCTCACGCGGATGAGCGAGGACCGGACGTTCCTGCGCCCCGTCGTCGTGAGCGGCGGGATGGACGAGGAGACGCGGGCCTGGATGCGGGAGGCCGAGTTCCCGATCGACGGCGGGATCAACGGCCTCGCCGCCGGCCAGGGCCGGCTGGTCTGGACCCCCAACTACGCGACGGACCCGCGGATCCCGCGCGACGAGGAGGACCTCGACGTCGCCGACCGGCTCGGGCTCGGCGCGATGGCCGCCGCGCCGCTCCATGCCCCCGGCGGCGAGGTCATCGGCACGCTCGCGATCAGCTACCGCAAGCCCGGGTCGATCTCGCAGGACCGGCTCGGCATGCTCCAGGCCCTCGCCGACCACGCGGCGATCGCCCTCTCCAACTCGGACCTGCTGGCTCGCCTCGAGGCGTCCGAGGCGAACTTCCGCGGGCTGGTGCAGGCCACGCCGGACGTGATCTGGCGCAACGACGCCGAGGGCCGGTTCACGTTCATGGCCGAGGGCGCCGAGCAGCTGTTCGGCTGGCGCGCGGACGAGCTGATCGGCCGGCACTTCTCGGAGATCGTCGCCCCGGAGTCGCACGAGGGCGCGGTCGAGGCGTGGCAGCGGCTCACCAGCGAGCCCGACACGCTGTGGCGCCTGCGGTTCATCCTCGTGCGCAAGGATGGCTCCCACTTCCCGGCCGAGGCGTCTGCCGTCACGAGCTTCGACGGCACCGAGTTCCGGGGTGCGCAGGGCACGCTGCGCGACATCAGCGACCGGGAGCGCCTCGAGCGCGAGCTGCGTTCGTCCGAGGAGCGGTACCGCGGCCTCGTCCAGTCGTCGCCGGACCTGATCTTCGAGATGGACGGCAACGGCGTGTACACGTTCTACTCGGACCGCACCGAGGAGGTCATCGGGTACGCGCCGAACGAGCTCATCGGGCACCGGTTCACCGACTTCATCGACATGGAGTCGTTCCCCGACGCCGCCCAGCGAATCGCGGAGATCGCCGCCAACCCGGGCAAGCCGTCCACGGATCGGCTGCTCATCCGGCACAAGGTCGGCGGCCGCAAGATCCCGTTCGAGGTCAGCGTCGTCGGCCAGGTCGACGAGCTGGGCCAGCTGACGGCGATCCGTGGCGTCGCCCGCGACATCAGCGAGCGGGAGCGCCTGGAGAACCAGCTCCGAGCGTCCGAGGAGCGCTACCGGTTCCTCGTGGAGAACGCGCCGGATGTCGTGTTCTCGGCAGACTCCCAGACGCGGTTCACGTTCCTGTCCGACACCGTCGAGGCGCTGACCGGGTTCACGCCCGAGGACCTCATCGGCGAGACGTTCGAGAAGATCATCACCCCCGAGACGATGCCGGTCGCGCTCGACCGCTGGGAGGTGATCGCAGCCGACCCCAGCGTGTCCCAGGTGCTGCGCCTGGAGCTGCGGCACAAGGACGGCGGGTCGATCCCGGTCGAGATCCACTCGGTGGGCCAGGTCGACGGACAGGGCAACTTCGCCGGGGTGCACGGCTCGGCCCGCGACATCAGCGAGCGCGAGCGGCTCGAGGCAGAGCTGCGCGCGTCCGAGGAGCGCTACCGCTCCGTGATCCAGTCGTCGCCCGACCTCATCTGGGCGACCAACAAGCTGGGGCGCTACGAGTTCGTCTCCGACCGCGTGCGCGACCTGCTCGGCTGGGACCCGTCGGAGGTGCTCGGCCGCCCGTTCCGCGAGTACATCGACGAGCAGTCGGTCGAGATGACGAACGAGAACTGGGCACGCCTCGCGCAGGAGCCCGGCGTCACCCAGACCCACCGGCTCCTGATCCGGCACAAGGACGGGACGCTGCGGCCGTTCGAGGTGTCCTCGGTCGCCGTCGTGCGCGACGGCGAGGTCGCGAACGTCTACGGCATCGCCCGCGACGTCGCCGAGCGGGACCGCCTGGAGCGCGAGCTGCGCGAGAGCGAGGAGCGCTACCGGTTCCTCGTCGAGAACTCGCCAGACGTCATCTACGCGACCGACGGCGAAGGCGTCATCACGTACTTCTCGGAGTCCGTCGAACGGGCGCTCGGCTGGGTGCCGGGCGAGGTCATCGGCCGCCACTTCCGGGACATCGTGCGAACGCCGGACGGCATCCCCGCCGGGCGCCGCTTCGCGGAGCTTGCCGACGGCCGGCAGACGTTGACCGCCCGCATGGAGCTCCTGGACAAGGACGGCACCTTCCGCCCGTTCGAGGTCACAGCGGCCGCGATGCGGATCGACGGGGAGTTCTCGGGCGTCCACGGCTCCGCACGCGACATCCGGGAGCGCGAGCGCCTCGAGCGGGAGCTGCGCGAGTCCGAGGAGCGCTACCGGTATCTCGTCCAGTCGTCGCCCGACCTCGTGTGGATGACCGACGCCGATGGCATGTTCACGTTCGTCTCGGACCAGTCCCACGACGTCCTCGGCTGGGAGCCGGAGGAGCTCCTCGGGCGGTCGTTCGCGGATCTCGCGGCCGAGGAGAACCGGCGTGGGGCGCTCGCGCGCTTCCGCTGGCTCCAGCGGCGCCCGACGGTCGCCCACCGCTCGCGGCTCAACGTCCGGACGCGCGACGGGCGGGAGCTGGCCATGGAGATCACCGGCATCGGGATGGTCGGGGACGACGGCGCGTTCCTGGGCGCGCACGGCGCCGCGCGCGACGTGTCCGAGCGTGAGCGCCTGGAGCGAGGGCTTCGGCGCCAGGCCGCCGAGCTCGCCTCGTCCGAGGAGCGCTCGCACCTCGCGCGCGAGCTCCACGACTCGGTGACCCAGGCGCTGTTCTCGATGACGCTCCTGTCGCGCTCGATCGAGCTGCTGCTGGACAAGGACCCGTCACAGGTGCCGGAGAAGCTGGCCTCGCTGCGCGAGCTCCAGCGCGACGCCCTCGCCGAGATGCGGGCGCTGATCTTCGAGCTCCGGCCGGGGAACATCGAGGAGCACGGCCTGATCCAGGCGCTGCGGACCCACTCGGCGTCGCTGTCGGGCCGGATCGGGCTGCCGGTCGTCGTGGAGGCCGACCTGCCCGAGCGCCCGCCGATCGAGGTGGAGGAGACGCTGTACCGGATCGCCCAGGAGGCGCTCCACAACGTCGTCAAGCACGCGAGCGCCCGCCAGGTGCGGCTCGAGGTGGACCGCGTGCCCGATGGCGTGCGGCTGCGCGTCGTCGATGACGGACGGGGCTTCGATCCTTCGAAGGTCCCTGACGGCCACCTCGGCCTCACCGGGATGCGCGCCCGCGCCGAGCGGCTCGGGGGCCGGCTGACCGTCACCTCGACGCCGGGCAACGGGACGCTCATCGAGGTGGTCGTCCCGGAGAGCGTTCCGGTGGATGCGCTCCGGCCGGCCGACGAGGTCGACTGACGCTCGCCTCGGGCGCGCACCAGCCCCCGCGGCCCGTCTAGACAGTCTCCGCAGCCGGTGCCTGTCGGCAACCCGACAGGCACCCGGCCGAACCGGCGGGACCGGTGCGCCCAGCGTGGATTGGCCTCCCGCCGCGACACCTGTCGCACGCCGGATACGTCATTTGCCCGGCGGGTTCCCACGGCGGTCGTCCCTGATCAGGCGGGGCGACCTCCGGCACGATCGGCGCATGTCCTCAGCCGCCAACGAACCTGACCACGCCGCCGACGAGCCCGGCACGGTCAGCGCGCTCCGAATCCTGGTCGTCGATGCGGACGACCGGACGCGGGAGAGCGTCGTGGGGATCCTCGGTATCCGCCACCGGTTCAACGTGGTCGGATCCGCAGGACATGTCGGCGAGGCCGTTGCCCTCGCGCAGGCATACCGCCCGCAGGTCGTCGTGCTCGATCCCCGCCTGCCCGAGGTATCGGACGGCATGGCGCTGATCCGGCAGCTCCGGCAGCAGGACGCCGCCGTCGCGATCCTGGCCGTCGGCTGGTCGCCGGACCTGGAGCACCAGGCCATGGACGCAGGCGCGGACGCGTTCGTCCGCAAGACGTTCAAGCCGGGCGACCTCTCGTCCGCGATCGCCCGGTGCATGGACCACCGCCTCGCCGGCGAGGTCGACCGGATCGAGGAGGCCGAGGCGGACATCGCCAGGGTCAAGGGTGCGCCGGCGCTGACCCTCGTCGACCCGATCACCGCCCCGACCCCGGATGCGCGGCCCAACGGTCGCTACGAGGCCGCTGCCGACTCCTCCGAGGCCGCACAGCCCACCTCCGTCGGGCCCGTCCCCGTCCGGGGAGCGGGCCTGATCCTGTAGTAGACTCCCGATGCCGACTGCCACCCCGACCACCTCGGTCGATCGCGTTCCCGGAGACCTGATGACGGACGCCGTCACACCGATTCGCGTGCTCCTCGTGGACGACCACGCCGTCGTCCGGATGGGCCTCCGCTCGTTCTTCGACCTCCAGCCCGACATCGACGTCGTCGGCGAGGCCTCCGACGGCTCCGAGGGCGTGGCGATGGCCCGCCGGCTCACGCCGGACGTCGTCCTGATGGACCTGCTCATGCCGAACATGGATGGCGTGACGGCCATCGGCCGGATCAAGGCCGAGCTGCCCGAGACGGAGATCGTCACGATGACGAGCTTCATCGAGGAGGAGAAGGTCACCGCGGCCCTCGAGGCCGGCGCGTCGGGCTACGTGCTCAAGGACGCCGAGGCCGAGGAGGTCGCGCAGGCGATCCGGGCGGCGTTCGCCGGCGAGGTCCATCTCGACCCGCAGGTCGCGCGCCTGCTCGCGCAGCGCATGCGCGCGAAGAAGGACCCCGAGCCGGTCGAGCCGCTCACCGACCGCGAGAAGGACGTGATGCGGCTCCTGGGCCAGGGAATGTCCAACAAGGAGATCGGCGCGGAGCTGTTCATCACGGAGCGCACCGCGCGCACGTACGTGTCGAACATCCTCGGCAAGCTCGGTCTCGCGTCGCGCACGCAGGCGGCGCTGTGGGCGGTCGAGCACAAGCTCGCCGAGCCGCCCAAGGCCTGACGCCCCGGCGCACCACGCGCGCCGGCACCCGATCCCGCTCCGTCATCTGACGTAGCCCTGCCGTTCGACCTTGACGTAGCGCGCCGCCCGTCGTTCCGCCGCGTGATTGCGCATCTCCGTCCGTCTCCATGCGCGCTCCACGGGCCGATGATCTCCATACCGGAACGCAGTCAGCGGGCCGGGGAAAGGAGACCTAGAGAGATGTACGGCACGCAGAACCTCAGGTTCGTGCTCGGCAAGCAGGAAGAGCTCCGCCGCGAGTCGGCGAACACCCGGCTCGTCGCACGGATCCACAAGCAGGAGCCCCGCAAGAGCGACGCGCGTCGCGTCCTCGGCCTCCGGCTCTCGCTCGCCTGACCCTTCCCGGACCGGCGGTCCCGACATGGGACCGCCGGTTCTTTCATGTCCGGGGTTCGACAGTGCGCCGGTTCGTGCCGTCGCCCCGACGGCCGTGTGCCGTTCGGCAGGTGAGGCGAATCGGCAGCGCGGCGTAGGATGGGTGCCCGACCGGAGCGCGCAATGACCGACGACACCCCGACCTCCCCCGTCGACCTCCCGCCCGCGGGCGGGCCGCCTGCGACGTCCGCCGGATCGTCGGCCACGCCCCCGCCGCCGCCCCCGTCGGCCGGGAGCGAACTCCCGCCCGCGGAGTCCGTCCCGTCACCGGCCCGTGGGCCGCAGCCGGCCCACGCCACGGGCTCGCCGCAACCCGGCGCGGCCGCCCCCTCGCGTCATGCGTCCCCGACCGAGGGTGCCGGCGGCAACACGCCGGCGCTCGTGTTCGGGGTTCTGCTCGTCGCCGCCGGCGGCCTGCTCCTCGTCACTCGCCTGACCGACATCGGGCTCGACGGCTCCGCGTGGCCGCTGTGGGTCGTCGTGCCGGGGCTCGCGCTCCTCGTCGCGTCGTTCGCCGTGCCGCCGCGTGGCGGGCTCGGCCTGGCGATCCCGGGCGCGATCATCACGATGGTCGGCCTCGTCCTGTGGGTCCAGGACACGTACGACGCCTATGCCACCTGGGCGTACGCGTGGGCGCTCGTCGCTCCCACGGGTCCCGGCCTCGGCATGCTGCTGTACGGCCTCGTGCGCGGCGACGGGGAGCTCGCGCGCGACGGCCTGCGCACGACGCTCGTGGGCCTCGCGCTGTTCGTCGGGTTCGCGCTGTTCTTCGAAGGCGTCGTCGGCCTGTCGGGCGAGCCCATCGCACAGTTCGAAGACGTCCTGCCGTTCCTGGCGATCGGCCTCGGCGTGCTGCTGGTGGTCGCCTCTGTCGCCGGCGGCGGCCGGCGCGGCCGGACGGCCCGCTGACCCCCGTTCCGGCCGCGGTCAGGAGATCTCGAGGACCGAGTACCGGATCTCGCCGCCGGGCGTGATGATCGTCACGGCATCGCCCACCTTGCGGCCGAGCAGCGCCGCACCGACGGGCGAGACGCTCGAGATCCGCCCTTCGCGCGAGTTCGCCTCCGCCGACGACACGATCTGGAGCACCGACTCCTCGCCGCTCTCCTCGACCCGGACGCGCGAGCCGAGCTCGACGATCGCGCCGCGCTCCGTAGGGGCGACGACGACGACGTTCTTGAGCTTCGCCTCGAGCGCGGTGATCCGGCCCTCGAGGAAGCCCTGCTCCTCGCGGGCCGCGTGGTACTCCGCGTTCTCCTTGAGGTCGCCGTGCTCGCGGGCGGTCGCGATGCGCTTGATGACCTCCGGACGCTGTGCCTTGAGCGCCTCCAGCTCCGCCTCGAGACGGGTCAGTCCTTCGGGCGACAGGGCGAGCGGCTCCGTCGGCGCCTTGCGCGGCGAGCCCTGGGCGGCATACGCGGCCGCGGAGGCGACCCGTCCGGCCCCACGCCCCGGCGCCGGACGACGGCCGCGCTTCGCCTCGTCGCGGGCCCCGTCGGCCTCGGCCGGTGGCAGCTCCACGATCCGGGTCACGGGCGGCGGCTCCGGTGCCTTGACCTCCGGTAGGAGCGGGTTCGTGATGCCCGTCGGCTTCCGGACGCCCGACGGCGACCGGAGGACGGCCCACGGCAGCACGACACCGTGGTCGGGGAGCGCCGCCCGGTCCGCCTCGGGGACGCCGCCCCCGAACGCGTCCAGCAGCGCATCCTCGTACTCCTCGGGCGCATCGGTCGCGGCCCACCACACCCGGAGCTCGGCGCGCGAGCGCAGGAAGTGGAGCCAGAACGCGGACGACGCGGGCTTCCGGTCGCCCGGCACCGTCTTCGCGATCCCCGCCACACGGCCCGCGACGGACCCCCCGGTCGAGCCGACGAACAACACCGGCTGCGACGGCAGCCAGAACGACGCGAGCCGCGCGAGCAGCTCCTTCGAGTGCGGCCGTTCGCCGTCCAGCCGCAGCTCGGGGACGCGCTCGAGCCACTTGCCCACGAGGGCCAGGTCCAGCCCCGGCGACGTCACGGGTGCGGGCAGCTCGACGAGGAACACGCCGGGGGCGCCGTGACGGACGGGCTTCCCCCATGTCACGGGGCCGTCGGCGAGCAGGCCGACCTCGCGGATGAGGGTCGCGGCGGAGCGGTCGTCGGGCATCGGGTTCCAGTCGTGGGCGAACGGGGAGGGCGAGCTGGTCCACGCGTCGCATGCCCCCGGGCGCGTCACCCGCTATCGTCTCACCATCATGCCGAACGAGCCCCACGAGCGCGACCGCGAATCGCGCCAGCCGCACGCGCGTCCCATGGGCGCCGCCGCGGCCTCGTCGGATGGCCCCCGGGATCATCGAACCCGCGGCTCCGACAGCGCGCGCGGCGTGCTCCGGTCCTCGGCCGGCCTCGGCATCGTCGTCGTCGCGCTGATCGCGGTCGTGCTCGCGATCACCGGCGTGTTCGCCTCCCCGAACCGCAGCCCCGACAGCGTCGCCGTCGCCGGGGCCACGCACGCGCCCTCGGACGCCCCGTTGGAGGCGACGCCGGAGCCCACCGGCGAGACCGCGAACGCGCAGGTTTCGGCGCCCCCGCCCGCCCTCGAGTCCGCGCCCCCGGCGGCCGCCAGCCCCTCGCCGAGCGCGGCGCCTGTCGCACCGACCGCCGCAACCGTCCCCGCCAAGAAGCTCCAGAAGGCGATCAACGACTTCCGCTCGAAGACCGGGATCCCCGGCCTGTCGGTCGCGGTCCTGTGGGACGACGGCCGGAGCTGGGTCGGCGCGTCGGGCCGCGCGGACATCGCCGCGGAGCGGCCGATGACCACCGACACCGGGTTTGCGTTCGCGTCGGTGTCGAAGACGCTGACGGCCGCGGTCGTGCTGCAGCTCGTCGACGAGGGCAAGGTCGATCTCGACGCCCCCGCCGCGCAGTACCTGCCCGCATACCGTCTCGACAAGCGGATCACCGTCCGGATGCTGCTGGACCACCGGAGCAGCCTGCCGGACTTCTTCTCGAACGCGAAGATCGACCGGGCCCTGCAGGCGGACAAGCGGGCCACCTGGACGGCGGCCCGAACCTGGAAGTACGTGCCCAAGGTCCGGCCCAAGCCCGGCACGATCTACGACTACTCGAACACCAACTACCTGCTCCTGGGCGAGCTCGTGGAGCACGTCACGTCCCGCCCGCTCGCGACGGAGGTGCGGGAGCGGCTGCTCGACCCGCTGGGCCTCGAGACCGCGTGGTACCAGGGCGTCGAGGAGCCGAAGGTGAAGGGCGCGCGCGGCTACCGCGTGTATCGCACCGCAAGCGGGTCGCTCGCGAAGGCCGTCGCCCCGCGGTCCGACATGATGCCCTTCCGCTCGGTCGTGACCGCGGCAGGCGGTGCGGGCTCGGTCGCCGGCACCGCGATGGACGCCGCGAAGTGGATGCAGGCCTGGGGTTCCGGCCGTGTCGTGTCCAGGGCGATGTTCAAGGAGATGCTGCGCGACGCGAAGTACACCCGGGCGATGCACGCGATCGTGACGTACGGGCTGGGCGTGCAGCTCATCACGATCTCGGGCCAGCCGACGCTCGGCCATTCGGGCCGGTATCTCGGCTTCCAGAACACCGTTCGCTACCTGCGTGGTCCCGGGATCTCGATCGCGATCCTGACCAACCAGAACACGTACGACCCGGCGGTCCTCATGCGCAAGCTGGTGAAGATCGTCGCGCCGGTGAAGCCCGCCGGCTGATCCCCGGCACCGCGCGCGTCACGTCCCTGGGCCGACGGTCCGTGAATGGTCGTCAGGATCGGGACGTCGGGCTGGCAGTACCGCGACTGGCGCGGGCCGTTCTACCCCACGGGCCTGCCACAGGCACGCTGGCTCGAGCACTACGCCACGGCGTTCGACACCGTCGAGTCCAACGCGGCGTTCTACCGGCTGCCCGAACGGCGGACGTTCGAGGCGTGGGCCGCGCGCACCCCGCCCGACTTCACGATGGCGGTAAAGGCGAGCCGGTACCTGACCCACATCCTGCGGCTCCGCGAGCCCGAGGAGGCGGTGGACCGGCTGGTCGAGCGGGCGAGCGGCCTGGGGCCCAAGCTCGGGCCGATCCTCGTCCAGCTGCCGCCCAGGTTCCCGGCCGACGCGGCGCGGCTGGACCGGACGCTGGCGCGCGTTCCGCCGGGCTGGCGGGTGGCGGTCGAGGTTCGGGACCCCAGCTGGGACAGCGACGACGTCCGCGCGGTGCTGGAGGCGCGCGGCGCGGCACTGTGCCTCGCCGACCGGCGCGGGCCGTTGCGGCCGATCTGGAAGACGGCGGACTGGACGTACCTGCGCTTCCACGAGGGGACGGCGACGCCCAGACCCTGCTATGGCGAGCGGGCGCTCGAGACGTGGGCGAGACGCCTGTGCGACGCGTGGGGCCCGCACGCCGACGCCTGGGTCTACTTCAACAACGACCCACGCGCGTGTGCACCGGCGAATGCCGTGACGTTCGCGCGGGCGTGCGCTCGCCTCGGGATGCGGGTCGGGCGAGCGACCGAGCCCGAGCGGACCGCGGCCGCCTGACGGGGCGGACGAGCCCTACGCGACGCGCGAGCGGCGGCGGGTGCCCGATCCCGCGCGCGAGCCCCCTGACGACGACCTCGTGCGTCCGGACCCGGTGGACGGTGCCGCGCCGCGCGGTGTTCGCAGGGGGCGCGAATCGCGCTGGTGCGGCTCGAAGCCCGGCGCGACCTCCCAGTCGATCGCCCGCTGGAGCAGCCGCTGGACGCCACGCAGCAGGTCCGCCTCGTCGATGCACACGAGGCTGATCGCGTCGCCCGTTGCGCCTGCCCTGCCCGTGCGTCCGATGCGATGGACGTAGTCCTCGGGGTTCCACGGCAGCTCGAAGTTGACGACGTGCGGGAGCGCGTCGATGTCCAGGCCGCGCGCGGCCACGTCGGTGGCGACGAGGCAGCGGATCTCGCCGTTCTTGAACGCCTCCAGCGCCTTCGTGCGATCGCTCTGCGCGCGGTCCGAGTGGATCGCCGTGGCCGCGACGCCGTGCCGATCGAGCCAGGACGCGAGCCGCGAGGCGGCGAGCTTCGTGCGGGTGAACACGAGGACCTGGTGCCAGTCGCCCTCGATGATCAGGTGGGCGAGGAGCTCCTCCTTGCGGTCGCGGTCGACCGGGTAGACGAGCTGGCGCACGGTCTCGGCAGCGGTGCCGTGGCGCGCGACCTCGACGGTCTCGGGGTTGTTGAGGATCGAGCCCGCGAGGCGCTTGATGTCGTCGCTGAACGTCGCGCTGAACAGCAGCGTCTGGCGGCGGCTGACCAGCAGGTCGAGGATGCGGCGGATGTCCGGCATGAAGCCCATGTCCAGCATCCGGTCGGCCTCGTCGAGGACCAGGATCTCGACCTGGGCGAGGTTCGCGGCGCGCTGCCCGACGAGGTCGAGCAGGCGGCCGGGGGTCGCGACGAGGATCTCCACGCCCGCGAGGAGCTCCTTGATCTGGGGGTCCAGGGGCACCCCGCCGTACACGACGGCGCTCCGCAGCGGCACGCGGCGGCCGTAGGTCTTCACCGAGTCCGCGACCTGCACCGCGAGCTCGCGGGTGGGCGTCAGGACGAGGCAGCGGACCGGGTGCCGCGCCGGCGAGAACGAGGTGTTCGCGTGCTGGCGGAGCCGGTCGAGGATCGGGAGCGTGAAGGCGGCCGTCTTGCCGGTGCCCGTCTGGGCCGCGGCGAGGATGTCGCGGCCGGAGAGGACGATCGGGATCGCCCGTTCCTGGACGGGCGTGGGCTCCGTGTACCCCTCCTCCTCGACGGTCTTGAGGAGGTCCGGGGAGAGCCCGAGGTCTGCGAATGCCAAGCTGGTCTGGTGCTCCGTGGGCCGCAGGGGCGGCCGTCGTTCGTTCGTGAAAGGTGCCCGGCGCGGCGCCCGCGCGATCCATGCTCGCGGCAGGCGGCGGCAACCGCCGGACGGTCGGAGCATACCCGACAATGCCCCCCATGGGCACGGGCGGAACGCGCGCGATCGACGTCGCACGCCGGGCGGGGATCACCTTCGAGGTGCATGAATATGCGCACGACGCGCGATCGTCGCTTCACGAGGGTGGCCGCGGGTATGCGCTGGAGGCGGTTGAGGCACTCGGGCTGGACCCCCGGCGAGTGTTCAAGACGATCGTGGTCGGCGTGGATGGAGGGCTCGCGCTCGCGGTCGTGCCCGCCGACGCCGAGGTGGACCTCAAGGCGGCAGCGGATGCCCTGGGCGGCCGGAAGGCGGCGATCGCCCCGCCCGCCGACGCCGAGCGCGCGACCGGCTACGTGCTCGGCGGGATCTCGCCGCTGGGGACGCGTCGACCGCTTCCGCTCGCGCTCGACGCGAGCGCCTCGGGCTGGCCTTCGATCCACGTGTCGGCCGGGCGCCGAGGGTTGGAGATCGAGCTCGCACCCGCCGACCTCGTCCGGCTCACGAAGGGCGTCCTCGCGCCGATCGCCCGCCGCTGAGCCGCGGTTCGTGGCTACCGCTCACCGGGTGAGGGCACGGCAGCGCGCGCGAGGCGCCTACCCCTACCCGCCGATCTCCGCCCGCTCGGTGAACGCCACGGCGACCGCGACGCCGATCGCGATCCAGGCCAGCGACACCACCAGCGCGAGCGGGTCGTCGAGCCGCTGCAGGGTCACCGACCCCGGCCCGTTGCCGATGCTCACGCTGCCGCCGCCCGACACCAGCGCCTCGGCCGCGGCGAACGGCGACCACTGGAGCAGGTCGGACAGGAAGAACCGGGCGATGCCCTCGACGAAGTACACGACGATCGCGACGGCGATCCCCGCGATCTGGCTCCGGGCGACCGTCGCGACGGCGTACCCGAACGACACGTACAACGTGAGCGCGACGATCGCCCGAGCCAGCGCCTCGGGCACGGCCGCGATGCCATCCGGATCTCCGACCGCGTCCAGCGGCTGGCCCAGGACGACGGACCCCACCACCGACAGCGCGATCCCGGCGAGGTACAGCACGAGCAGCCCGATGACGACCGCGACGGCGACCCCGAACAACGTCGCGGCCTGGTAGCCGCCGCGGCTCTCGCCCCGCGCGATCGCCGACTTCAGCGTTCCCCACGACCACTCCGACCCGGCCACGGCGCCCGCGTAAGCGAGCGCGAGGAACGAGGCGACGCCGAGGATCAGCTGGAGGATGTTCGTCCACGCGTTCGGGAACGACACGATCGCCCGGGTCGTCAGCGCGGACGTGGGGTCCGTCGAGAGGCGCGCGGTGATGATGATGCTGACGAACACGAGACCGAGCAGCGCCGCCACCAGGCCGAGGCTCACGTAGCTCGCCGGCCGCCGGGCGAGCTTGCGCAGCGTCGCGACCAGGATCCTCATGACCGCCATCCCGTGGCGGGCGGTGGCGCGGGGGGACCGCCCGCCGCCGCCGATCCGGATCCGGACCCGCCCACCGCCGCGACGTCGGGGTGCGACCCGGTCAGCTCGAGGAACAGTCCCTCGAGCGTCGTCCCGGTCTCGAGCCGGGACGCGTACACCCCGGCGGCCGCGAGCGCGCGGTTCACTTCCGCGCCTCGGGCAGGATCGACCCTCACCGCGATCCAGCCGGGCTCCGGCCCGTCCTCGGCGGACACCGGCGCCGTCGCGCCTGCGGCCGCCGCTGCGGCACCACCGGCGACCGGCCACAGCGCTTCGATCGCCCGTGCCACCTCGTCCGCGGCCACGCGCACCCTGACGGAGCCCGCCTCCCGAAGCAGCTCCTCGACCCGGCCCTCCCGTACGAGCCGACCGCGCGCGATGATGCCGACGACGTCGACGAGCTGCTGGACCTCGGACAGGATGTGGCTGGAGACGAACACGGTCTTGCCCATGTCGGCGAGCCGTCGCAGCGTCTCGCGCATCCCGACGATCCCCGCCGGGTCGAGCCCGTTCGCGGGCTCGTCGAGGAGCAGCAGCCGGGGGTCGGACAGGAGCGCCGCCGCGATCCCCAGCCGCTGCTTCATCCCGAGCGAGTAGCCCGACACGCGGTCGCCCGCGCGGTCACGGAGGTTGACAAGCTCGAGCAGCTCATCGATCCGGGCGACGGGCACGCGGGCGCCGGTCGCGGCGAGCGCACGCAGGTTCTCGCGCCCCGAGAGGAACGGGTAGAACGCCGGTGATTCGATGAGCGCGCCCACCTCGAACAGCCGCCGCCGGTCACCCCGCCCGAAGGGCCGGCCCAGGACCTCGACGTGTCCCGCGTCGGGCCGCACGAGCCCGGTGAGGATCCGCATCGTCGTCGTCTTGCCGGCGCCGTTGGGCCCCAGGAACCCGTAGACGACGCCCTCGGGCACCCGGAGGTCCAGCCCGTCGAGGGCAACCCTCGAGCCGTAGCGTTTCGCCAGGCCCTGGGTGGCGAGCGCCACCCCCCGCGCGGTCGTCACGTCCACCAGCTCTCCCACCCGGATGGACGCTCCGCGCGCCCGACTGTCACGAGAACGATACGTCCTGTGACGGATGTGCCGTTCGGCACGTCGTGGGACCCTTCGCCTCTGGCATACTGCCGCGGACCCCCAGGTCGCCACCCGATTGCAGACAGGCCCGAAAACCGAACAGCCGTCGCCCCCGGCAGGCACCCTGTCGCACCCTTCGGGTGGTACGCCACCCGGCACCTCGATCGGTCCCCAGACGATCGCCCCTGGCTCGCCCTCGTGCAGTCACGTGCCCGGCCGCCCCCGCCCGCCGCCGACGGCCCATTCCCACCGTCGTTGCACCGCATGGTGCCGCGTCCGGCAGAGAGGAGGCACGACTGTTGCCCGACCACCGTACAGGCGCCCAGCGGGCGTCGCTCAGGAAGACGCGATCGCTGTTGATCGCGGTCTTCGCCGCTCTCGTCGTCATCACCGGCGCGACCGCCTCGGCCCCGGAGGCCCAGGCCGCGACCCGCAAGGTCGTCATCGTCGTCGGTCCGGTCGCCTCCCAGACGGCGTCCTACAAGGACAGCGCTCGCAAGCTCGCCGACCTGGCTCGGAGCTACGGCGCAACCGTCAAGGAGATCTACAGCCCGTACGCGACCTGGTCGCGCGTGAAGAACGCGGCGGTCGGGGCCAACCTGCTGATCTATCTGGGCCACGGCAACGGCTGGCCAAGTCCCTACTACCCGTACTCCACGACCTCGAAGAACGGGTTCGGGCTCAACGCGAGCTACGGCAACGGCAACTCGAACGTGAAGTATTACGGCGAGTACTACATGAAGCAGCTTGACCTCGCGAAGAACGCGGTCGTCGCGCTCAACCGGCTGTGCTACGCGTCCGGCAACAGCGAGTGGGGGAGGGCGAACCCGACCAAGTCGACCGCGATCAAGCGCGTGGACAACTACGGCTACGGCTTCATCAAGGCCGGTGCCAAGGCGGTGTTCGCGAGCGGCATCACGAGCATCGGGTACGTCGTGCGCGGGCTGTTCAAGGGTTCGGCGAGCACCACGATGGCCGGCCTGTTCTGGACCGACCCGAACAAGACGTCCACTTATCGCTTCAGCTTCACGTCGACGAAGATCGACGGGGTGAAGGCGCGCATGGACCCGTATGCGCCGAGCCGGTACTACCGATCGGTCATCGGGAAGCTGTCGACCACGATCGGGGACTGGCGGGCGGGCACCTAGCCCTGCCCGCGGAGGCCGACCCGAGCCGGCCCCGCAATCTCCCGGAACGCACGAAGCGCCGGCTGTCGTGGCCGGCGCTTCTCGTGTGCGTGGGGACCGGCCGGGATGGATCGGACTGCCGCGACGTGGCGCGCGGGCCGTGGCACCATCCGCCCATGCCCGATCGACCGGCCGCCCTCGACCCGGCGTGGCGCGCCGTCCGGGCCGCGTCGCCGGCCGTGACTGCGGGTCCGGCGCGCGCGAGGCTGACGTTCCTCGGCCATTCGACGGTCCTGATCGAGATCGACGACCTCCGGATCCTGACCGACCCCGTGCTGCGCCAGGGCTTCGGGCCCGTCCGTCGCCAGGTCGCCGCCGTGCTCCCGGAGCTGTTCGCAGACCTCGACGCCGTGCTCATCAGCCACGGGCACCACGACCACCTCGACCAGCCGTCACTCAAGGGGATCCCGGGCGAGCCGACGGTCATCGTTCCCCGCGGGTTCGGCCGGATGGCGGGGAAGTGGGGGCTCGGGCCGGTCGAGGAGGTCATCCCCGGTGACGGGCTGACCATCGATCGAGTGCGGCTGGAGATCGTGCATGCCGAGCACTCCGGCAAGCGCGAGCCGTTCGGGCCCACCGGCCCGGCGATCGGGGCGGTGATCCGCGGGTCGCGGTCCGTCTACTTCCCGGGGGACACGGACCTGTTCGCGGGCATGCGCGACATGGCGGGATCGCTGGACGTCGCGCTGCTGCCCGTCTGGGGATGGGGCCCCACGATCGGGGAGGGGCACATGGACCCGGCCCGCGCCGCCGAGGCTGCCGCGCTGCTCGCGCCGCGGCTCGCGGTCCCGATCCACTGGGGGACGTTCTACCCCGCCGGGCTCCGCCGCGTCGTCTCCAGGCCGTTCGACACGCCGGGCGCCGTCTTCGCCGACATCGCGTCGCGGCTGGCACCGGGTGTGCCGGTCCGTGTCCTCGCGCCGGGCGAGTCGATCGACATCCCGGCCGGGGACGCGAGCTCTCCCGCGGCGCGCGGGGTCGCTGACGACCGGCGTTAACGGCACGAACCCCGCCGGGTCTGGCGGGGCTCGCGGGGAAGCGGGAGGAGCGACGGGCTCAGCCGAACGCCACGTGGGCGACGATGCCGAGCGCCGTGAGGAGCATCACGAGGAGGAGGAAGACGGTCGGGAAGACGCCGATGGCGTCCACCTCCAGGTACGGGGTCTGCGCGGACATCACGCGTCTCCTTTCGGGGTCCTGACTGGCCGCCGGCTGTGTGCCGGCCGATGACCAGATAGTGCCCCGAGGGGTTCCCGCG
>DASSRG010000026.1:0-6810 GCA_035701885.1 Candidatus Limnocylindrales bacterium
GATGGCGTCGCGCGGGCACGCGGGCGGGCTGGCCGCGACGTCGACGGCCGCGGCAACCGTGTTGGACGCGGCGGGCTTCGACATCGTGCTGCTCGAGACCGTGGGGACGGGGCAGAGCGAGGTCGAGGTGGCCGCGGCCGCCGACACGACCGTCGTGCTCGAGGCGCCCGAGATGGGGGACGAGGTCCAGGCCATCAAGGCGGGCCTGCTGGAAGTCGCCGACATCGTCGTCGTGAACAAGGGCGACCGGCCGGGCGCCCAGCGGACCGCCGCACAGCTCCGGGCGATGCTCGTGCCGACGGTCGCGCGCGAGGATCGCGACCCGAACCGACCGACGCCGAAGCGACCCGACGTGCTGGTGACGACGGCCGCCACGGGCGACGGCATCCCCGAGCTCCTCGCGACGCTCGACCGCCACCGCGCCGCGGACCGGGAGCGAACGACGACCGAGGCTCGCCTCGCGCGCGCCGAGGCGCAGGTGACGGCGGTCCTGGGCGCCCGGATCCGCCAGCGGCTGAGTGCCGCCAACCACGCGCCGGCCACGCGCGAGGTCTACGACGCGGTCGCGCGCCACGAGCTGGACCCCTATGCGGGCGCGGACCGGCTCCTGGCGCTGCTCGACGACTAGCGGTGGCGTCCACGCAACCCTCCGAGCGCCTGTTCGGCCCCGCGTTCATCGCGGTGTTCGCGTCGTCGCTCGTGTTCTTCACCGCCGGTGGTGCCGTCCTGCCGGTCGCGCCGCGCTTCGCCCTCGGCCCGATCGGCGCCGACGCGCTCGGGTTCGGGATCGCCATCGGCATCTGGAGCTTCGCGTCGCTCGCCGCGCGCCCGTTCGTCGGGTGGTCGGCGGATCGGCATGGGCGGCGGCCGCTGCTCGTCATCGGTGCGGTCATGACGGTCGCGGCGCTCGGCCTCCACCTCGTCGCGACGACGCTTCCGGTGTTCGTGGCGGCCCGGGGCATCCTCGGCGTCGCCGAGGCAGCCTTCCTGGTCGCGGCACTCGCGGCCGGCGCCGACCTCGCGCCGCCGGGCCGCACGGGCGAGGCCGTGAGCCTCCTGTCGCTTTCGCTGTACGCGGGGCTCGTCGTGGGGCCTGTCCTCGGGGAGGCGATGCTCGCGGCGGCCGGGTACAACGGCGTGTGGCTGGTCGCAGCGGCGCTGGCCGCGGGCTCCGCCGTGCTCGCCTGGTTCGTGCCCGAGACCCAGGCCGCCGCGCCCGTCCCGACCGGCGAGGCGCCGCGCCGCCGCGGCCGGTTCATCCATCCGGCAGGGATCCTCCCCGGCGTCCTGATCCTGTGCGGCCTGTGGGGGATGGCCACGTACCTCACCTTCGTGCCGCTCCATGCGACGCGGCTCGGGCTCGGCGGCGCCGGCTCGGCGCTGGCGGTGTTCGGCGCCGTCGTGCTCACGGTCCGCCTGTTCGGCGCGAAGCTTCCGGACCGGGTCGGTGGCGTTCGCCTGACGGGCGTCGCGCTCTCGTTCACCGCGGTGGGACTCACGATCATCGGGTTCGTGGGCGGGCAGCCGGGGCTGCTCTTCGGCAGCGCGGTGCTCGGGGTGGGCGTGGCGCTGACGATGCCGGCGGTCCTGACGATGGCGCTGGCCCGAGCGCCCGCCGACGAGCGAGGCTCGGTCGTGGGAACCGGGAGCCTGTTCCTCGACCTCGCGTTCGGGATCGCGCCGGTCGTGCTCGCGCCGATCGCGGTGACGGCCGGCTACCCCGCGATCTTCCTGGCGTCGGCGCTGCTCGCCGTGGTGGGCCTCTTCGTGCTCGCGGCGACGAGAACGCGGCTCGTCGTGGTGGCAGCGCCAGCGCGCTAGCCTGTCAGCACGCTACTTGAGGAACACGATGAGCATCGAGCGGGTCTTCGTCGCGGGCGCTGGCCTGATGGGGCACGGCATCGCCCAGGTGCACGCGGCGATCGGCAAGCACGTGACGCTCTACGAGCCGGACCTCGCGCGCGCCCAGGCCGGTCGCGACCGCATCGCGGGCAATCTCGAGCGCGCTGTCGCCAAGAGCAAGCTGCATGCGAGCGAGCGGGACGCGACGCTCGCGCGCCTCACCCCGACGGACGACCCGGCGCTCGCGGCAGACGCGGACCTGGTCGTCGAGGCAGTGTTCGAGGACCCGGCGCTCAAGAAGGAGCTGTGGAGCCGCCTGGACACGATCGCCCCGCCTTCGGCGATCTTCGCCTCGAACACGTCCTCCATCTCGATCGACACCCTCGCGGGCGCGGTGGCGGAGGCTCGGCGTGCGCGGTTCGTCGGCATGCACTTCTTCAGCCCGGTGCCGGTGATGCCGCTGATCGAGCTCATCCGCGGCGCGGCGACCGACGATGCCACCGAGACCGCGGTCCGCACCCTTGCCGGCGAGATGGGCAAGCAGGTCATCGTGTCGGCGGACCGACCGGGGTTCATCGTCAACCGCATCCTCATGCCGCTCCTGGGCGAGGCGATGCGCGCGTACGAGGAGGGACTCGGGACCGCCGAGGACATCGACACCGGGGCGAAGGTGGGGCTCAACCACCCGATGGGCCCGCTCGAGCTCGCGGACTTCATCGGGCTGGACGTGTGCCTGGGCATCATGCGCGTGCTCGAGGAGGGACTGGGACAGCCGCAGTTCGCGCCGCCGCGGGTGCTGATCGACCTCGTCGAGGCGGGCCACCTGGGCCAGAAGACCGGCCGCGGGTTCTACGCCTACCCGCGCTGAGGCTCGGGTGCGCCATCGGGCGTGTCCTCACGCGCGATCTCGCGGACCAGCGCGGGGATCGCCGGGATGTCGAACGGCTTGGGGAGCACGCGCACGCCCGTGCGCTCCGCGAACTCGCGCAGCTCGTCTGAGCCGGGCTCGCCGCTGGTGACGACGAACCGGGTGCGCAGCGAGGGCCGCAGCTCGATCGCGCGCTCGTAGAGCCCGACGCCGCTCATGCCGGCCATCCGGTGATCGGTGAGGACGACATCGACCGGTTCGCTGCCGATCGCCACGAGGGCGGCGGGACCGTCGGGCGCCGCCACGGCCCGAAGGCCGTCGCGCTCGAGGACGCGGACGAGGAGGGTGCGGATGGCGTCCTCGTCGTCGCAGACGAGGACGGTGAGCTGGGCCGGCCCGCGCGGGGCGTGTCGGTTCGTGTCCGCATCTGGCATCGCCACCGCGGCCGCCGGCAGCTCGACCTCGAACCGGCCGCCGATGTCGTCGCGCGTCACGCGCAGCATGCCGCCGATCGTCGGGATCGCCCGCTCGCCGGCAGGCAGTCGCGCGTCTGGGACCTGCGCATCGGGTGCGCCCGGCGCGTGCCGATACTCGAGCGCGACCGCCACCCGGTCCGGCGCCAGCCGCCGCGCTTCCAGCGCCATCCGCGCGCCGCGGGGGCGAGCTCCGAGCGCGCGCACAGCCTCCACGACCAGGACGAGGATGACCCGGCGGAGCCCGGAGGGATCCGAGTCGGCCACTGGCGGCGGCTCGTCGATCTGGCGGACGACATCGATGTCGGTCATCCGTGGCGCCGCGAGCGCGAGGACCTCGTCGAGCAGGACCGCGACGTCAACGGGCGCCGACACCGGCGGCCGGTCGCGAAGCAGCTCCAGGAGGGTTCGAACGAGCCGGTATGTCCGGTCCGCCTCGTCGCCCAGCATTCGGACGTCGGCCTGGACCTCGGGTGGGAGGCGTGGATCGCCCGCGAGCAGGCCGCTGAATGCGACCAGTGCCGCGAGCGGGTTCGCGAGCTCGTGGCTGATCGACGGGGAGAGCCAGGTGAGCGCGTCGATCCGCAGGGCGTCGAGGTCTGCGAGGTCGGCGGCGAAGCGGTCACCGGGCATCGCGAACCTCGAGCTGCGGGGTCGGCGTCGGCATCTTAGGTCGCGACGATGCCGCACCGCCACGCGCGGCCGGGTGCCCCGGAGGCAGGTGTACCCTCGGCCGCATGGCGCAGCCCGATCTCGGCCCGAACGGCCGCGTATACCTCGTCTCGGCCGCCCGCACGCCGATCGGCAAGTTCGGCGGCGCGCTTGCGTCCGTGCCCGCGACGGAGCTCGGCGCGACCGCGATCCGCGCCGCCGTCGACCGCTCCGGTCTGCCCGCCGACGCCCGGATCGACGAGGTGTTCATGGGCCAGGTCCTGCAGGCGGGCGCCGGCCAGGCGCCGGCGCGCAAGGCGCTGCTCCAGGCGGGCCTCGCGGACACGACGCCTGCCACGACCATCAACCGCGTCTGCGGCTCGGGGCTCAAGGCGGTGATGCTGGCCGCAGCGTCGATCAGGGCGGGCGACGGCGACCTATACGTCGCGGGCGGCATGGAGTCGATGAACGGCGCGCCGTTCCTGCTGCGCAAGGCGCGCTTCGGCTACCGCCTGGGCAACGGGACGCTCGAGGACAGCGCGGTGCTGGACGGCCTGTGGTGCTCGGTCGAGGACTGCCACATGGGCACGCACGCCGAGCGGGTCGCGATCTCGAACGACGTCTCGCGCGAGGACCAGGACCGGTTCGCGTTCGAGAGCCACCGGAAGGCGGTCGAAGCGACCGATGCCGGGCGGTTCGACGACGAGATGGCGCCGGTGACGATCCGCGACGCCAAGGGCCGCGAGACCGTGGTGACGGTGGACGAGAGCCCGCGGCGTGACACGACCCCCGAGGCGCTCGCGAAGCTGCCGCCGGTGTTCGCGCTGCCCGAGGGCGAGGACAGGGGCTCGGCGACGGTGGGGACGGTGACCGCGGGGAACGCGCCGGGGATCACGGACGGCGGCGCGGCGACGGTCGTCGCGTCCGAGCGCGCCGTGGAGCAGTACGGCCTCCAGCCACTGGCGCGGATCGTGGGCTACGCGCAGGCCGAGGTCGCGCCGAAGTGGCTGTTCCTCGCGCCGGTGACGGGGGTCCGAAAGCTGGAGGCTCGGACGGGGCTGTCACCCGACGCCTTCGACCTGGTGGAGATCAACGAGGCGTTCGCCGCGCAGACGCTCGCCGACGGGCGCGAGCTCGGCTTCGACTGGTCGAATGTCAACGTGAACGGCGGCGCGATCGCGCTCGGCCACCCGATCGGCGCCAGCGGCGCCCGTATCGTCGCGACGCTGCTCCACGAGCTGAAGCGCCGCGGCGGCCGATACGGGCTCGCGACGCTGTGCCTCGGCGGCGGCGGGTCGGTCGCGATGGCCTTCGAGCGAGCCTGAAGCGTCGAGATCCCGAAGCGGGACATCGAGAATCGCGAATGGCCGCCACTTCCCCGGATGCCTTCGCGTGGACGCTCGGCATCGAGGACACGTTCATCCCGCACGTGGTGGCGCGGACGGGGCGGAGGCTCGACGAGTACGAGCTGACGGGCCACTACACCCGGTGGCGCGAGGACCTGGACCGGATCCGCGACGTCGGCGTGCGTCATCTGCGGTGGGGAATCCCGTGGTACCGCGTCGAACCGGAGCCCGGGCGGTTCGACTGGTCCTGGACGGACGAGGTCCTGCCGTACAGGGTGGAGGTGTGCGGCATCCGGCCGATCGTCGACCTGATGCACTACGGTGCGCCGCTGTGGCTCGAGGGGACGTTCCTCGCACCGGACTACCCGTCGCGCGTCGCCGCGTACGCGGCCGCGGCGGCAGAGCGGTACGGGCGGCTTGCGACGGACTGGACGCCGCTCAACGAGCCCCGCGTCCACGCGCACTTCTCGGGGCGGGCCGGGATCTGGCCGCCGTACCGCCGCGGGACCCGCGGGTATGCGGCCGTCCTCGTGGCGCTCGCCGCGGGAATGCAGCACACGATCGCCGCGCTCCGGTCCGTGCACCCGGCCGTGCGCATCGTGCACGTCGACGCGATGGCGTCGGTGAGCGCTGAGGACGCGGGGTTCGAGGGGTACGTCCGCGATCGGCTCGAGCAGCAGTTCCTGGCCGCCGACCTCGTCGAGGCCCGTGTCACGCCGGCGCACCCGATGTGGGCGTGGCTCATGGCTGCCGGCGTGCCTGCGGCGACGCTCGAAGGCTTCCTCGAGCGTCCCGAGCGGATGGACGTGATGGGCGGCAACTACTACCCCCAGATGAGCCGACGAGTGGTCGGCGGGGACGCCGCGCGTCCCGTCGCGCGGAGGGCGCGTGGATCGGGCGCGGACCTCGAGGCGACGCTCCGGCGCTGGCACGAGCGGGCTGGGCGACCAGTCATGCTCACCGAGACGAGCGTCTTCGGGCCTGTCTGGAAGCGGGAGCGATGGCTGGACGAGTCGGTCGCCGCTGCGGGCCGGCTGCGCGATGACGGCATCCCCCTGATCGGCTACACGTGGTTCCCGGCGTTCAGCCTGTTCGCCTGGTCCTACCAGCGCGGTCGGCGCCCGACCGAGGCCTACCTCGCGCACATGGGCCTGTGGGACCTGCGGGGCCCGGCGCTCGACCGCGTCGAGACGAGGCTGGTCGATCGGTATCGGCAGATCGTCAGTGGGGGTGCGCCCTCGTCAGCTCGCCGCCCGTAGCGCCCGACGGCCCGGTCTAGCGCGACTCGGCCTCCTCCTCGAGACGCGCCGCGAGCCAGCCCGCACCGACACCGCAGCCGGGTGGGACGAACCCCTCTCGACCTTCGGACGTGGCGATGAGCCAGGCCGCCTGCCACGGCTGGAGGACGAAGTCGCGGCCATCGCGGGCAAGCACGCGTCGTGCCGCCTCGCGGGTACCGGCGTCGATGTCCAGGTCGGCCGGTGCGTGCGCCCGCGCGGGCTCGACGATCCGGATCGGGGAGGGGACCGGTCCGTCCGTTTGACGAGCGTCAGGCATGCCCGGAGTATGGCCCTCACCGCCATCCGTCCGCCGCCCGTCGCCCGCCCGAGGAGCCACCGCATGACCGAGG
>DASSRG010000027.1:0-13026 GCA_035701885.1 Candidatus Limnocylindrales bacterium
TAGCGTCCCACCCGTTCACCTTCCGCCGCGAGGGACCGCGGCCCCTGCCCGATCGAAGGCGACGCCTCGGTCCCGCAGCGACACCCACGTGTCGTGCCCGATCACGACGTGGTCCAGCACGTCCACGTCCAGCAGCCGGCCGGCCGCGATGGCCTCGGCCGTGAGGTGGAGGTCGTCGGGCGACGGGGTCGGATCGCCCGACGGGTGGTTGTGCACGAGGACGATGCCCGCGGCGTCGAGGCGCACGGCGTCCCGGAACAGCTCCCCGACCCGCACGAGCGAAGCGGACACGTTGCCCACATAGACGGTGGTCGCCCGCTGGACGACGTTCTTCGTGTTGAGGCTCAGCACGCGCAGCTCCTCTCGCTCGAGCCGGCCCATGTCCGCAGCGAGCGGTCGCGCGATGTCGCCCGGCGAGCGGATCGTCCAACGGCCCGAGGGCCAGTCCGCGACCGAGCGTCGCCCAAGCTCGAACGCCGCAGCGAGCCGCGCGGCCTTGGCCGATCCGAGACCTGGCGTCCCTGCAAGCTCCGCGTCCGAGGCCTGGGCCAGCGACCGCAGCCCGGCGTGCCGACGGACCAGCTCGTCCGCCACGTCGATCGCGCTCCGCCCGGCGCCCCCGGTCCCGATGACAAGCGCGATCAGCTCCGCCGCCGAGAGCCCGCCGGGCCCGCGCAGGGCGAGCCGCTCGCGCGGACGCTCGGCGGCGGGAAGGTCCCGGACGGAGCGTGTCGCACGGCGGTGCGGAGGAGCGTCAGCCACCGTGTCGTTCGCCGGGTCCATGACCACACCCGCTCGGGGCGGGTGGCGTCGTGCGGCGGCGTGTCTCCGGCCGGCGCCTCGCGATCGCGAGGGCCGGTCGGCGTCCCCGGGGCCCGAACGACGGAAGCCCGCCGATTTCCCCCGCCGTCCGGACCCGGGAACACGACCCAGACTAGGAAGCCGCCCTTACCGGGCGCTCACCGTCGGCTTGGCGGCGCCTTCGCGGAGCGCCGCGGAGAGGGCGTCGTCGCCGGGACGCGCGCACCCCGGACGCGGCCGCGCTACGACCCGATGGACGACGCGACCGCGAACGCGAGCACGACCTGGATCGCGTTGAACGTCCCGTGCAGCCCGATCGCCGCATACAGCGACCGCCGCGTCAGGAACACCCATCCGAGCGCGATCGCGACCGGCATGAGCGCGAGGAACGAGAACAGCGCCCGCTGGGCGCCCACGGCGAATGAGGAGTCGAACTGGGTCAGGACGTGGGCGAACGCGAAGAACACCGCGCCGCGGACGATCGCCGGCGCCGCTGCGCCAAGGGACCGGAACCACGCCGTCGTCGCGAACCCGCGGAAGAACAGCTCCTCGCCGATCGGCGCGATGACGGCCGCGGATATGAGGTTGAACAGCAGTCCCGCCCCGTCGGCGGCGCTCGGCAGGGGGCTCGGGCTGGGCTCGAGGAACGTGGCGAGGATCGCGCCGAGCAGGATCGTGACGACCACCGCGGGCACCGCGAGGAGCGCGCCGACGAGCAGCTCGCGAAGGGCGTCGGCGTCGGGTCGTCGCACGCCCATCTCCCCCCATGACAGCGCGCCCGGCCCGACGACCAGCAGCCGCACCACCAGCACGTATGCGGCCGTGGTGAGCAGCAGCGACAACATGGTCGCGGCCGGCGATGCGGCATCCACCCCGAGCGCGCTCAACGGGGCGAGGACGATGACGATCATCACCAGCGTCAGCGCGATGACGGCGACGAAGGTGAGCACGGGCGACGGGCCGCCGTACGGCAGGTCGGGGCGGCGCCCGCCCTCCACGGCCTGCGACCCGGCAGCGGCGACCAGGCCCACCCCGAGGATGACGATGCCGACGAGGAACAGCCACGGGGCCGCCCCCGACCCGCTCGACATGAACGCGACGAGGAGCACGGCGAGCCCCATCACGGAGCCCACCCAGCCGATCAGGTAGAGCGCAGGGACCGTGCGTCCCTCGAGGCTGAACGTCGACAGCCGCGGGAGATCGTGGCTGCCGGTGGCATCCGATGACGCGGCCGGGTCCGGCGTCAGGTCGCCACCCGGCCGGGGGACGAGCGCGCTGTCTCGCTCGTCGGGCTGCCCGGGGCTCGGGCCGCTCAAGGCTCCGGGTAGGAGCCCGGCGCGCTGCTGGGGTTCTGCGGCGACGGCAGCTGCGCGCCGCGGAGGGTCGTGGAGCGGCTCGAGGACCGCAGCGCCGGCTCGGACGCGGGCGCCGCCGTCGCGGCGGCCGTCGTCGGCGACTCGATCGGTCGCGGGATCTCGGTGGCGATCGGGTCATACGAGGCGACATCCGCCCGCTCGAAGTCCTTGCCGCACCAGGCACACAGCGACCAGTCGAGGCCCACCAGCCGGCCACAGTTGGCGCACACCCGGTTCAGGCGGGTGCGGCAGCTGGGGCAGATGATCCACTCCTCGTTGACGCGCCGCGAGCACGAGGGGCAGGTCTTGATCGTCTCGACCTCGGCGAGGAGCGCCTCCTCCGCGAGGTTCCGCTCGTAGACCTCGCCGATCTTCTCGTGCGGCCGCACGATCCGGTAGACGATCACCCCGAACAGGAACAGGACCGGCGTGAACAGCACGATGAGCGCGGCCGCGAGATACGGCAGGACAGGGTTCTCGCTGCGCTGCTGCATGTCGCGGAAGGCCCAGTAGGCGGTCGCGAGCCAGAGGATGACGAAGTAGACGGCGATTGCCTGGATCGCGAGCTGCACGATCGGGTTCGCGAAGAACCCGCCGATCGTGTCACCGATCGTTTCGAGGATCTGGTCCATGCGGTGGCGTGTGGCCTCCAGAGGAGCGTGGCGCGCCCGTGGGCGCGCGGCGGACGGCAGTGTAACAGGCGAGTGCGGGGCGGCCGGGGCACTGGGTTGACGCGTGGCATCGCGCCGGGGTGACGACGAGCTGGTCGTTGCGCATCATCGGTCGGGCGACCGGCGGCGCGGCAGCTCGAGGGTCCAGGCGGCGCTCCGGAACGCCGATCCGACCCCGGCGAGGACAAGCGTACCCAACCACGTCGCGACCCAGACGACGAGCGCCACGAAAACGGCCGTGGCGTCGCCGCCCCCGACGACCACGTCCCGGACGCGTGTCCAGCCAAGCGCTACCGCGCCGAGGCCCGGGACGGTGAGCAGCAGCAGGACGCCGAGGCCGGCGAGCGCCGTGGGAATGACACGGTGCGCCCGACGCACCAGGTCCGCCCAGCCGAGCAGCCACGCCGCGAGGACCGGGCGCCGTTCGATGACCAGGCGGCGCACGCCGACGCTCGCGGCCGCGTCCCCAGCCAGCCACGCGACGAGCACGCTCACGACGACCCACGGCACCTGGCCGAGGACGCGGATCGGCAGCGGCGACACGAGGTTCCCGGGCAGGACCAGCTCCCGGTACGTGACGTCGTAGACCGGCCGCCACGCGAGCAGCAGGGCGATCGCGAGCGGCACGAGCCCGAGCAGCCGGATGACGGCGATCCGTCCGGCGCCGGGCGCGCCGTCCACGTCCGGCGCCGGGGCGAGGATCGCCTCGTCGGCGGCCGCCTCGAGGGCGATGGCGATCCCATGCCGCTCCGCCCACGAGCCGAGCAGGAGGGCGACCAGGAACAGGGCGACGATCCCGGCGAGGCCGGCGACGAGCATCCCGAGCATCGCCTGCGACGGCGCCCCGAACACGAGCGAGCTGATCGGGTTGCCGAGCGCGTTCTGGAGCCCGGTGGGCGTCGGCAGGACGAGGATCGGCCAGGCAATGACCGCGAGGCCACCCCCCGCCAGGAACGCGAGCAGCCCGAACGCCCACGACGCGGGGCGCACGAGCGTCACCAGGAACGCACCGCTGATCGACGCCCCCCACCGCAGCCGGACATCGCGCGCGCCCCGCGCGCCTGACGCCGTCACGGGCGTCCGCGGTGCACCGTCCCCGCCACCGCCGAGCTCGGGGTGGGCGGTGGCGGGCGGCACGGTCACGGCACCGTCACGGCTGCGGGCTCCCTCCCGTCAGCGTCCCCAACGCCTGGAGCGCGTCCTCGACCTTCTGCATCTCTGCGCCGTACGTCGCGAAGTCGCCGGCACGGAGTGCGGTCTGCGCCGCCTCGAAGTGCGTGTTCGCGTACTCCACCAGGCCCTCGACGTCCTGTGGCAGCCCGGTGTCGGGCGGTGGCGTCGCGGACGGACCGGGCGACGGCGAGGCGCCCGGCGATACGGACGGCCCGGGCGACGGCGTCGGGCCGGGCGACGGCGTCGGGCCGGGGCCTGGTGCCTCGCCCTGCTGCGCGAGCAACAGCGTCAGCGCCTCGGACAACGTGTCGCCCCACACGATCGTCGTGGGGCTCGCGACGACGATCTTCTGGAACTCCGGAAAGGCCGCGGACGTGGACTGGAGGTAGACCGGCTGGAGGTAGAGCAGCGAGTCGCCCACGGGGACGACGATCAGGTTGCCGCGGACCACCGTGCTGCCGCTCCGGTCCCACAGCGAGATCTGCGCGCTGATCACCGGGTCCTGGTCGATCCGCGCCTCGATCTGGGCCGGACCGAAGATCGTCGTGTCGGCCGGGAATCGGTAGGCGCGAACGGCGCCGTAGTTCGGCGCGTCGTTGCGTGCCGCCACCCACGCGATCATGTTCGGCCTGCTCGCCGCGATCATCGGCTGGAGCAGCAGGAACTCCGCCTTGGGCTCGCCGGGCATCCGCATGACGACGTAATAGGCCTCCGACTCGAGGCTCTGCTGGTTGGTCTGCTTCTCGGGGACGTTCCAGACGTCCGTGCGGTTGAAGAACGTCAGGGCGTTGTCGACGTGGTACAGCCCGTACACGCGGGTCTGGACGTTGAACTGCTCCTCGGGCACGCGCAGGTGGTCTTCGACGCCGTTGCCGAGCTGGTCGAGCGGCAGGAAGACGCCCGGGAAGATCCCCTGCCAGGCCCGGATGATCGGATCCGTCGGGTCCGCGACGTAGAACCGCATCGTCCCGTCGTAGGCGTCCATCGTGATCTTCACGCTGTTCCGGATGTAGTTGATGCTCTCGCCCGCGAGGCCTGAGGCGGCGCCCAGCTCGTTGCCGTTGAACCAGGTGGCGCTGGGGAACTTGTCGCTCACCGTGTAGGCGTCCTGGACGTAGACGAGGCGCCCGTCATCGCCGACGACGAGGTAGGGGTCCTTGTCGAAGCGCAGGAAGGGCGCAATCCGCGGCAGCCGGTCGGTGATCGTCCGGTGGAACAGCAGCTGGCTCTCGGACGTGATCTGGTCCGAGATGAGCAGGTCGAGGTCGCGGAACCGGAGGGCGTAGAGCAGCCGGTTGAGCGTCGAGTCGAGGGGCACGCCCGTGTCGCCGGTCCACGACGTCGTCTCGTCCACCGAGCCACCGTCGGTGTCGCGGGGATAGTCGAACTCGGCCTGGCGCGCGCGGACCACGACGTAGTGCGGGTCGCCCTCGCCGAAGTAGATCCGCGGCTGCTCGATCGTCGGCGCGCCGTCCGACGATACCGGCGGCAGGTCGCGGACCCACAGCCGCGGCTGGCCCTCGGTAGTGACCTCGTTCACTGGCACCATCGCGATGCCGATGCCATGCGTGTAGATGACCCGCTGGTTGACCCAGCTCGACGCCTGGGGGTTGCGATCGATGGCCAGCTCGCGGCCGGACAGCATGACCTGGCGAAGGTTGCCGTCGATGACGTAGCGGTCGGTGTCCACGTCGACGAAGTCGTAGTACTGGCGCACGTTCTGGACCTGGCGCAGGGTGGTCTGGAGCGGGCGGTAGTCCCACAGCCGGGCGTTGGTGAACGTGTCCGCCTCGCTCTCGATCGCCGCGCGGGTCAGCGGCGCCGTGCCCCCGTACTGCCGGGTCTGCCAGTCGTCGATCCCGAACCCGAGCCTGGTCATCGCGAGGTTGTTCGCGATGTACGGCTCCTCCTGCGCGTACGTGTTCGGATCGACGCTGAACCGCTGGATCGCCTCCGGGTACAGCCGGCCGAGCAGGATCGACGCGGCGAACCACACGACGAGCACCGCGCCCAGCGGCCACATCCAGCGCGTGAACGCGCCCGCGACGAGCAGCGCCCCGGCGAGCCCGGAGAGGACCGTCAGGACGTCGTACGCCATGAAGCGGGCGTTCGCGTCGGCGTAGGCGACGCCGATGAACTGCTTGCCGGCCGCGCTGTACACGAGCTCGTACTTGTCGAGCTGGTAGCCGAAGGCGACCGTCAGCAGGTACAGCCCCGCGATGACCGCGAGGTGGACCCGGACGCGGGTGACGAAGACCTCGCCGCCGCGGGTGGTCGCGAGCAGGTACCGGGCGCCGGCGACGATCAGCGCGACCAGCAGCAGCCCGTTGAGCAGCGCCTGGACGAAGCGCAGGAACGGCAGCTCGAACAGGAAGAACGAGATGTCGCGGTTGAAGATCGGGTCGACGACCGACGCCGTGGGCGAGAACGGCACGGCATTCGCCCGGAGCAGGATCGTCTCCCAGGCACCGGAGACCGCGCCCCCGACGCCGAGTGCGACGAGGACCGACACGAGCGCGATGACCCACGTCCCCACCGGGACGAGGTCGGGCATGTCGTCCGCCTCGAACACGAGGCTGGGCCCCGCGGGCTGGCGCGGGCCGAACGGGCCGTTGCCGCCGAGTCGCGCGTTGTGCTCGGCGCGCCGCTGCGCCTCGCTGATCCGCTCGGACCACGAGCGGAGCACACCGGGCCGGCTCGGGTCAGGCGGCGGCACGAGGCGACCGGCGAGCCAGAGCGTGCCCAGGAGCGCGACGAGCGCCAGCGCCATGCCGCCGATGAACAGGCCGACCTGTGCCCCGAGTCGCGTCCACAGGACGTTGACGAAGCCGACCGACTGGTACCAGATCACGTCGGTCCAGAGGTCGATCCCGACGCTCGCGAGGAGGATGACGACGAGGATGACGAACCCGACGGCGGCGAGCCCGAGGCGCCCGAGAATGCTGCGCAGCGACGGGGGCTGGGCCCCGTCGTTGGGGCCGCCGACCGGACCGCTGGGGCCGCTCGGGGGTCGCCCACCGGCCCGGCTGCCGCCCCGGCTCCGCGAACGAGGGCCGCCGGGTCGCGTGCGGGGCCGGATCGGCGTCGGCTCCTCGGTGGCGCGTCCGTCGTCGTCGGAGCCCGCGTGCTGATCGGCGGTGGGCTCCTCGTCGTCGCGGCCGTCGTCATCGTCGGGATCGGGGTCGTCGCCGCCTACCCGCCGGGCCTCGTCCCCCGGTCGCGGCCTTGGGGCTCGCCCTTCGGCCTCGGCACGCCGCCGTTCCAGCTCGCGCATGAAGTCGTCGAACAGGTCGCCCATGGCCTCGCGATCGTGTCTGCCGGTGGTGCTGACGGCTCGCCCGGCACGCCCAGCGTCGCACGGAATCCGGATTCGGTCCGGGCCGGGACCGCGGTCAGGGACGATGGAGTGACTCGACCGCGCGGCGGAAGCCGCTCAGGACCTGCTCGGCGAGCTCGTTGGGGCGGATCGTCTGGACCAGCGCTGGCTCGAACCTGAACGCCGCCCGGACGGCGAGTGGGCAGCGCCACGGCCGTGCGGGATCGTCGGGCGGGACGACCGGCGTGAGGCGGATGGCGAGCCGCCCGTCCTCTTCGAGGATCAGGCCGGACAGTGCGCCCGCGAGGCTCGGGCCCAGGCGGAGGAGCGGTGGCTCGGGCGGCGGACCGGCGGCCGGAGCGACGTCCCGGAATGAGACCACGCCGTCGTCATCGGAGACCCACAGGACCCCGAGCCACCAGTCGTCCGGGCCCGTCGTGGGCTTCGCCATCCCCGCGCGAAGCGCTCGGTCGCCGATGCGGACGTCCTGCTCGCGCAGGAACGAGGGGCCGGGAGACGGGAGACGGTCGGGCACGAGCCCGAGGATAGCGGCGGTCCGGGCCTCAGGCCGTCGGCGGCGGGGGCGGGGTCGATGGTGACGGGGCCTCGTCTACGCCGGCGGGGACCGAGGGCGCGGCCGTCGGCGCAGGCGCGGCCGGTGCCGGGGAGGCCGCCGCCGGCGCGGCAG
The DNA here is from genome assembly GCA_035701885.1 of Candidatus Limnocylindrales bacterium. GTDB lineage: Bacteria > Chloroflexota > Limnocylindria > Limnocylindrales > CSP1-4 > CAIXZV01. The sequence continues at coordinate 8,005 of DASSRG010000027.1, forward strand.
GCGCCGGGCCGGCCTGTGCTGCCTGGACGTCGGCGAGGTCTTCTGCCGGTGCTGCGCGGAGCGTCGCGAGATCGATGCCCTCGTCGAGGACGACGTCTGTCTTGTTGGCGATGCTCTCGGCCTCGAGGTCCGCCTTCTCGGCCTCGAACTGGAGGCGCAGCATCTCGCGCCGCACCGCGTCGTCGGGCGGTGCGAGGGACCCCGCCTCCTCGGGCCCGGGCGGCTCGACCGGCTCCTCGCCGGTGATGAACGACAACAGGCGGCTCCGTGGCCGTCCGGCGTCGCTTCGGGCGCGCAGGATCGCCTCCGTGTCGAGCGTGGTCACGCCCTTGATCTCGCCAGTCTCGGACGCGCTGTTCAGCGTCGCGCCGCAGGACGGGCAGGTGTCGAGGTCGGCGGCGGGGAGGGGCGCGGAGCACCACTGGCAGCGCGGTGCCGTGCCGGTCGTCGGGTCGGCCATGGGCGCAATGCTACTTGACCGATTCCACCCCCCGTGCCACCCGTTCGTCCTACGCGCCGGCCGGACCCGATGCCGGGTCGCACGTCCGGTCCCCCGCCGGCCCAGGCGAGCGTCACTCCTACTCGAGTGTCACTCCCACTCGATCGTCGCCGGCGGCTTCGACGAGATGTCGTACACCACCCGGTTCACGCCGGGGACCTCGTTCACGATCCGGCTGCTGATCTTCCCGAGCACGTCGTACGGGAGCTTCGCCCAGTCCGCGGTCATCCCGTCCTCCGACGTCACGGCCCGGATCGCGACGACGTTCGCGTAGGTGCGGCCGTCGCCCATGACGCCCACGCTCCGCACCGGCGTGAGGATCGCGAAGCTCTGCCACACGCTGCGGTAGAGGCCGGCGGCCTTGATCTCGTCGATCACGATCCAGTCGGCGTCGCGGAGCGTGTCCAGGCGCTCCCCCGTGACTTCGCCGAGGATGCGGATCGCCAGGCCGGGGCCCGGGAACGGCTGTCGCTGGACCATCGCATCCGGCAGCCCGAGCGCGGATCCGACGAGCCGCACCTCGTCCTTGAACAGGTAGCGCAGCGGCTCGATGAGCTGGAACCGGAGGTCTGCCGGGAGCCCGCCCACGTTGTGGTGCGTCTTGATCTTCTGCGCGGTCTTGGTCTCCGGGGTCGTCGACTCGATGACATCCGGGTACAGCGTTCCCTGGGTCAGGAAGTCGATCCGGCCCAGCTTGGCCGCCTCCTCCTCGAACACCCGGATGAACTCGTCGCCGATGATCTTCCGCTTCTGCTCCGGGTCGGTGACGCCGGCGAGCCGCGCGAGGAACCGCTCGCGCGCGTCGACCATCACCAGGCGCATGCCGAGGTTCGCCTCGAAGGTCGCCCGCAGGAGCTCGGACTCCTTCTTGCGCATCAGCCCGTGGTCGACGTAGATGCAGGTCAGCCGGTCGCCGACGGCGCGATGGACGAGGGCGGCCGCCACCGCGCTGTCGACACCGCCGCTGAGCGCGCAGATCACCTTGCCGTCGCTGCCGGTCTCCCGCGCGTGCCGGTCGACCCGCTCCCGGATCTCCGTGACGGTCGTGTCGATGAAGTTGGCCGGGGTCCAGGCGGGCGCGATGTGCGCGATGCCGGTGACGAAGTTGCGCAGCACGTCGCGGCCCCGCGGCGTGTGCACGACCTCGGGGTGGAACTGGATGCCGTAGAGGTTGCGGTCGGGCGCCTCGAGGCCGGCGAACGGCGTCGATTCGGACTGGGCCGTCGCGCGGAAGCCCTCCGGGAGCCGCGTGATCGAATCGCCGTGGCTCATCCAGACCGGCTGCTCGCGGTCGATGCCGGTGAACAGGCCGTCCTCGCGGGTGATCTGGACAGTCGCCGGGCCGTACTCGCGCTTGTCCGCCGGGAGGACATCTCCGCCGAGCTCCAGCGCCATGAGCTGGGCCCCGTAACAGATGCCGAGAACCGGGAGACGGCCGCTCCAGATCGACGCGTCCGGCTTGGGCGCGCCGTCGTCGTAGACCGACATCGGACCGCCGGAGAGGATGACCGCCCGGACCCCGCGCGCCTCGAGCTCGTCGAGCGGCGTGTCGTGGGGGAGGAGCTCGGAGTAGACGTTCAGCTCGCGGACACGGCGGGCGATGAGCTGGGCGAACTGGGAGCCGAAATCGAGGACGGCGACGACACCGGGCTCCGGGACGACGGCGGCGACCGGCGGCGGGTCCGACGGCGCGCGGCTCGGGGACGGCGCGTCGAGCGCGACCTCGAGGTAGGCCTCGACCTCGGCGTCGTCGGGGGCGAGGACGCGGTGGCCGGCGTTGGCCGGCTCCCCATACACGGTCTTGCCGCGGTCCTCACGCGGCGACGGCTGCTCCTCCGGCTCGGTCAACGGCCCCTCCCGCGGTGTGTCGGCTGGTGTCCCGGAGTCTACCCGTCGGCCGGGTTGCGGTTCGAGGCCCGGGCCACCGACGGCGCACATGAAAAGGCGCCCGACCGCCTTGAGGTAGGGAGCACGGCGGTCGGGCGCAGGAGTCGGAGGAGGCTCGTTCTTCTGTTGTTATTCGGTTGTTCTTCAGTTGTTCGATGCGGCGGTCCCGATGGGCCTCGGGCCCGTCGCGTTCGATGTGCACATCCTGCGCGCCGTCGGCTCGCCGTCACACCGACAAGGGTTCGGAATCGCGCGCGACGGATGACGTAGTCGTAGCCTGTGCCAGATGACGCGTTACCCGATCCGGATCGGCGATCGGTCCCGGCTGTTCCTGCGGATCGCGTTCGGCGTGACGGCCGATCGTGCGTGGGCCGACGTGGGCGATGGCGTGATCCGGGTCCGGTTCGGGCGGTTCGAGGTGACGGCGCCGATCGCGGATGCCACCCGATGGCGGATCGAGGGACCGTGGCCGTGGATCACGGCGATCGGCGTCCGGATGAGCATCCGCCACCGCGACCTGTCGTTCGCCGGCTCGCCGCGCGGCGGCGTCCGGGTGGACTTCACGCCGCGGGTCCCGTACGGACCGCTGCGGCTGCCGGCGATCTACTACGGCGTCGAGGACCTGGAGGGGTTCGCGGCGGAGCTCACGTCGCTCGGCATTCCCGGCGAGGACGCCCGCGGCCGGTGACGCCGGTGCTGCCCCGGGCGCGTCAACGGGCGGCCGCGGTTGCCGAACGTCTTCTGTGGTCGGCGGTGGCGACCACTTTCGGGCTCAATGGCGGCTGCGGCCTCCTCGGGGTGCCGTTCCGACAACCTCCGGTCGGTGGCAGCGGCCAACTCCCTCGCTGTGTCGGGTCGTTCGCCGCTTCAGCGTGAACGTGGTCGCCGGGAGCGACCGCGGCCGGGGATGCCCTGGCGGCCGGGGATGCCCTGTGCGACGTGGGCGCGCGCGTGACGTAAATGCCCCGCGCGCGGCGTTACTTCCCGCGGAGCTGCCAGGACTTGCCTTCGGTCACGACGGACGGCGCGTAGACCACCTCGACGTCGTGCATGTCGGCGATCGTCCGCGCGCCAAGCGCGGCCATCGACTGGCGGAGCGCGCCCATCAGGTTCTGCGTTCCGTCGGTGACGTGCGACGGCCCGTTGAGGATCTGCTCGAGCGGCCCGACGGTGCCCACCTTGATCCGCGTCCCGCGCGGCAGGACCGGCGACGGCGCCGCCATCCCCCAGTTGGTGCCGCGACCGGGCGCCTCGGCGGCCCGCGCGAGCGGCGACCCGAGCATCACGACGTCTGCGCCAGACGCGATCGCCTTCGCGATGTCGCCGCCGCGCTTCATGCCGCCGTCCGCGACGACGGGCACGTAGCGACCGGTCTCGGCGAGGTACGCGTCGCGGGCCGCGACGACGTCGCAGATCGCAGTCACCTGCGGGATCCCGATGCCGAGCACCTCGCGCGTGGTGCAGGCGGCACCCGGACCCACCCCGACGAAGATCGCCGCGGCGCCCTGCTCCATGAGCAGGAACGCCGCCTCGGCGTTGGTGGTGTTCCCGACCGCCACGGGGATCGGCATGAACCGGGTGAACTCGGACAACGCGAGCGGCTCGTAGCCGGTCGCGAGGTGGCGGGCGGACGAGACCTGCGACTGGACGAGGAAGAGGTCCGCGCCGTGGTCGGCGGCAAACGGGCCGTACCGGCGCGCGATGCCCGGCGTCGCCGAGAGCGCGGCCTTCGAGCCCGCGGCGTGAAGCTCCTCGATCCGGCGGGCGATGAGCTCCTCGCGGATCGGTGCGAGGTACGCCTCGGCGAGGACGTCCTGGACCCGGTCGTCGGGCGCGGCGATGATCCGGTCGAGGACCTCCGCCGGGTCGTCGTACCGGAACTGGACGCCCTCGAGATTGAGGACGGACAGACCACCCAGTCGGGCGAGCTCCCCGCTGAGCCGCACGTCGGCGACGGCGTCCATCGCCGCGGCGAGGACCGGGACGTCGAGGGGGATGCCGCAGAACGACTGGGACAGGACGACGTCGGCCGGGTCGACCGTGTCCGTGCCCGGGGCGAGCGAGACGTCCTCGAACCCGTACGTCGGGCGGATGGAGTCGACCTTCGAGCGGAAGACTCGTCGGTTCGCCAGCGTCTCGGTCATGCCGTCGTCCTCGTCCGCACGCATCGCCTCATGGTCGTTCCGGTCAGTCTAGCGGTCGGGCGCCCTGCGCCATGCGCGCGGAACGATGCGAATCGGTTCGAATGCACAACGCCGAGCGCCGTGGGCGGGGGCGATCAGCCGCCGTGGCGCGGCCGGCGTGCGATGCGCGACCCGTCGGCGTCGAGCGCGAACCACGGCGCGAGCTCGGGATCCAGGAGCTGCTCCCGCACGCGCCGGATCGAGTCGGCGTACGACGGCCAGACCGTGAGCCGGGCGGCCTCGTCCACCGGCACCCAGCGCATCCCATCGTGCTCATCGGAGGGCCGCGCCTCCGCCGATGGCCGGACCCGTGCGGCGAAGATCGCGCTGACGACGACCGAATCGGACCCGTCGTCGTAGAACGGAGCGACCTGGTCCAGGTCATAGAAGGACTCGATCGCGTCCGGCCCCAGGCCCGTCTCCTCCAGCACCTCGCGCATCGCCGCGGCCGGC
>DASSRG010000028.1:0-6915 GCA_035701885.1 Candidatus Limnocylindrales bacterium
CGGCTTGGCCGGCGAGCCGTTCACCCGGACGTGCCCGCCGTCGCACAGCTGCGTGGCCATCGGCCGCGTCTTGACCAGACGGACGGCACACAGCCACCGGTCGATGCGGGTCTCGGCGGGATCGCGGGAGTCGGTCACGCGGCCAAGGATCGCACGTGTTCCGGCCGCTTCCGCGAGCGCCAGCCGGTGGCGCCGACGGAGACCGTGGACCCACTGAGGTGCGCCGCGCAGGCCGCGCCCGACGGGGGGTTGTGGACGAGTCCTCACTACCGGGCGGCCGTCCCCGTGGCCGGATCGGAGGCTGGGATCACGCTCCCGCGACGAGCTCGTCGCGACGCTGCTCGAGCCAGGGGAGTGCAAGCTCCAGCGTCAGGGCGACCGCTTCGTCGAAGGTGAGGCCGCGGGCCTCGAGCGCGAAGAACGTCGGTGGCCCGATCACCGAGGCGACGACCGCCATCGAACGTTCATCGTTGCCGAGGTCGCCGAGCGCGACGCGCATGAGCTGTTCGATGTCCGCGTAATAGCGATCGACGCCACCACCCCAGACCCGGATCAGCTCCGGCTCGCGCTCGTACATCGCCCACACCTGGTGACTCCGCTCGTAGAACGCGGCCAGTTCGCGGGCCAGGCGCTCGACCCGGCCACGGAGGCCATCGAGCCCGTCGAAGATCGCCGGCGTCGGGATGTCCAGCTCCACCAGCAGCGATTCGAACACCGCGCGGGCCAGGTCCTCGGGATCGGGAAAGTGGTTGCGGACGGTCGCCGGAGCGACATCGGCGGCTCGCGCCACGGCGAGGTTCGACGCGCCGGCGAATCCGCGCAGGCGATACACCCCGAGCGCGGCCTCGATGATCCGCGCCCGGGTATCCGCTTTCGGGGCCTCCCGCCGACCGAGGTTGTAGGAACGGGGCATCGTCCTCGCCCGATGAATGTATTGACTACCTGTGGCAGCTAAATCATACTCCGCGTCACCTGGAGGTGTTGCGGTGGCCGACGAGCGAACCGGGACGGCAGCGGCACACGACGCGCTGCTCACCTCCCGCGACCAGATCGGCGCCTATCGGGTCGCGGAGCTCGTGACCTTGGCCCGCGACGGATCGCCGGTGGGCTGGCCGCTCACCCCGGAGCTCCAGGGGGACCGGCTCGTCTTCTCCACCGGGTATGCCTACCCCGCGAAGGCACGAAACGCGCAGCGGGACCCACGGGTCGCGGTGCTCTACTCCGACCCGACCGCCAGTGGCCGCACCGATGAGGATCCGCTGGTCCTCGTCCAGGGTCGATGCGAGGTCTTCGACGAGGACCTGCAGGCGAACACTGAGCGCTACGTCGCGCAGCACCTCCGAACGGCTTCGCCGCTGGCGCCGATGCTTCGAGTCCCGCTCCTGCGCCAGCTGCTGGTGGGCTACCTGACGCGGATCTGGATGGAGGTCGTTCCGGAGCGCGAGTTCAGCTGGCCCCGCACCGGCATCCGGCCCGGATCGCTCGTCGCGTGTCGTCCGGCGACGTATGCGCCGGGTTCGGCGCTCCAGCTGCCGGACCAGGTCAGGGGGTGGGTGTCGCGCTACCCGCGCCCGCCGGTCCTGTCGTTCGTCGACGCGTCGGGCTGGCCAGCCGCGACGCGCGTGACGGCAACCGTGGCTCGCGATCGGATCGTGCTGGACCGCTCGGTTGCGTCCGTCGATGGCGCGCCGGTGTCGCTCACCTACCACCAGCTCACGGGCAACTACCGGTCGAACGACGCATTCCTCGTGCGCGGGCACCTCGATGCGAGCGGAGCTCTCGTGCCCGAGCGGGTCGTCGGATATGGCGGGACTGCCGACGATCGGGGTGTCGGCTCGGCGAAGGTGCTCCGAATGCTGTTCATCGACTTGCGACGTGACCTCGAACGGAAGCTGAAGGAGGAAGGTCGCCCCGTGCCGATTGTTCGGCCGCCTGCCAGGCCAAGGCCCCCGGCGATCCGATGACCGCAGCGATCCAGTGGAGCGGGCCGGTGCTCATCGGCGGGGCGCTGGCCTTCGGGCTGGCCGTCGCGCTGATCTCGGCACGGCCGGTGATCGCTACGACACTCGCCCCCGAGATCGCAGCCCTCATGCTCGCCTCCGCCGCGCTGCTCCTCCTGTCGCTGCCGGCGATGTACGCGGTCCAGGCGGATGCCGCGGGGGTCCCCGGGCTCGTCGCCCACGCGCTGCTCACGACGGGCCTCCTGCTCCTGGTCGTGGTGGCGGCGACCCCACTGCTCCACCCCTCCCTCAACGCGCCGATCGGGGAGCACCCACTCGTCTTCGGGCTCGGCATCACGTTGACGCTCGGGCTGCTCCTGACCGGGGTCGCGACGTTCCAGGCGGACGTGTACCCGCGCCCGGCAGCTGTGCTCCTGTTGGGAGCGATGGCAGGGTTCTTCTTCGTCTTCTTCGTCGCCGAGTTCCTCCCCCCGGCTGCCGGACAGCTTGGTGCGGCCGTCTTCGGTGCCCTGCTTGCGCTCGGCCTTGCCTGGATCGGGGCTGCCCTCTGGAGCCGACCCGCCGATGGGTAAGGCACTCGCACGACGGGAGGCCGGCACGGGCTCGCATCTCATTCGCGGCGCTGCGATCCTGCACGTCGCGTTGGGTCTCGGCTTCGGGATCGGGGCGGCGATCGCACTCGACCACCGACGTCGCGCAGGTGAGCTGCCGATGACGCCGTGGGGCTTCCGGGCGCTCGGCGGTGGGCCCTTTGACGACCTGACGCCTGAGCAGTTCTCGGTACTGGGTTCGGCCCTCTTCGGGGTGTGCGTCATCAACGTCGTCGCCGGGGTGTGGCTCTGGCAGGGTCGCCGTCGGGGCGCCGTCCTCGCGCTCGCGAACAGTCCCTTGGCGCTCGCCCTTGGCGCCGGCTTTGCGTTGCCTCTCCTGCTGGCCGGCATGCCGATCGGCGTGGCGCTGGTCGTGGCTGGACGCCGAAGCCTGAGATAAGTCGGCACACCTCGCCCATCCTCGGCGCCCTCCTGCGTGCGCCCGACGGGCAGTGAGGGTCCGCGGGCCGCGATCAGATCGATGTCGGGGGTCAGGTCGACGGCAACGATCTCGAACGACGCGAACGCGGCGCGTGCGTCGGCGCGTCTGTCCTACCTCCGCGGCCGGATCATCCCCGTGATCGTGTGTCCGCCGTAGGCGGCCCGGCCCACGACCCCGAACCGCGCTTCCGTAGAAGGCGATGTGGAATCCGTCCCCGTCTCGAGGTAGCAAGGGAGGTGTGCGGCATCGGCCTTTGCCGTGCCCACCTCGACGAGTGCGCTGCCCAAGCCCTGCACCTAGCGGGCCCCGCGCGTGCCGACGGTCATCAGGTACCCAGTGCGGCCCGCCGACCTGCTTGTGGAATGGCTCGCTCGCCGACATGGCGCCCATCAAACGTCCCGTGCCGCGAAGCCCGACCTGGAGCGGGAGCCGCCAGATGCAGACGTTCTTCTTCCCGGCGATCATCGCCCTCGACCCGCCCACCCTGTCGTTCTGGAACGACGAGGCGCCGCCGGTCGCACGGGCGCACCGCCATCCCACGCACAAGCGCCAGCTGGAACGCTATCGGGCGACCGGCAACGCCGATCGCGCCTCCTTCACGCGCCTCACCGCCCTCAGCAGCGTCGGTACCTGGTACGGCCGGGACCCGGTCGCCGCGGCGCCGGGGGTCGGGCCGGGTGGGACAGACGCGTAGCGGGCCCCTGCCGGCTGCTCACACCGTCGCGCATCGGGTTTGAGGTAGGTTTGGTCGGGGCGAGAGGATTTGAACCTCCGACCTCATCGTCCCGAACGATGCGCGCTACCAAGCTGCGCCACGCCCCGACCGAAAGGTGCCGCTGAGGGCCGGGGAATGATAGCGCATGACGCCGGAGGCTCCCAGAGACGCCGAGGCGGGCGCGGCGGTCAGATCGCCAGCGTCTCGCCGAGCGGCGGGATCCGGATGCGGAGCGTGGCCGCGGCGGCCGCGACAGATGCTGCCGCCATGACCCAGAACACGAGCCCGAGGCCGTGGCCCGGCCCGCCGAAGTCGACCAGCAGCCCGTACACGATTCCCCAGAACGACCCGACCCCGAACGCCAGCGCGAAGTACGTCGAGAACGCCGTGTCGCGCACCGGCGGCGGCGTGACGTCGGCGAGCAACGCCTGGAGCTGCGGGCTCTCGACGAACGAGAACGCGCTGAGCAGCACGATGGCGATCCACAGCCGCGCGACGTCGTCGCCGGCGAGGACGAAGATCGCGAGCGATAGCGCCCCGGCGAGATAGACGCCGACGATGACCGGCCGCCGCCCGATGCGGTCCGACAGCCAGCCCGCGACCAGCGGCCCGGGCACGGACGCGGCGAGCAGCACGGCGTACATCGCGCCGATGGTCGATGGGTCGAGGCCGACGACCTGGTCGAGGTACAGCGGCACGAAGATGTTCAGGACGCCCAGCCCGCGCGACCCGCCGCCGAGCACCGCCGCGGTGAACAGCCAGCGCAGGTCGCGGTCGGCAAGGACGCGTCGATAGATGCCTCGGGCCGAGCCCTCGGCGCGCGCGTCGGCGGGCTTCGAGCGCTGTCGGACAAGGAGCAGGATCAGCAGGGCGACGCCCAGTGCGCCGGCGCCGAGCAGCGCCACCGAACCCCGCCAGCCGATCGCCGCGATGCCGATCGCCGCGAGCGCGCCGATGAGCACCGTGCCGACGTTGCCGCCCGCGACGTGGACCGCGATCGCCGTCCCGATGCGCCGGGCCGGGAACTGCTCGGCGAGGAGCGCGTTGCCGACCGGGTGCTGCGGCGCGCCGCCGACTCGCGAGGCGACGTTGGCGACCGCGAAGGCGCCGAACGACGAGGCCGCGGCCTGCGCCGCCGTCCCGAGGCCGACGATCAGGCCGCCCCCACCGAGGAGCGCCGGCCGTCCGACGTACCGGGTGAGCCACCCGAAGCCGTACTGCAGCAGCCCGCTGGCGATGCCGCCAATCGTCGACAGGATCACGACGGTTGCCGCGGTGACGCCGAACTCGTCGATGATCGCGAGGTAGACGAGCGGGTAGAGCGCGGCCTGCCCGTGGATGAGGGCGTGCTGGACGCTGAGCAGGCCGAGGGTCAGGCGCGGACGGATCCCGACACCCGCGACGGGTTCGTCCTCCCGCGTCGTCTCCAGCTCTGATGACGCGGGCGCGGCCTCGGTCACCGGCGCGCCACGCGGCCGACGCACGCCCAGGCGATCGCCTCTATCCGGATCGGCCCGGGTCCGAGCGCGTCGAGGCACGCCTGGCGGAGCTGCTCGCGTTGCCCGTCGTCGAGCGTCGCGACGTAGGCGCCCGCCGGCCCGACGCCGAGCGTGTACGGCTCCCACCACGCCTCGAACGTCGGCTCCTCGAGCCGCGCGGTGACGGTGGTTCCGCGGATGTCCGTCAGCCCGGCCTCCGCGAACAGCTCCTCGAGATGGCCCTCGTGCGCGCCCGCGAGGTGCGACTCGTCGATGACGAACTCGTCGTAGATCCGCGCCGCGGCCCAGAAGCCGGACAGCGGCGCGCGCTCGCCGCGGTAGTCCCAGACGCAGGCCGCGACGGTGCCGCCGTCGCGCGTGACCCTCGCCATCTCGCGCAGACCCGCGACGGGCTCGCGCATGAAGTGGACGACGAGCTGGGCGAGGGCCGCGTCGAAGACTCTGTCCTCGAACGGGAGCGACTCGGCACTCGCCACACCCACGTCGACGCCGGGCAGGCGGTCGCGCACGGCGTCCACGAACGGCTCCGAGGGATCGACGGCGGCCACGTTCGCAGCCCCCACGCGCGCGACGAGCTCGCGGGTGAGGACGCCCGGCCCGCACCCGACGTCCAGGACGCGCTGCCCCGCCTCAACCCCGGCGAGGTCGGCGAGCTGCGGCGACAGCTGGCTCGAGTAGCGGCCCATGAACCGGTCGTAGCTGTCGGCGGGGACGCTGAAGCTCACCTCGTCACTGTAAGCCTGGCGGCGATGAGTCGGTCGCCCTTCACGTCGGTCCAGGCGAGGGCCGAGCCCGCCGGGAGCGGGGCACTGGCGTCGGTGAGGGCGCGCAGCCAGGCATGCGCCGAGGCCGGATAGCGCGCCGCGAACAGGGCTCGCAGCGAGGCGACGACGGCGCGATTTCGGTGCGTGCCGCGGACGACGAGCAGGCCCTCCACGTGCCAGTCGGGTCCCAGCCGCCGCCGCGTCGCCAGGCCCTTCGCTTCAAGCCCGCGCATCGCCTCGCCGCCGTCGAGGATGAGGTCCCAGATCTCGATGACCGCAGCCTCGCGCCGCGCCGCGCGCGTGAGCAGGACGTCGATGGAGCGCGGTCGAGGACCGTCGCTGGCGATGAGTGCCTCTGGCTCGGCGGCCCACCCGCCCAGCGCCCCCGTCGCCACTACCAGGTTCTGGCGACGCAGATGCTCGATGTCGCGCGGCAACGACGCCCCGGGCACGCGCTCGAGGAATCCCACGAACTGCGTCCCGACTGCGGCGGCACACGCGGCCCACGTCTCGATCCTCGCATTCGCGCCGCGACCGGCTTCGAGCCTCGCGATCTCCGGCTGCGAGACGCCCGCGGCGGCCGCCACCGCGCGCTGGGTCAGGCCGGCGGCCTGCCGGGCGTCGCGCAGCCCGCGGCCGAGCCGCCGCGCGACCTCCCGTGCCCGCTCCCGGCCAGCGATCTCCTGCTTCGTCGCGCGGCGGGTGGTGGTGGTGCCGTGCCTCGGATCCATGCCGGCATGGTGTCGGAGGTCGCTTACCTCGCGCGTATCCGCCGATCACCGGGGGTGCTCAAACGTCGTGGTCGATGGACGTGTCAGCCTGCAGGAGCCTCGGTAGCGCGGGATAGCCTCATGTCGATCACCGCAGATGGTCAGTGGGGTTCCGGGGCGGGCTCTGCCAGCGGATTCCAGCGCCGTTGAGCACCCTGGGTGATCGAGGCGGGG
>DASSRG010000029.1:0-14416 GCA_035701885.1 Candidatus Limnocylindrales bacterium
TGCTGCCGATGAGCGACGACCCCGTGGCGACGGAGGTCCGCACGGCCGACGGCTGGCTCGAGTTCCAGGAGTACTTCGTCCACCGGCGCCAGGAGCCGGAGGTGCTCGAGCTCCGGTTCGCTGGCATCGATGCCGCGCGCGCCACACCCGAGGTGCTCGACGTGCTCGCCGAGGCGGAGGCAGTCGTCATCGCGCCGTCCAACCCCCTCGTGTCCGTCGCCCCGATCCTCGGGGTACCGGGCATCCGCGAGGCGATCGCTGCCGCCCGCGCGCGCGGCGTCCCGGTGGCGGCGGTCTCCCCGATCATCGGAGGCAAGGCGCTCAAGGGACCCGCGGATCGCATGCTCGCCGCGCTCGGCCACGAGTCCTCCGCGCTCGGCGTCGCCCGCCTGTACGCCGACCACGTCGACATCTTCATCCTCGACGCCCAGGACGCCGCGGCCTCCGCGGCGGTCGAGGCACTGGGCCTCCGGTCGGTCGTCACCGACACGATCATGGCCGACGACGCGGGCCGCGCCCGGCTCGCGCGCGACGTGCTTGCCGCCATCCCGCGTCGGTAGCGGGCGCGACTCGACGACGCCGGCTCCTCGCCACCGGCACCCGCGCTAGCATCGGACCGTGGACCTGCCCGATCCCCACGTCCCGCGGCCGGCGGCCGTCGCGATCCCCGTGCGCTCGCTCGAGGGCGCGAAGTCGCGGCTCGGCGCGGTGCTCGATGCGGAGGAGCGCCAGGAGCTGGTCGAGACGCTGCTGCGGCGCACGATCCGGGCCGCCCGGGAGACGAGCGGCGTCAGCGAGGTCATCGTCGTGTCGCCGGACGCAGCCGTGCTCCGGCTCGCCGAGACCGAAGGCGCCCGGCCCGTCGAGCAACGCTCACGTGGCCTGAACCCCGCGCTCCACGAGGCGCGCGACGCCGCGGCGGCCCAGCGGCTCCTCATCGTCCCGGCCGACATCCCCGGCGTGGACGCCGCCTCCCTCGAGCGGGTGCTCGCCGCGGGCGACGCCGCGGGCAGCCCCTCGGTCGTGCTGGTCCCGGACCGCCACGGCCGTGGGACGAACGCACTCCTGCTCGACCCGCCGGACGTCATCGACCCCGCCTTCGGCGGCGACTCCCGCACCGGGCACGCGTGGCTCGCCTCGTCGGCGGACGCGGCCTACCAGGAGGTGACGGACGTCCTGGAGCTCGACGTCGACACCCCGGAGGACCTCCTGCTCGCCGAGGCGGTCGCGCCGGAGGCGCTCCATGTCGACTGAGCTCGGCGGCGGCGGCCGGGTCGAGGTCATCGCACTCGCCGGGCTGCCCGAGATCCGCGAGGGCGACGACCTCGAGGGGCTCATCGGGGATGCGCTCGAGGCGACGCCGGAGGCAATCCCGATCCGGCCCGGTGACGTCCTCGTGGTCACCCAGAAGGTCGTGTCGAAGGCCGAGGGCGCGGTCGTCGACCTGCGCACGATCGTGCCCTCGCCGCAGGCCGTGGACTGGGCGAAGGCCTGGGACCGCGACGCCCGCCAGGTGGAGGTCGTCCTGCGCGAGGCCGCCCGCATCGTGCGGATGGAGCGCGGCGTCCTGATCACCGAGACCCGCCACGGGTTCGTGTGCGCGAACGGGGGGATCGACGCGTCGAACGTGGGCCCCGAGTCCGGCGACAGCGTCACGCTGCTCCCGGTGGACCCGGACGCGTCGGCGGCGCGGATCCGCACGGCACTCCGACGCCGGCTCGGCACCGACCTCCCGGTCATCGTCTCGGACAGCTTCGGGCGCCCCTGGCGCTGGGGAATCGTGGACGTCGCGCTCGGCGTGTCGGGGATCCTGCCGCTGGAGGACCTCCGCGGCCGGCCCGATGCGGACGGCCGGGTGATGCGGACGACGGTCCGCGCCGTCGCCGACGAGCTCGCGTCGGCCGCCGAGCTGGCCCTCGGCAAGACCGCCGGCCGGCCCGTTGCGCTCGTGCGTGGCGCCAACCCGCCGCTCGGCGAGGGGACGATCCGCGACGTCGTGATGGCGCCGGAGAACGACCTGTTCCGGTGATCACCCCGATCGGGGCTACGCTTCGGCGATGAAGGTCGGTCTGCAGATCCCATCGTTCACCTGGCCCGGCGGCGACGAGGCCATCGGCCCGACGCTCGCCCGCATCGTCCGCGACGCCGACGAGGCCGGCTTCGACTCGATCTGGGTCATGGATCACTTCTTCCAGATCCGCGGCGTCGGCCGCCCCGAGGAGCCGATGCTCGAGGGCATGACCGCGCTCGGGTTCATGGCGGCGAACACGACGCGCGCCCGTCTCGGTCTGATGGTCGGCGGCGTCCACTACCGGGCGCCGGGGCTGTGGGCGAAGGCGACGACGACGCTCGACGTGCTGTCGGGCGGACGCGCGTGGCTGGGCATCGGCGCGGCCTGGAACGAGGAGGAGAGCCGGGCGCTCGGGTTCCCGTTCCCGCCGCTCGGCGAACGGTTCGAGATGCTCGAGGACACGCTGCAGGTCGCCCTCGCCATGTGGGAGGGCGAACGCGGTTCGGGCGGCAGCTTCGAGGGCCGCCACACGACGGCCACCCGGCTCCTCAACTCGCCGCAGGCGCTGTCGCGGCCCCACCCGCCGATCATGATCGGCGGCGGCGGGGAGCGGAAGACGCTGCGCCTGGTGGCCCAGTACGCCGACGCGTGCAACGTGTTCGGCGACCCGGTCCGGATCCACCACAAGTTCGAGGTCCTGCGCGAGCACTGCGAGGCGGTGGGCCGGGACCCTGCCGAGATCGAACGGTCAACGCTCCAGACGGTCAAGCTCAAGACCGATGACCGGCCCGGCGACACGGCGGCGCAGATCGTCGACTGGTTCGGGGAGCTGTCTGACGCCGGCGTGCAGCACGTGATCGTCAACGTCCGCGACGTGTGGGACCCGCGGGTCCGCGAGATCCTCGGCCGGGACGTCGTGCCCGGCCTCCACGCGCTTCCCTAGGCCTCGGGCGTCACGCCCTCGGCGACGTCGGCGACCTCGGCGGGCGCCGGGGCTGCCGCACGACCTCGCGCCACGACCCGCTCGAGGCCCTCGAGGATGGGCCGGGCCCGCAGCCGGGTGAGGATCGCCCGGCTGGCCTCGACGGCGGCGGCCACCTCCGGCTCGTCCGGGCCGAGCGTGACGATCGCCTGGATGCCCAGCAGCGCCTCGTCCCAGGCGAGCCCCAGGTCACGATACGCGCTCAGGCCCGCCCGATATCCGGCCAGGGCCGCCTCCCGGTCGCCCTCGATGGCCGCGATGCCGGCACCGAGCGTGACCCGGTCGGCCTCGGTGGCGCGACCCCGCGTGCCGAGCGCCGTCATCTCGTCGAGGACTCGCCCTGCGGCGGCGGCATCGCGGGCGATGATCGCCACGCTGCCGATGCGCGGCAGCAGGTACGGCGCGTTGTAGTCGCTCATCGCGACGGCCTGGTACCACTCGCGCTGCGCCGTGCCCCAGTCGCGTCGTGTGATGGCGAGCAGCGCCCGGAGCTCATAGGCCGAGGCGGCGACGTCGCGGTCCTCGAGCGTGTCGAGGCGCTCCACGATCCGGTCCACCGCCGCGTCGTCCGCCTCGCCGCGGAGGATCGCGAACGTGACGAGCGCGCTGTCCAGCACGATCTCGCCGGCGTCGTCGAGCTCGTGCTGCCGGGTCGCCTCCATCTCGGCGATCACCCAGTCCCAATCGCCCGTCCGCCGGGCGTCCTCGGAGACGTTGCCGAGCGTGTTGATCTCGAGCGCCCGGCGCCCGACGCGACGCGCGTGCCCGACCAGGTCGCGCTGCAGGGCGACCGCCTCCGCCGGGTCGTCGAGCGCCGTCAGCGACGACAGCGTGTTGGCCGTGCGCAGCGTCAGGTCGGTGAGCCCGGCCGGCTCGGCGAGATCGTGGGCACCCCGCAGCAACGCCCGGGCCTCCCACAGCCGGGCCTGGAACAGCGCGGCCTGGCCCATCGTTGCGAGCGACTCCGCCGCGACCTCCTGCAGGCCCAGCCGCTCGGCGCGCGCGAGCGCCTCCCGCGCGAGCTCCAGCGCCCGCGTGTAGTCGGCATTGAGCGCGAGCACCTTGCCGTACGACCCCAGCAGATAGACCCACCGGGGGTCGTCGCCGAGATCGCCGAAGCGCTCGACGGCCGCTTCCAGCACCTGCTGCCCCTCGTCCCGTCGCCGGGCGGACATGTACGCCTCGGCGAGCAGGACCATCGCCCACGCGATCGCTCCCGGGTCCCCGCCGGTCTCGCGCAGCGCGAGCGCCTCCACGCCCAGCTCGACCGCGAGGTCCGTCCGGCTCGCGGTCTCGGCTGCGCGGACGGCCTGCTCGAGCATCTCCGCGCGGTCCGCGTCGTCCGTGGCGACGTCGAGCGCCTGCCGCAGGTAGGCGACGGCCTGGGCGTGCGACCCGAGCTGCTCGGCACGCGACGCCGCCGCCCGCAGCGCCAGCCGGGCCTGCGCGCGGAGCGCGTCGGCCTCGGGGCCCTCGGCCGATGCCTTGTACGCGGCCACGTAGTGTGCGGCCAGCGCACCCGCGAGCTCGTCGTCCCCAATCGATTCGAAGTACCGCGCGGCCGCCAGGTGGCGCGTCCGCCGGTCGCGCAGCGACAGCGTGGAGTACGCGACCTCCCTGATCAGCGCCTGGACGAACGCGTACTGGCCACGCTCGGGCGATCGAGGGTCGATCTCGACGTGGATGAGGTCGGTTCGCACGAGCTGCGCGAGGCGGGGCTCGAGGTCCGCGACCGTCGAGCTGGCGACCGCCGCCAGCGCGTCGGCCGTGAACGACTGGCCGAGGACCGCGGCGTCCTGGACGAGCGCCCGGTCAAGCGCATCGAGGGCGTCGAGGCGGGCGGCGATCAGCGCGTGCAGGGTCGACGGGACCGCGAGCTCGCCGAGCTCCCCCACGGGCTCGAACCCGCCGGCGTCGAGCGGTCGCAGCCGGCCGTCCGCGACGAGCATCCGGATCGTCTCCACGGCGTACAGCGGGATGCCCTCCGCCCTGGCGACGATCGAGCGGACGGCGGCCTCCGGAAGCCCCGCAACGAGGCCGCCGAGCAGGTCCCGCATCGAGCCCTCGTCCAGCGGCTGCAGGTCCAGCGCGAGGAACGACCGCTTGCCGGCGCCCCAGCCCGGTCGCGTCTCGAGAAGCTCGGGGCGGGCCAGGGTCACGATCAGGATCGGGACGTTGCGGCTCCACTCGAGCAGGTGCTCGATGAAGTCCAGCGTGCCGGGGTCCGCCCAGTGGAGGTCCTCGAACAGGAGCGCCACGACCCCTGTGCCCGCGAGCCGCTCGAAGAACGTCCGCCACGCGGAGAACAGCTCCGGGGCACCGCCCGCCGGCGCCTCCCCAACGCCCAGGAGCGCGAGCAGCGCCGGCTCGATCCGGCGGCGCTCGGCCTCGTCGGGCACGTTCCTGGACAGGACCTCGGCGATCCGCGTGCGGGTCGTCGCCGCGTCGTCGGTCTCGAGCAGCCCTGCGCGGGACCGGATCATCTCGCCCAGGGCCCAGAACGAGATCCCCTCGCCGTACGACGGAGAGCGGCCCTCGTGCCACCAGACCTGCTCGACCACGCCGTCGACGTACTTGAGGAACTCCCAGGCGAGGCGGCTCTTGCCGATGCCCGCCTGCCCGGTGATCGAGACCAGCCGGACGCGGCGTTCCCTCGCCGTCGCGTGGAACAGGTCCTTGAGCAGCCGGAGCTCTGCGTCGCGGCCCACGAACGGCGCCTCCAACCGGTCGTCCCGGCCGCGGCCCCGCCGCTCGGCGACCACCCGCAGCGCGCGGTACGCCGCGACCGGCGCCACCTTGCCCTTGAGCACCTGCTCGCCGGCCGGCTCGTACGCGATCGCGCCGCTCGTCGCCTGCTGCGTCGCCTCGCCCACCAGGACGGCACCCGCTGGCGCGACGGACTGCAGCCGCGACGCGGTGTTCACGAGGTCTCCGGCGACCATCCCCTGGTCGCGTGCCCCGAGGGTCACCGCGGCCTCGCCGGTGAGGACGCCCGCGCGGGCCTCGATCCCCGGGCCGAGGGTGCTCACGACGTCGACGAGCTCGAGGCCGGCACGGACCGCGCGTTCGGCGTCGTCCTCGTGCGCCGTCGGGGCGCCCCACACGGCCATCACGGCGTCGCCGATGAACTTCTCGACCGTCCCGCCGTAGCGCCGGATCGTCTCCGAGGCGAGGTCGAAATACTGCGACAGCAGCTCCCGCACGGCCTCCGGGTCGCGGCCCTCGGACAGCGCCGTGAAGCCCACGAGGTCGGCGAACAGCACGGTGACCAGGCGACGCTCCGCGACGGGCGCGGAATTCGACCCCGCGGCGGTGACGGGCGACCGGCTGTCGGACTGGCCGCCGGACGCGGCGGCGGCCGGGGCTCCGGCCGCGAGGGGGCTGCCACACTCGCCACAGAACCGCGCGGTCGGTGGGTTCGTCGTGCCGCAGGTCGCGCAGGCGAGCGCCAGCCGGGTGCCGCACTCCCCGCAGAACTTGCGCCCGGCCTCGTTCGCGGACCCGCAGGCGGGACAGTTCACGCGGCCAATCTCGCCATCTCGCGGAGCGTACCCGTTCGGGATGTCCGCGCGGATACCCCCTGGGGGTATCCGCCGCTCGTGCTACGATTGAAGCAGGACAACGGGATCGACAGAGACGACAATCGCACGATGACGGACGAGAAGAACGGCACCAACGGGGCGTCCAACCCCTTCGGTGGGATGCAGATCAACTTCGGCGGCGGCGCCGCCGAGGCCGCGGCGCCAACGAGCGCCCCGCTGAACCCGTTCGGCTCGATCTCGATCCTCTCGGACGGCCCCGACGAGATCCCGGCCCAGCCCGCCGGTCCCGTCGGCTACACCGGCGACCCCGGCCGCACCGAGACGCACGTCCTGATCATCGGCTCCGGCCCCGCCGGCCTCACGGCCGCGATCTACGCGGCGCGGGCCAACCTGCAGCCGATCGTGCTCGCCGGCTCGGCGCCGGGCGGCCAGCTCATGCTCACCAGCGACGTCGAGAACTACCCGGGCTTCCCGGACGGCATCGACGGCCCGGAGCTGATGTCGAGGATGCGGGCCCAGGCCGAGCGCTTCGGCTCGCAGATCGTCGACGTCGACATCGATCGCGTCGACTTCTCCAGCCGTCCGTTCAGGGTGTGGGCGCGCGGGGTCGAGTACACCGCGCAGAGCGTCATCATCGCGACCGGCGCGTCGGCGCTGTGGCTCAACCTCGAGAGCGAGCAGCGGCTCCGCGGCCGGGGCGTATCCGCCTGTGCCACGTGCGACGGGTTCTTCTTCCGCAACCGCGAGATCGCGGTCGTGGGCGGCGGCGACTCGGCCATGGAGGAGGCGAACTTCCTCACCAAGTTCGCGAGCAAGGTCCACCTGGTCCACCGGCGCGACGCGTTCCGGGCCAGCAAGATCATGATCGACCGGACGTACAACCACCCCAAGATCGAGGTCCACACGAACACCGAGGTGGCCGAGGTCCTGGGCGACGCCAAGGTCGAGGGGCTGAAGCTCCGGGACACGGAGACCGGCGCCGAGACCGAGGTCCCAATGGAGGGCCTGTTCATCGCGATCGGGCACAAGCCGAACACGGACGTGTTCAGCGACTGGCTCGAGGTGGACGAGAAGGGCTACCTCGTCGCCCACGACCACACCCGGAGCCGGATCGACGGCGTGTTCATCGCCGGCGACGTCCACGATCACCGCTACCGCCAGGCCGTGACGGCCGCCGGCGACGGCTGCAAGGCCGCCATCGACGCCGAGCGCTGGCTGGAGCGGGAGGGCCTGGCCGAGCACCAGACCGCGACTGCCTGGTAACCGCCATCCCAGCGTCCCGGTTGTTCACATGACCTTCCGCGGTGGCGGCGTCCGCCAGCTCGCCCGCGGCTCGACCGGTGGTGGCCGGCTCACGCCACCCTCGTCCGACTTCGAGCGGGTCCCGCCCGAGCGGCGCGCCCGGACGGTGCGCCGGATCGTCGCCTTCTTCAAGCCGTACACGGTCCAGGTGCTGATCGTCTTCGTGGCGATCATCTCGACGAGCCTCATCGGCCTCGTCAACCCGTACCTGCTCAAGCTGCTCATCGACAACGTCATCGTCGGCCAGCAGTACGAGAACCTGAACCTGTACGTGGGGCTGATGATCATCCTGCCGATCTTCACCGGGATCATCGGCGTCGGGCAGAGCTACCTCAACAACCTCATCGGGCAGAGCGTGATGCAGGACCTGCGCAACACGCTCTACGCGCACCTGCAGCGGATGCCGCTGCGGTTCTTCACCGCGACTCGGACCGGCGAGATCCAGTCCCGGCTCGCGAACGACGTCGGCGGCGTGCAGTCGGTCGTGACCGACACCGCGTCCTCGATCACGTCCAACGTCGCGGTCACCCTGAGCACCGTCGTCGCGATGTTCCTGCTCGACTGGCGGCTCACGCTGCTGAGCCTCGGGATGCTGCCGTTCTTCCTGTTCCTCACCTACCGGGTCGGCAAGATCCGGCGCGAGGTGAGCAGCGAGACCCAGAAGCGCCTGTCGGACATGACCGCGCTCACCGAGGAGACGCTGTCGGTCTCGGGGATCCTGCTGGGCAAGACGTTCGGCGCCCAGGAGCGGGCCGTGGGCCGGTTCCGGGGGTTGAACCTGGAGCTGGCCAGGCTCCAGATCCGCCAGGCGATGGTCGGCCGCTGGTTCTTCGCGATCATCGGGACGGTGTTCTCGATCACGCCGGCCTTCGTGTACTGGCTGGCGGGGACGCTCGCGGCGTCCGGTGCCCCGGGCGCGCCGACGGCGGGTGACATCGTCGCCTTCACCACGCTGCAGAGCCGGCTGTTCTTCCCGGTCGGCCAGCTGCTCAACGTGCAGGTGGAGATCCAGGGCTCGCTCGCGCTGTTCGACCGGATCTTCGAGTACCTCGACCTCGAGCCGGACATCGTCGATGCGCCCGACGCGGTCGCGCTCGAGCCTGCGGCGGTCCGGGGCGAGGTCACGTTCAGCCACGTCGCCTTCGCGTACCCGGCCGAGCCCGCGGTCGCCGGAGCGCGTGAGGCGGCCGCCGAGGCGATGGACGAGGCGCTCGAGGAGGCGTCCGACGAGGAGGCCGACATCGCGCACGCGATGGCCGCCGACGGCGTGGCGCCGCATCGCGACGATCACGCCCACACGGCCGAGGAGCGGCCGGCGCCTGACCCGCACGTCGACGGGCTGGACGAGGCGGTCGACACAGCCGTGCCGATGCCGCCGCCGGCGGCGTTCGGGCTGACGGACGTCTCGTTCGAGGCGAAACCGGGCGAGCTGGTCGCGCTCGTCGGCCCCTCTGGCGCCGGGAAGACGACCACGACCTACCTGATCCCGCGGCTGTACGACGTCACCGAGGGTTCGGTCAGCATCGACGGGATCGACGTCCGCAGGATCACGCTCGAGTCGCTCGGCCGGGTCGTGGGGTTCGTGACCCAGGAGACGTACCTGTTCCATGCCTCGATCCGGGACAACCTGCTGTACGCCCGCCCCGAGGCGACCGACGCCGAGCTCGTCGCCGCGACGAGGGCCGCGGCGATCTACGACCGGATCGCGGAGCTGCCCGACGGGTTCGACACGGTCGTCGGCGAACGCGGCTACAAGCTCTCCGGCGGCGAGAAGCAGCGGATCGCGATCGCCCGGGTGCTCCTCAAGGACCCGCGGATCCTCATCCTCGACGAGGCGACCTCGTCGCTCGACACCGTCAGCGAGCGGCTGATCCAGGCCGCGCTCGCGCGGCTGACCGAGGGTCGCACGACGATCGCGATCGCCCACCGCCTGTCGACGATCCTCCGCGCGGACCGGATCCTCGTGTTCGAGCGCGGCCGGATCGCCGAGCGGGGCACGCACCGCGAGCTCATCGCGCAGGGCGGCCTGTATGCGAGGCTGTACCACGAGCAGTTCGAGGCCGAGGCCGCCGAGCTGGCCGAGCTCGCCGAGCTGCACGACAGCGCGCAGGCACCGGAACCGGAGCCCGAGCCAGAGTCGGTCACCACCGCAGCGAGGTCCGCATGACCGTCAAGCAGCTCACGGCGACCCTCGAGGGGAATATGCGGTTCAGCGCGACGAACGCCGCGGGCCGCGGCCTCGTGATGGACGACTACGAGGGCGGCGGCGGACCGAGCCCGATCGAGACGATCCTCGCCTCGCTCGCCGGCTGCACGGGCATGGACGTCGTGTCGATCCTGCGCAAGAAGCGGGTCTCGTTCACCGGGTATCGGGTGGAGACGACGGCGGACCAGAAGGACTCGTATCCCCAGGTGTTCACCCGCGTGGACGTCGTCCACGTGGTGGAGGGGTCCGACATCTCGCGCGATGCCGTCCATCGGGCGGTTGAGCTGTCGGCGCTCAAGTACTGCCCGGTGAGCGCGATGCTCGCCGCGGGCACCGTCGAGATCCACCACCGGTACCGGATCGTGGAGCCGGACGGGAAGAGCCTCGAGGAGGAGTGCGTCGTCCGCGGGCCGAACACGCCGGCGGAGGTCCTCACGGACTAGTCACATGGCTCTGACGATCGGCAACGTCGTGCTCCGCGTCGACGACCTCGACCTCGAGGCGACGTTCTGGGCGGCGGCGCTGGGCTACGAGCGACGGCCGATCGACGCCGACGACTTCGCGCAGGTCGTGTCGCCGGACCGGTCCGAGCCCAGCATCTCGTTCGACAAGTACCGCGGCGCCGACCGCGTCCCGCCGCGGATCCACCTCGACCTGTTCACCGAGAACCAGGCCGGCGAGGTGGCGCGGCTGGAGGGTCTCGGCGCGCGCAAGGTCCACTGGGACAAGCGCCCTCCCGACGCCGACTACGTGATCATGGAAGACCCCGAGGGCAACCGCTTCTGCGTCGTCGACACGACCCGTTGACGCCGGTCCCCAGTGCGCGCAGGATGCGCGGCTCAGGGCACGTTTCGTGAGAGGGAGGGACGCCATGCGTCCGAGAGGGGTCTTCACGATGGCGGCCGCAGCCGTCCTGCTCGTCGCACTGACCGCGTCACCGGTCGTCGCGGCGGACGGTGGATGTGCGGCCCGGAACAACCCGGGGGGCAACCCCGGCACGCGCGACGGACAGCTCATGGGCATCGACGATGCCGTCGCGAGGACGATGGCGCAGATCACGGATGCCTGGTTCGACGCCAACGGGATCACGCGGGACCAGATGACCGCCGACAGGGTGGCGCTCGCCACGGCGGCGGACAAGAACGGCGACGGCCTCGTGTGCGTGGCGACGAACCATGGCTCGGAGTTGAACCCGAACTCGAAGTGGGCAACGTTCTGGGGCAATCTGCTCGACCCGCCCGCGGCCGAGTACTACCTCATCGTCGACAACCGCACCGGTCGCTGATCGCACGGGTCTTGTTGCATGAGTATGCAGGGTTCCTGTATAGTCATTCTGTGACGACGATCCGCCCGACCGCCGATCCCGTGAGCCTGCCGCCCGCGAGCGGCCATGCGCGCCCGTGAGCGCGGACTCGACGGTCGAGGCGGCGATCGCGGCGGACCGTCCTCACGAATTCGCGCCCGGGACTGCGGCGGCGGCCGGCTACCGCGCCCGGCTCGGCGACCCGGTTCGGGTCGCGATCGTCGGGGCCACCGGGTACGTCGGCTCGGAGCTGATCCGCCTGCTCTCCCTCCACCCCAACGTCCGGATCGTCGGGCTCGTGGGGCGCGAGCGGCAGGGCGACCCGATCGCCGGCATCCACCCGCACCTCGCCACTCGCGACCTCCAGGTCTGGGACACCGTCCCGTCCGAGGCCGAGACCGTCTTCCTCGCGCTCCCGCACGGCGCCGTTGCGGGCCGGATCGACGAGTTCCTTGACGCGGGGCAGACCGTCGTCGACCTGGGGCCGGACTTCCGCCTCCATGACCCCGCGGACTACCCCACCTGGTACCACTTCGACCACCCGCGCGCCGACCTCCTCGCGACCGCGGTTTACGGGCTGCCCGAGCTGCACCGCGCCGAGCTGGCCGACGCCGGCACCCGGCCCGGTGCGATCGTCGGCTCGCCGGGCTGCTACGCGACGACGACGATCCTCGCGCTTGCCCCGCTGGCCCGCGCCGGGCTCATCGGGGACCTCGTCGTGGACGCGAAGAGCGGCGTCTCGGGCGCAGGCCGGGACCCCAAGGCGGACCTCCACTTCGGCGAGGTCAACGAGAGCGTCAAGGCGTACGGGATCTTCACCCACCGCCACATCGGCGAGATCGAGCAGGAGCTGGGCGCGCTGGGCGGCGGCGATGCGAACCCCGGCGTCCGCGGCGTCGACTTCCTCCCCCACCTCGTCCCGATGACCCGCGGCATCCTGTCGGCGGGCCACGTCCGGCCGACCCGCGCGGTGACGCAGGCGGAGCTCGACGCGCTGTACCGGGACGCCTATGGGGAGGAGCCCTTCGTCACGGTGGTGGAGACGCCGCCGGCGACGAAGCATGTGCTGGGCTCGAACGAGGCCCGCGTCTGGGCCCGCGTGGACGAGCGCAACGGGCGGATCCTCGCGATCGGCGTGCTTGACAACCTCGTCAAGGGCGCCGCCGGGCAGGCGATCCAGGCGTTCAATGTCATCCACGGCCTGCCCGAGACGGCGGGACTGCTCCAGCTGCCGCTGGCCCCATGAGCCTGGCCACCGACCCGCTGCTTGCTCCCCTGCCGAGCTCGCTTCCGGCGGTCGAGCGCCTCGCGCGGATGCCCGTCGGGTTCGCCGCTGCGGCCGCAACCGCGGGCATCAAGGCGTCGGGCAACCCGGACCTGGCGCTGGTCGTCGCCTCGGATGGACCGGTCCCGGCCGCCGCCGTCACGACGCCCAACCGGTTCGCCGCGGCGCCCGTCCGGCTGTCGCGCGCCAACCTGTCCGCGACGGGCGGCACGTCGGCCGCCGCCGGGTACGCCCGCGCCGTCATCTCGACCTCGGGCTCGGCGAACGCGGCGACGGGCCCGGACGGCGACGCCGACCAGGTGGCGATCGGCGAGGCGGTGGCGGCCGCGCTGGGCTGCGCGCCCGTCGAGGTGCTCCACCTCTCGACCGGCGTGATCGGGACACGGGTGCCCGTGGACAAGGTCCGAACCGCCGTGGTCCGTGTCGCGGGCGGCGAGCTGGCGGCGACCGACGTGGCGCTCGAGGCGGCCGCCGTCGCGCTCCGGACGACCGACTCCACGACCAAGGTCGCGACGGCGTCCGTGGACGTCCCGGCCGCGGGCGGTGGAACCGTGACGGTGACCGTCTCGGGCATCGCAAAGGGCGTCGGGATGATCCACCCGCGGATGGCGACGATGCTCTCCGTGCTGGTGACCGATGCCAGCGCAGACCCGGCGACCCTGCGCGCGCTCCTCGCCGGCGCGGCGGCGCGGACCTGGAACCAGCTGTCGGTTGACGGCGACACCTCGACGAACGACTCGGTGTTCGTGCTCGCGTCGGGCGCAGCGAGCGCGGCGGACCCGGGGGACGATCCGGCCGCCCGGGCGGCGCTGGCCGCCGCGATCGAGGCCGTCGCCCGCGACCTCGCCCGCCAGCAGGCGGCCGACGGCGAAGGCGCCACCGCGCTGATCACGTGCCAGGTCTCCGGCGCAGCCGACGACGCCGATGCCCGGGCGATCGCCCGCGCGGTCGTCGCGAGCCAGCTCGTGAAGGCCGCGGTCCACGGCCGCGACCCGAACTGGGGCCGCGTCGCGGGTGCCGCCGGAAACGCCGTCACCGCGGAGGCGGCGACGCTCGAGGCGGCCGGGCTGTCGCCCGCGGACGCCGCTGCGCGGACCGGACGACCGGCGGCCGTCGATCCCGCCAGGATGCGGATCGCGATCGCGGGCCACCTCGTCTACGACGGCGCCGCGGGCGGGCCGCTCCCGATCGACAAGGCGGCCGTCCGCGCCTCGATGGCCGGCGACGAGGTCCTGATCCGCGTCGACGTGGGCCTCGGGGAGGGCATCGGCGAAGCCTTCGGCTGCGATCTGACCGAGGGTTACGTCAAGGAGAACTCGGAGTACACGACGTGAGCGAGATCGTCGTCGTCAAGCTCGGAGGGACCACGCTCGCGGAGCAGCAGCCGCTGCTGGCCGAGGTGGCGGCCGTGGCGCGGACGCGGCCGATCGTCGTCGTGCACGGCGGCGGCAAGCGCATGACCGAGTGGCTGGAGCGGCTGGGCGTCCCCACGCGCTTCGAGCACGGGCTCCGGGTCACGGATCCGGCGGCGCTCGAAGTCGCGGCCGCCGTGCTGCGGGGCGTGGTGAACAGCGAGCTCGTGGCGGCCCTGCGGGACCACGGCTGCGACGCCGTCGGACTGTCGGGCGTCGACGGCGGCCTGCTCATCGGGGAGCGGCTGCCGGACGTCGGCCTCGTCGCCCACGTCACGGGGATCCGCCGCGACCTCCTCGACAGCCTGCTCGTGGCCGACCAGGTGCCGGTCGTGGCGCCGCTCGCCCGCGACGAGCAGGGCGTGGTGTGCAA
>DASSRG010000030.1:0-26174 GCA_035701885.1 Candidatus Limnocylindrales bacterium
CGCCGGATCTCGCGCATCCCCGTCATGTACGACAGGGCCTGCCCGGGCCACGCGATGTAGCGGTCGGTCTCGATCACCGCGTCGGTCTCCGACAGGCCCGTCTCGAGCAGCCAGTCGATGGACTGCTGGCGCGTCCAGCCGAGGCCGTGCATCCCCGAGTCGACGATCAGCCGGGACGCACGCCACGCCTGGGCATCCAGCATCCCGAGCCGCTCGGCGTCGTCCCGGTACAGCCCCAGCTCGTCGGCGAGGCGCTCGGCGTACAGGCCCCAGCCCTCGACGTACGCGCCGGCCACGATCCGCGCACACAGCCGGCGGAACGCGTTGAGCTCGGGGTGCTCCATCTCCAGCGCGATCTGGAAGTGGTGGCCGGGGATCGCCTCGTGGAACGTCGTCGCCGCGAGCTTGTGGTAGGTCCGGCTCGGAAGGTCGTAGGTGTTGACGTAGTACGTGCCGGGCCGCGTGCCGTCGATCGTCGGCGGGTAGTAGTAGGCGAACGGGGCGTCCTTCTCCTTGAACGGCTCGACGGGCTTCACGACGCAGCCGGCGACGGGCAGCCTGCCGAAGACGGTCGGCGCGATGGCCCCGGCTCGCTCGATGTCCTCGGTGGCGCGGGCGAGGAGCGCGTCCACGGAGGCGGGCTGGTTCGCCGGGTCCGCGACCAGCGCCGCCCGGTACGCCGCGACGTCGTCGCCGTAGCCCGCGCGGCGGGCGATCTCGCGCCGCTCCTCGTCGATCTCGGCCAGCTCGTCCATGCCCACCTGGTGGACGTCGCGCGGCTCGAGCTCCAGCGTGGTCCAGCGGGTGATGGAGTAGCGGTAGAGGGCCTCCCCGTCGGGCGCGGACACGAGGCCCGGCTGCTCGCGCGTTGCCGCCAGGTACTCGCCCGACAGCGCCTCCAGGTACCGCCGATCGGCCGGGTAGACGACGTCGCGCACGACCTCGCGCACGCGCTCGCGATCCGCCTCGCTCGCGACCTTCGACAGCTGCGGGATGACGGCGTCCTCGATCGGCGTCTCGACCAGCCGCGTCAGCTGGTCGATCGTTCGCTCGGCGACGATCCGCGCCGCGGTACGGCCCGACGCGCGCGCCTCGTGGAGGATCTCGATGTTCGCGTCGATGAACGGGCCGTACGCGCGCAGGCGGTCGAGCCACTTCTCCAGCCGCTCGGGCGTGTCGGCCGGCTGGAACGTCGCCACCTGCGGGAGGACCGTCTGCGGGCCGTAGATCTGATCCACGGCGCCGATCTCGTACACGCCCAGCTCTTCGTGCCGGACGGCGAGGTCCTCCAGGACGCGGAGGATGTCGCGCGTGACCCGGTCCTCGGTCGTGAGCGTGTCCGCGGGGATCGCGCGAGCGGCCTCGTTCGCCCGGCGGATCGCGGCGATGCCCTCGGCACGGCCGGCGGCGGACGGGTCCGGAAGCAGGTCGTCGTACCGGTCGTCGCCGTAGATCGTGGCCGAGGTCGGGTTCTGGCGAAGGTACGCCTCCCAGAACTCGCTGCTGACCTGGTCCATCGCGGTCGGCTGGGTGGTGGTCTCGGTCACGCGGTCGCTCCCCTGGGCACGGCGGGCAGGTGAATGCCAGCAAGCGTATCGCGGGAGGCCGCGGCCGCCGAAGGACCGCGCGAGCCCCGGATCAGCCGAACAGCGGGAGCTGCCCGCCCGTGCGCTCGATCGTGGGGTCGAGACCCAACAGCGGCTCGAGGTCCGCCATCGTCGGCGCGTCGAGCGCGGCCCACGCCCGGAGGTGGTTCGCCTTGAGCACGTGCCAGCTCCCCTCCTCCAGCTGCCGCCGAAGCAGTGGCGACCGATCGAGCTTGTGGCGGACGAGCTCGGCGCGCTCGGGAAGCACGACGAGCATCCGGACGATGCGGTCGTCGGGGGCCATCCGGGCGTGGCGTCGAAGCACGGGCTCGCCGAGCATCGCCGTCCACTCGACCTCCCACAGGAACGCCGCGCGCCCGCGGATGTACCAGATGACGTCGACCTCCTCCAGCTCGTCGGAGCGGATGCGGCCGAAGTACGGCGGACCGGCGATCTCGCGGTCGTCGAGCCGCTCGGCGAGCGGTACCCCGTCGATCCGCCGCGACTGCTGCCGGGTGCCGATCCAGCACGAGTAGCCCAGCCGGTGCCCGAGGTCGACGAGGTCGCCGATCAGCGCCCCGTGCTCATGGCTGCGGCGGACCACGTCGTCCGAGGTGAGGAGCCGGTCCGGCGTGCTTGCCATGCTCCGATAGCTCTCGAGACAGGCGCGGACCAGCGCCTCGTCGGGCAGGTCCGGTCCGCTGAACATGTTGCCGATCCGCTCGAGGAACTGCGTCTCCGACAGCGGCCCGGCCGTGGACAGCAGGCTGTAGACGGCCCACTCGACACGGTCGGCGAGTGGCGCCGCGGCCGCATCCCGGTCGGTCCGGTCGTTGAGCCACCATCGGTCCTCGACCCTGGTGAGCCGGCGGTCGTCGGCGTCAGCGAGCGCGGAGCCGATCAGGGCGACGAGTCGCTCGACGTGGTCGCCGGGTTCCGCCGACGGCGGGCCCGCGGGTAGCTGGCCCTGCTCCTCGTCCTCGACGACCGGCGGCCGTACGAGCCGCCGCAGGTGCCCGGCCCGGTCGAGACCCACCAGGATCTCGCCGGCGAGGCCCGCCTCTGTGACCGGCTCCCCACGCAGCTTGAGCACCTCGACCGCGGCCTCGACGATCGCGCGGCCCGCGTCCTGCGCGGAGAACGGCGCGTTCACGATCCGCTCGGGCGGCGCGAACAGCCGGTCCGCGGTTGCGACGTCCGGGTCGCCCGCGCCGCCGGGCACCGGCTCCAGCGCGACGTTCGCCCTCGTCCGCGGACCGCCGGGGATGGCGCCGGAACCCGGCGGGACCAGCTCCACGACGCCCGTCTGCCCGCCGCCGCCGCCGTCGGGCACCCGCGCGGCCGCCACGCGGTAGCCCGCGGCAACCCCGCCGAGAACCGTCGCGACGAGCGGCTCGATCCCCGACCCGTCGAGGATGAACACGATCCGCGCATCCCTCGCGAGCGCCGGCTCGACGCCGCGGAGACTGCGCGTGATAGTCGCCGCCTGCCGGCCCCACGAGGGCTTGACCGCAGGCCCGAACAGCGGCTCGAGCGGGAGCGTCGCGGCCGCGTCGCGCCCGAGCGCCCAGGCGGTCCCGTGGTACGCCCACGCGACCCGGTCCGCGGCCGGGCGCTGCGGCGGCATCCCGAGGACCAGCCGGATCCGGGGCCGGAGGCCGCCGCGCGCGAGGTGCCCGGCCTCCATCTCGAGCGCACCGATCGCGGCCGGTGTCGACTGCTTGATCACCGCGGACGACGAGCCCTCGACCAGGCTCCGCAGGTCGTCACCGAGCCGCGCGGGAACAGGGCCCCATACGCCGCTCTCGAGCCGCTGCACGAAGCCGCGGACGATGCGAACGCCGTCCTCGAACGCGAGCCACGGGTTGCGTTCCCGCCATTGGGCCGCGGACGGCGGCTTGACGTGCCCGTTCGCGATCCGGAGCGGCGCGAGGCGCCCGGGCGAGGTGGCGAGCCGGCTCGCCGGCGCGATCGCGTGGAGCAGCGCGAGCCGGAGCGCGGCCTCGATCGGCGCGGCTCGCAGGTCGTCCTCGATCCGCTCGAGGATCGCCGCGAGCGCCGACAGCTGGCGGGGCGTGTGCAGCAGGAGCAGCTCGCGCGGCAGTTCGTCGCCGCCATCGAGGACCGGGAACCGCGCCGCGAGCGGGCCCCGAACCTCGTGGCCCTCGGTGCTCCGCGCCCGCGCGACGTCCTCGGGGTCGAGGGGCGCCTGGCGCTGCTCGCCGCCGCCCAGCTGGTCCCGGCAGATGGGGCACCGATAGTGCTTGCGGACGGGCTCGGCGGCGCGCGTGGCACCCTCCTCGTCCCGCGTCTCCGCGGCCCACACGACCTCGTCCAGGACGACCGGCCGGTCGCAGGTGGCGCAGCGGGTGGCGAACCGGTCCGCGATCCACGCCTTGAGGCTCGTCTCGCCGCGCGCGGACGCCCCCAGGGCCTGGACCGCCGCGTCGAGGTGGCGCAGGTCCGGCGGCCGCAGGACGATCTCCGCGAGCAGCCGCTCCAGCGCGCTCGACTCGAGGCTCACGCCCTTGCGCTGGGTGTCGATCGCGGCGCGGGCAACCCACCCGCCGCGGCCGAACAGGTCCAGCACGATCTCGCCCGGCTGCGAGCCGGCCTCGAGGCGCGCCGCGACGAGCGCGGGCGGCGGTGGCGGGGCGAAGCGCTCGAAGGCGGGGAGGCTGAAGCCCGGCTCGGCTCGGAGGAGCAGCGCACGACCCGCCATGGGGACCGATTGTCGCAGAGGTCGGAATCGAAACGGGGCGCCTCGCGGCGCCCCGTCGATGATCGGTCGAACGGCCGGCCTACGGCTCCTCGAGCTCGTCCGTCTCCTCGACGAACGCCTCGTCGGTCGTCTCCTCGGGCGGCAGCACGCGGTCGAGGTTCTCGATCTCCTCGTCCTCGATGTCGTCCTCGAGATCGTCCTCGAGATCCTCGTCCTCGCGGACGAGCGTGCCCTTGGTGTACGGCCGCAGGTCGGTGGACTTGGCGGCGGTCGGGAAGGACACCTTGCCGTAGTTCCGCGGGTCCTGGAACACCTCGCGGATGATCAGGCGGACGTCCTTGTCGCCGAGCGAGGTCACGCCGGCGAGGTACTTGTTGCCGTCGGCCATGAGCTTGAGCAGGCGGGCGGCGACGCGCGGCTCCACGACGCCGATCCGGACCCCGTTGGAGATCGCGATCAGGCGGTTGCCCTCGGGCGTCAGCTCCACGGCGTCGCCCGGGTTGACCTGGGCCAGCTCGGCGGGCCGGGCGAGGTTCGTGAGGTGGGCGAAGCCGGTCTTGCCGGTCTCCTCGACGAAGATGCTGACGGGCGCCTTCGAGCCCTCCTTCGCGGGGACCGTCTTCTCGCCGGCCTCCACGAGCAGCACCTTGAGCCGGTCGATGTTGCGCTCGGCGATCCGGTTGGTCGGGTCGAGCGCCAGGGCCTTCTGGTAGTGCTCCCGGGCGGAGGCCAGCTCGCCCAGCTCCCACAGCGCCTTGGCGAGGCGGTTCTCGGCCTCGGAATCGGCGCCCAGCTCGAGCAGCTTCTTGTTCGTCTCGGCGGCGTCGGCCCACTGTGCGGCAGTCGCCTGCGCGATCGCCTGCTCGGCGAGCTGGCGCTTCATGCGCGTCTGGCCGGCCGGCGTCTGGGCTGCGGCGTCGATCTCGGGGAAGGTCACGGAGAGGTCGTCCTTTCGGTGCGTCGGCGCGTCGCGCGGGTCGCGTGTCCGGGCGTGGGACACGCCGAAACGGCGCGGGTCGCGGGCACGTGTTTCTAGCATCCGACGCACGGGGCGTCAAACGGCGGACGGTGCTCGCGGCCGGGGTCAGCCGGCGATCTGGAGGTTCCAGGCGACGACGACAACGCCCAGGGCCGCGAGCACGATCAGCTCCACGAGGAAGCGCGGCTGCCGCCGCCGCGCCGGCGCCGTGCCATGCAGCGCGTCCCACAGGTAGAACACGAGACTGAGGATCACGGGCCCCGCGACCAGCGGCAGGCCGATCGCGCGTGTGGCGCCGGCGGCCACGGCGACGACGAGCGCGTAGGTGAGCGCCGACCGGGCGGCATCGGCGGCGGAGCCATAGCGCAGGACCGCGAGCCGGTAGCCCAGCAGGAGCGCGACGAGCGCGACGTCGACGGTCAGCACGAGCAGCCAGCCGAGGCTGAGCGAGGTGTCGGCGGCCAGCGCGAGGCCCGTCTCCGCCAGCCCGCCTGGCACGAGGGTCGCGACGCCGGTGAACGCGACGAACGCCGCGACGACCGCGCCGACGAGGACGCGGCTCCGATCGGATTCGGTGGGGCTCGTGTGCTGGGCGAGGAGCCGGATCTCGAGCGCGAGGATGCGGTCGAGGAGCAGCGCGACCAGGGCAAGCGCGGGGACCATCGGCAGGCCCGGCGTGACCAGGTGGATCGCGGCGCCGGCGCCGCCGGTGAGAACGGCCGGCACGAGCAGGTTCTCGAACGGACGGCGGTTGCGGTCCGACCCGAGCACGCCGATCCCGGCGAGCAGCATCACCACGGGCAGCAGGCCGGAGATCAGGAACGCGTCGGCGGGCTCGACCAGCCGCGTGAACGCGACGAGGATGACCGCGGCGAGGACGAGCTCTCGGCGCGCGAGGACCGCGTGCGGCGACCGTTCGTCCAGGGGAAGCATCATCGCCGCGATCGTACGTCCCGGCTCAGACGCGTGACGGCTTGCCGGCGACCCACGCGAGGAGCTCGTCCAGCGGGCGCGTGTTGAGCACGTGGCGCGGCTCCACCCAGGCGCGGCGGGCCTGGTCGACGCCCCAGCGGACGTAGTGGAGCTCCTCGGTCCGGTGCGCGTCCGAGTCGATCGACAGCACGCAGCCCATCTCGTGCGCCCGGCGGGCGCGTTCGGCGGCAAGGTCGAGCCGGTGGGGCGAGCCGTTGATCTCGAGCGCGGTCCCGGTCGCCGCGGCCGCCTCGAACACGGCGTCCCAGTCGAGGTCCAGGTCGTCGCGGGTCTGGATCATCCGCCCGGACGGGTGGGCGATGACATCGACGTGCGGGCTGCGGATGGCGTTGAGCGTGCGCCGGGTGAGCTCCGCCCGGGGCTGGCGGCGCGCGACGTGGACGGAGGCGACGACGAGGTCGAAGCGGGCGAGCAGGTCGTCCTCGTAGTCGAGGACGCCGTCCGCCCGGACCTCCAGCTCGCAGCCGTGGAGGAGGCGGAAGCCGTCCGGGTTGGCGCCCTCGGGGATCTCGCCGCGCGCCTCCTCGTCGGCAAATCGCGCATTGAGCCCGGCGATGATCTCGCGCTCCTGCTCCACCCGGTCCGGCGTGAGGCCGCGGGCGATCGCGAGGCTCTGCGAATGGTCGGTGAGGACCTGGTAGCGATAGCCCAGTCGGCGCGCGGCCTCGGCCATGACCTCGATCGAATGGGTCCCGTCGCTCCAGTCGGAGTGGCTGTGGAGGTCGCCCCGGAGGTCGGCCCGCGTGATCAGCGACGGCAGCCGGCCCTCGTAGCCCGCCTCGATCTCGCCCCGGTCCTCACGCAGCTCGGGCTCGATGAACGGGAGGCCGAGGAAGCCGTAGACACCCGCCTCGTCCTCGAAGGTCCTGAGGTCGGCGTCGCCGCCGGTGAGCGGCCGGCCTTCGTCGTCGATCCGGATGAAGCCCTTCTCGGACAGGCTCCAGCCCTTGTCACGGGCGACGCCCCGGAGGCGGATGTTGTGATCGGCGGAGCCCGTGAAATGGACGAGGTAGCTGCCGGCCTCGCCCGGCGGCATCACCATGAGGTCCACCTGCGGCCCGCGGAGGAGCGTCACGGCGGCCTTCGCCTGGCCGGCGCCCAGGACGGCGTCCACGACACCGAGGCGGGTGAAGCGGTCGATGACCGTCTGCGGGTCGCGCGTCTCGACGAGGAGGTCGAGGTCCCCGATCGACTCCCGGCGGCGACGGAGCGAGCCCGCCTGGACGATCCGGGTGACGCCCGGGACGCGCGACAGCTGCTGGACGAGGTCGTCGCTGATCGCCTGGGCTCGGTGGATGAGCATGCGCCTGGGGGCGGATTCGAGCTTCTCGATCCCCTCGAGGATCCGCTCCTCGGTGCTCGCGGAGATTCCCTTGAGCTCGCGCAGGCGCTGGGCCTCCGCGGCCGCCTTCATGTCGGCGAGGCTCGTGACGCCGAGGCCCTGCCACGCGATCCGCACCGTCTGCGGGCCGACGCCCGGGATCCGCAGCAGGTCCACGAGGGACGCCGGGATCTCCTCGCGCAGCCGCTCGTAGTACGCCATGTGACCGGTCGTCGCGATCTCGACGATCTTGTCGGTGATCGCGGCGCCGACGCCCGGGATCGGACGGAGATTGCCGCTGCCGTACGCCTCCGCCACGTCGAACGGGGCTCGGGCGATCGCGTCGGCGGCACGGTGATACGCCACGGTCTTGAACTTGTTCTCGCCCTTGACCTCCAGGATGTCGCCGATCTCGTGGAAGATCCGCGCCAGCTCGCCATTGGTGACGCCGGCCGGCTGGTCGCCGTCCTCGGCATCCTCGTCGTCGCGCGGCGGCTCGTCGTCCATCAGGGCGGGCGCCAGGTCGTCCGGCACGACCTCGGGCGGGGCATCCGTTCGGGCGACGCGTCTGGGCATGCCGGGGAGGGTATCGCGACGGGGTGTGCTGCTCGCTCACCGACCACTCGCAAGAGCACTTCGTCGCACTGGTCACGCAACGTGCAACGCAAAGCGCGAGCGGCGCGCGCCGCGCACTGGGTGCGCAGCCGGATGAAGTTCCCGCCGTAGTGGACAGAATCTGATCAAGCGACCGGGCGCGGGCCGGCGCGGCGACGCGGCCGCGGGGCCGATCGGCGCTGCGCCAGCCTCAGGCGGCGACGACCCGGTCGCGGCCCCCGCGCTTCGCCCGGTACAGCGCCTGGTCCGCCTCGTCGATCACGTCCTCGAGCAGCTGGTCCGGCGACGACGCCACCGAGACGCCCACCGAGACCGAGACGCCCGGCACGCCGAGGTTCCGCAAGTCCAGCGACGAGACCGCCTTGCGGACGCGCTCCCCCACCTCGACCGCGACATCGGGGCCGGGGTTCTTGAGCAGCACGGCGAACTCCTCGCCACCGAACCGCGCGGGCACGTCCCCCTCGCGAACCGCCCCCGCGATCGCCTGGCCCACCTCGCGCAGCACGTGGTCCCCCACCGCGTGCCCGAACGTGTCGTTGAGCTTCTTGAACCGGTCGATGTCGATCATCAGCACGCCGACCTGGTCCTCGGCGCGGCGGCGCTTCGCCAGCAGGCCCAGGTACTCGTCGAAGTAGCGCCGGTTCGGGAGCCCGGTCAGCGCGTCGGTGGTGGCCCGGGCCTCGGCCTCGCGGAGCGAATAGACGCGGGCGAGCGCCGCGGAGGCCTCGGCCGCGGCGGCCTCGAGGATCCGGCCGGCGGACGCCGGCCACGGGACGCGGGTCCGGCGGGACAGGACGATCGCGCCCTCGACGCGCCCGTTGACGCGCAGCGGCGCGGCCACGACGTTCGACAGCCCGTACGACGCCCGCAGACGATCCGCGAGCCGGTCGGCGATCCGCTGGTCGGCGCCCTCGCGCGCCGGCGCGGCGTGCCGGCCGCGTCCCCGCGCCTGGTACGGCGCGGGTGCGACCGCGACGGCCGTGGGGGCCCGGTCCAGCGCCAGACCCTCGCGCCCAGCGCCCCCCGACACGACCGCGAGCCGGTCCGCAGCGATCCCCAGCGGGACGAGCTGCGGGTCGCCGTCCGGGTCGGGCTCGATCGGAACGGCGGTGAGCCGGCGACCCCGGGCGGCCGCGACCGCGAGGTCGGCGAGCGCCTCATCCTCGGCCGGGTCCTCGAGCTCGCTGAGCGGAAGCGTCGTCCGGGAGGTCGGCGAGCCGGGACGCGTCGACGACAGGATGGCCTCGAGCGAGCGGCCCTCCGGCCGCCGCCGCACCACCGCGACGTGGTCCGCGCCGGTCGCGACCCCCAGCTCCTCGACGATCGCGTCCACGATGGCGTCGGGCGAGACGGACCGGGCCAGGCCGCGGAGGATCCGGGCGAAGGACTCGGCCTCGGTGCGGCGCGTCCCTTCGATCCCGGCCGCCTCCTGCTCGCGGACGGCCACGTATCCGGCGATGCCGACGAGGGCGAGCACGAGCACGTCGATGGGGTGGGGGTCGAGGAGGAGCCTGGCGACCTCGATCGAGCCGAGCGCCACGAGGAGGACCAGGAAGGGTCGCCGTCCCAGGGCCCGCAGGTCGATGCGTGCCCCGAGGTCGCCGAAGGTCGGTACGCGGTTCCTCACCCTGGGTCCCAAGCATGGGGCTCGGCGCGGTCGCCGACAAGGGTGCCTGCCAGTACTCCTGGAGCCGGAGTCCTGGTACTTCCGTACGGGTTCAGGCCTCTCCCGACCGCACCGGAGCCATCCCCATCGGCTCGCCCGCCGGACGACCCGACGACGCGCGAGCGAGCGCGCGGGCGACCCGTCCTCCCGCCTCGATGTCGGCGTCCCGCGCATGGCCGCCGGCCTCGAACCGGTTGCCGCCGTGATCCTTTGCCTCGTACAGCGCGACGTCGGCGGCGGCGATCAGGTCCGTCGCGGAGTAACCGTCGCGGAGGTGCGTGGCGATCCCCATCGATCCGCCGATCGCAAACGGCTGCCGGCCGTGCGCGACGTACGGCGACGCGCGAAACGCCGCGAGGATGCGCTCTGCGACGCCGGCCGCGTCCGCGCGATCGGTCTCGGGGAGGATCAGCGCGAACTCGTCGCCGCCGTACCGGGCCGCGACGTCGGACGCCCGGAGCGTCCCGCGGATCAGCTCCGCGACGTGAACCAGGACGCCGTCGCCGTACACGTGCCCGAAGGTGTCGTTGACGACCTTGAAGTCGTCGAGGTCGAGCATGACGACGGACAGCGGGCGCCTCGTGCGGACCGCCCGGACGACCTCCTCGGACAGGCGCTCGTGGAGGTAGCGGTGGTTGAAGAACCCGGTGAGCGGATCGCGGTCCGCGAGGCGACGGGCGGTCTCGTACAGCCGCGCGTTCTCGAGGGCCATCGCCGCCTCGTGGGCCATCGTCCGCACGATCGTGATCTGGCTCGGGTCGGAGACTGGCCGCCCCTGGGAGGCCAGCTCGACGAGCCCGATCGCCTCGCCCTTGGCAATGAGCGGCAGCATGACCAGGCCGCGCATCCCGGTGTCGCGGAGGAAGGCCACCTCGGCCTCGTCCGCCTTGGGGTCCTCGGTGTCGATCACCGAGATGCCGCCCTCCTCGAGCACGCGCTCCGTCTCCGGGTAGCCCTCGAGCGGGTAGTAGTCGTCGAGCGCGTCGCGCAGGTCCGCGGGATATGCCCCGAGCGTCCGCAGCCGGCACGCCGGCCGGTCCCAGTCGCTGATCTGCGCCTGGTCGGCGCCGGCCGCACGGGCGAGGTGCTCGGCGATGAGGTTCGCGACGTCCACCGGGTCGAGCGACCGCGACAGCGCGCTGCTCATGTCGAGCATCTGGCGCAGCTCCTCGGCGAGATGCCGCGTGGCGGCGACGTGTGCTGCGCCCGCGAAGGCGGTCGCGGCGAGGTCGGCGAGGATCGAGAGCAGGCGCAGGTCCTCGTCGTCGAACTGGCGGACCCCGAGCTTGGACAGCGTGATCACGCCGACGAGGTCGTCCTCGTGGAGCATCGGCACGACGAGCATCGACTCGTCGACGTCGTCCGTCCCGGGGATCGTCATCCCGCGCGGGTCGAGGTTCGCGTCGTCCACCCGGATCGCCGCCCGGTGCTTCGCCACCCAGCCGGTGAAGCCCTGACCGACCCGGGTCCGCAGGATCTCGAGGTCCACCTTGTCGTACGCGCCCACCCGGCCCTCGAATGCGACCGGGAGGAGCTCCTCGCCGGGTTCCAGGAGGTAGACGCGGGCGTTGTGGTAGTCGATGACCCGGCGGGTCTCCTCGACGACGGCGCGGCCCACGTCGGCAGGCGTGAGGCTGGCGCTCATCCGCCGCGCGGCGTGCTGGAGGACCTGGAGCTGGGCGCTCCGCCGCGCCTCCAGTGCCCGGGCACGGCCGACGAGCGCGCCGGTGACCAGCAGCGTTCCACCGATCGTGAGGTCGAGAACGACGATGACGTCCTCGATGCTCGCCGGACCGCCCTGGATCGCCCAGCCGGCGATCCCCAGCACCAGGATCAGGACGCCGCCGACGAACGACAGGGCGTGCAGGCGCGCAGGCCCCGCCGGCAGGCGTCGCCCGACGGCACGACGCGCGGAACGGAGACGGGCGTGCACGCACGCGATCGTGCCACCGGCCGGGTGAGGGAGGGCACCAATCGAAGGTACTAAGCCGCCTCGTTGAAGCGACGGAGGCGGGCCCGCCGCGCGCCGAAACGGGAGCCGGTCAGGGCGCCTGGCGATGCCGGAACACGACGGCCTCCGGTCGCGCGAGCCAGTCCGCGAGCGACCCCGCCGCGGCGTCCTTCGCGGACACGACGGGGTCGTCCACCGGCCAGCCGATGCCGATCTCCGGGTCGTCCCAGCGGATGCCCGACTCGGCGTCCGGGTTGTACTCCGCCGTGCAGAAGTACTCGACGTCGGCATGGTCCGAGAGGACACAGAACCCCCGGGCGAACGAGGCCGGCGCCCAGAACAGCAGCGGCTCGTCCGCCGAGCCCTCGACGGCGACGTGCCGGCCCAGCGTCGGAGAGCCGGGCCGGATGTCCACGGCGACCATCAGGGCCCGCCCGGCCACGACGCGCATGAGCTTGCCCTGCGGCGGATCCCACTGGAAATGCAGCCCGCGGACGACGCCCCGCGTGGACCGCGACTGGTTGACCTGGACGAACCGCGTCGGGAGCCCCTCGCCCAGCGACTCGAACGCGCCGGCCTGGGCGATCTCCGCGAACCAGCCGCGGTCGTCGGGGAACAGCCGCGGCCGGACGACGAGGACCTCCGGGATCGGGGTCCGCTCGATCGAGAACGGCACCGCCGCTACATCATCACCAGGCCGCCGTCCACGGCGAGCACCTGGCCGGTGATGTACCCGGCCTCGTCGCTCGCGAGGAAGGCGACCGCGTCCGCGATCTCCTCGGGCGTCCCGAACCGCCCGAGCGGCGTCCGCTCGCTGATCTGTGCCTGGAGGGACTCGGGCAGGTCCTGGGTGAGCTCGGTGAGGACGAAGCCCGGCGCCACGGCGTTGACGGTGATCCCGCGCGACGCGAGCTCCCGGGCCGCGGCCTTGGTGAGGCCGATGAGCCCCGCCTTGGCCGAGCTGTAGTTCGCCTGCCCCATCTGCCCCGCCTGGCCCGAGACGCTCGTGATGTTGATGACCCGGCCGCTGCGCGCCTTGAGCATCGGCCGGGTGCAGGCCTTGAGCGTCCAGAACGCGCCGAACAGGTTCGTCTCGAGGACGTCGGTCCAGTCCTCGGGCTTCATCCGCATGATCAGGTCGTCGCGGGTGATGCCCGCGTTGTTCACGAGGATGTCGATCTTCCCGAACGCCTCGAGGACCGCCTTGACCAGCGCCTCCGCGCCGTCGGGCTCCTTCGCGTCGGCCTGGACCGCGAGCGCCCTGCGACCGAGCGACTCGATGTCGGCGACGGTCGCATTCGCCGCGTCCGTGTTGCCGCGGTAGCTGAACGCGATATCCGCGCCCTGGCGGGCGAGGCGCAGCGCGATCGCCCGGCCGATGCCGCGGGAGCCGCCCGTGACGAGCGCGGTCTTGCCGGTCAGGTCGATCATGCGTGCTCCCTCCTGGCGCGGCGGTCGCGGCCGCCGACGGTCAACGTACCGGCTGGTGGACGCGCTCCGGCTCCCCCGGGACGACGTCCGACAGGTCCAGCTCCACCGGCAGCGGCCGGGCGAGGATCTCCGCCAGCTGCGGTGGGATCGGGTCTACCGAGTCCCAGTCGACGGGCAGGCGGACGGAGACGTCCTCCGGCCGGACGGTGTCGTCGGCGCTGCGGCCGCGGGCGGGATCGGCGGTCCACTCCATCGCCACGGCGCCGGACGTGAACCCGGCCCCGAACGCGACGAACACGATCCGGTCGCCGACGTCCACGCGGCCCTCGTTCACGGCCTCGGCAAGGGCGATCGGCACCGACGCGGCCGACGTGTTGCCGTACCGGTCGAGGTTGACGTAGATGCGGTCCATGGGCAGGTCCAGGCCCTTGGCCACCGCCTCGATGATCCGGACGTTGGCCTGGTGCGGGATGATCAGGTCGACGTCGTCCTGGCTCCAGCCGGCCTTGCCGACGGCCGTCAACGCGGTGGAGGCGAGCGTCTTCGTCGCAAACCGGTAGGTCTCGCGGCCCTCCATCCGGATCTTGTGCTCGCCGCGGGCGATCGTGCCCTCGGACGGCGGCGCCTTCGAGCCGCCGGCGGGGAGCCAGATCATGTACGCGCCCTGCGGCTCGGTCGTGAGCTCGATCCCCGACGGCCGGGTCGGCTCGTCGGTGGCGGACAGCACGACGGCGCCGGCCCCGTCCCCGAACAGGATGCAGGTGCTGCGGTCGGTGTAGTCGAGGAACCGGGTGAGCAGCTCGGCGCCGATGACGACGGCGTGCTTCGCGAGCCCGGCCTGCAGGTACGCCGACGCCGTCGCGTACCCGTAGACGAAGCCCGAGCAGGCGGCCATGACGTCGAACGCGAACGCCTTCTGGTTGCCGATGGCCTCCTTGACCAGCGCCGCGGTCGAGGGCATCCAGTAGTCGGGCGTGAGCGTCGCGAGGATGATCAGGTCGATGTCGTCCGGCTGGAGGCCCGCCGTGTGGATGGCCCGCAGCGCCGCGACCGCCCCCATCGACGCCGTCGTCTCGTGGGCCGCGGCGACCCTGCGCTCGCGGATCCCGGTGCGGCTGACGATCCATTCGTCCGAGGTGTCGACCATCCGCTCGAGGTCGGCGTTGCTGAGCACCTGCGAGGGTGCGTAGCGGCCCCAGCCGGTCAGGCGGACGTTGTGCTGCGCGGCCTGGGTCATGCGGGCTCGACCTCGATGAGCGGCTGCTTGGCCTTGACCAGCGCGCCGTTGTCGACGCAGATCCGGGTGACCCGGCCACTGAGGTCGCTCTTGATCTCGTTGAACAGCTTCATGGCCTCGATGAGGCCGATGATCTGGCCCACCGACACGTGGTCCCCGACCGCGACGTATGGCGTCGCGCCCGGGGACGGAGCGCCGTAGTACAGCCCGGTGAGAGGCGCCTTGACCGACGGCTTCGAGGCGGCCTGGGCCGGGGCGGCGTTCTCGCCCGGGGCGTCGGCCACTGCCGTCGCCGCACCGGCGAGCGCCGCACCGGCGCCGGGCGCGTCGGTGAGCGGCACGGCGGCTGCGACGGCGGCGACCGGCGCAATCGCGGACGGCGCGCGGAGGATGATCGTCGTCCCGCCGCTGCTGACCTCGAGCTCGCCCAGGTCGCCGCGCTCGAGGACGGTGCTCAGGCGGTCGATGAGCGACAGCAGCGAGGCGTCGGCGCTCGACAGCGAGACGGCCGGCTCGGGGGTCGCCGCGGCGCCGTCGACGGCACCCTCGGTGGTCAGCTCGGCCGCGGCCTGGACGCCGTCCGTGTGCCCGTTCGCGCCCGTGCCACCCGGCCCGACCGCGACCGGGTCGACGAGCGCGCCGTCCGCCGCGAGGCCGGTCTCGGACATGGGCTCCTCCTCCCGGGGTGCGTCGTGCTCCGTCATCCGTCCCACCGGCGGAAGACGAGCGCCGTGTTCTGGCCGCCGAACCCGAACGAGTTCGAGATGGCGACGCGCACGTCCCGGCGGCGCGCGACGTTGGGCGTCAGGTCGAGGCCCTCGGCCTGGGGGTCGGGGTCGTCGAGGTTGATCGTGGGCGGGATGCAGCCCTCGCGGATGGCCAGGATGGTGGCGATGCCCTCGATCGCGCCCGCGGCACCCAGCGTGTGTCCCAGCATCGACTTGTTGGCGCTGATCGAGACATCGGGCGCGTGGTCGCCGAAGATCGTCCGGATCGCCTGGAGCTCGCTCTTGTCGCCCTCGGGGGTGGACGTGGCGTGCGCGTTGACGTGCTGGACCTCCGACGGGTCGATCCCCGCCTTGTCGAGTGCGCGTCGCGCCGCCCGCACCGCTCCGATGCCGCCCGGCGCCGGCAGCGTGATGTGCGACGCGTCCGCCGTCGCGCCGTAGCCCACCACCTCCGCGAGCGGCTCCACGCCGCGCGCCTCCGCCGACTCGAGGGCCTCGAGGATGAGCGCCCCGCCGCCCTCGCCCATCACGAAGCCGTCGCGACCGGTATCGAAGGGCCTCGAGGCCGCCTCGGGATCGTCGTTCCGTGTCGACAGGGCCTTCATCGACGCGAACCCGCCCACCGTCGCCTCGTGGATCCCGGCCTCGACGCCACCCGCGACCATGATGTCGGCGTCGCCGCGACGGATCGTCTCCCACGCCTCGCCGATCGCGTGCCCGCCGGTCGCACACGCCGAGACCGTTGCGAAGTTCGGGCCGATCGCGCCGGTCATGATCGCCACCTGACCGGATCCGACGTTCGCGATCCCCATCGGGATGAAGAACGGGGAGATGCGGTCCGGGCCCCGTTCCGCCATGACCAGGACGTTGTCGAACAGCGTGGACACGCCGCCGAGCCCCGAGCCGACGATGACGCCGGTCCGCGCGGCCGTGTCGGCGTCGAGGCGCCCTGGCAGGCCTGCGTCGTCGAGCGCCTGCCGGGCACACACGAGCGCGAGCTGGATGTAGCGGTCCGTCCGGCGCATCTCCTTGCGGTCGAGGACGGCGGACGGGTCGAAGTCCTTGACCTCGGCGGCGATCTTCGCGTCCACGCGCGAGGGGTCGAAGCGGGTGATCGTCGCCACGCCCGAGCGTCCCGCGACGAGGTTGTCCCAGAACGTGGACACGTCCTGTCCGATCGCGTTGACGGTGCCCATGCCGGTCACCACGACGCGGCGCGGGCGATCCGGCCAGCTCCAGGTCATCGGACCAGCTTCCCCGTGCGGACGGTGGCGGCGCGATAGACGTCGCCCGGGAGACCGCGCGCCGAGATCGCATTGGCGACCGCGACGGCATCGAACTCCGTGCGCCGGATCTCCGCGGTCACGTTGCCCTCGTGGACGTCGATGACGGCCCACGATGCCGTCGGCTCGCCGTCGAACACGTAGCCGCATGACCCGTCGTTGACGATGACCTTCCAGCCGAGGTCGCGGACCTCGGGGACGTGCGTGTGACCCACGCAGATGACTCGCGCGTCGGTGGCCGCGGCCCGCTCGAAGATGATGTTCGCGTCCAGCGCCTGGTCGAAGCCGCGGGTCTGCGAGCCCGGCGAGGCATGCACGACGAGGACGAGCGTGTCGTCCGCCGTCCGCAGCCGGCGCTCGGCGGGAAGCCGGCGGAGCCAGTCGAGCTGGTCGTCGCCAAGCTCGTCGTGTGCCCACTCGGCGGCGGCGCTGATCGTGTCGGGCACGCCATCCTGGTACTGCGGGAAGGCGGCGCCATAGTCGAAGTCGCCGACCGCGATGTCGGTGTTGCCCGACACGATGAGGGCGCCCTCGGACTCGAGGACGCGGAGCGCGTCGACGGCGCCGTTCGGGTCGGGGCCGTTGAGCACGAGGTCGCCGGCGACGAGGACGGCGTCGGGCCGCTCGCGCCGGATCTGCTTCGTGACCGCCTCGAGCGCGGGGAGGTTGCCGTGGACGTCGGAGAGCAGCGCGATGCGCGTCATCGTGCGTCGTCCGAGGCCTGGGAGGGCGGTGCAGCGCAAGGCGGAGCCGAGCACGCGAGCGCGCGCACTTGTGCGTGCGGAAGCGAGCGCGCGGAGGCGACAACGCGGCGATGCGGCGTCATCCCAGGACTCCCGCGGGCGGAATGATGAACGACAGGAGCCCCTCGCAGGCGACCTCGCCATCCACCGAGGCGACGCCGCGGCCCTTGCCGAACCGGCTGCCCAGCTTCTCCATCGTGATCTCGAGGCGGAGCGTGTCGCCCGGGACGACGACCCGCTTGAAGCGGACCTCGTCGATCCCCGCGAACAGCCCGATCCGGTCGCCGAAGCCCGGCTGGGTCGCGACGTAGATCGCCATCGTCTGCGCCAGGGCCTCGACCTGGATGACGCCCGGCATCACCGGCAGGCCCGGGAAGTGCCCCTGGAAGAACCACTCGGTCGCGGTAACGCCCTTGACCCCGACGATGCGCTTCTCGGCGGGCTCGTACTCCACGATCCGGTCGACCAGGAGGAACGGCCAGCGATGCGGGATCAGGCCCTCGATCGTCCGGGTCGAGAACGGAGCGGCGAGCGAGGGCGTCGCGCCGTCGTCGGTCCCGGTCGGTGTGTCGGTGGTGGCGTCGGTCACGAATGGCTCCATGCGGGGTCGCGGTCAGTGTGCCCCACGACCGCCGACGGTCGCGAGGAGGTCGATGCAGGGGTGCACGGCGAGGCGGCTCCGGCGCGGCCGCTCACACCCGCGCCTCCGCGGCGAGGAAGGCCGCACTCCCCACGCGGTCGAGCAGGT
Source organism: Candidatus Limnocylindrales bacterium (assembly GCA_035701885.1). Taxonomy (GTDB): domain Bacteria; phylum Chloroflexota; class Limnocylindria; order Limnocylindrales; family CSP1-4; genus CAIXZV01. The sequence continues at coordinate 18,004 of DASSRG010000030.1, forward strand.
TGGTCGTGAACTTGCCCTCGAGGAACGGCTCGGAGGTGAGCAGCGCCCGGTGGATCGGGATGTTGGTCACGACGCCGTCGACGACGAGCTCGTTGAGGGCCGCGCGGCCACGGGCGATCGCGGCCTCACGCGTCGGGCCCCACACGATGAGCTTGCCCAGCAGGCTGTCGTAGAACGGCGGCACCTCGTAGCCCTGGTACGCGTGGCTGTCGAAGCGGACGCCGGGGCCGCCCGGGGCGTTGAACCGCTCGATCGTGCCGGCGCCGGGCCGGAAGTCGTGGTCGGGGTCCTCCGCGTTGATCCGGAACTCGATCGCGTGACCCCGCTGGGGGACGTCGGCCTGGGTGAACCCGAGCGGCTCCCCCGATGCGATCCGGATCTGGGTCGCGACGAGGTCGATCCCGGTGAGCATCTCCGTGATCGGGTGTTCCACCTGGATCCGGCAGTTGATCTCGATGAAGTAGGGGTTCCCGTCGTTGTCGACCAGGAACTCGAGCGTGCCGACGTTCTCGTAGCCCGCGGCGACAACGGCCCGGATCGCCCGCTCCGCCAGGTCCTGGCGCCCGACCTGGGTCATCGCGGGCGACGGGCTCTCCTCGAGGATCTTCTGGTGACGCCGCTGGACGGAGCAGTCGCGCTCCCACATGTGGACGCCGTGGCCGAACCGGTCGACCGCCACCTGGATCTCGACGTGGCGGTTGTCCTGGAGCCACTTCTCGAGGTACAGGCTGTCGTCGCCGAAGGCCGCGCGCGCTTCCGAGCGGCAGATCGGCAGCACGGCCGCGAGCTCGCGCGGCGAACGGACCATGCGCATGCCCTTGCCACCGCCACCGGCCGACGGCTTGACGAGGACCGGGTAGCCCACGCGCTCCGCCTCCTCCAGCGCCTGGGCCTCGTCGAGCAGCAGGCCGGACCCGGGGATCGTCGGCAGGCCGTGCGCGCCGAGCAGGCGACGGGTCTCCTCCTTCGAGGCAAACCGCTCCAGGACATGCGACGGCGGGCCGATGAACGTGAGGTCGTGGGCACGCACCGCGTCCGCGAACGCGTCGTCCTCGGACAGGAAGCCGTAGCCCGGGTGGACGGCGTCGCAGCCGGTGATGAGCGCCGCCGAGATGAGGGCCGGCGCCGAGAGGTACGAGCGCTTCGCGTCGGCAGGGCCGATGCAGATCGCCTCGTCGGCGAGCATCGGGGCGAGCGACTCGCGGTCGGCCTCCGAGTACGCGACGACCGCCTCGATGCCGAGCGTGCGGCAGGCGCGGAGGACACGCAGCGCGATCTCGCCCCGGTTCGCGATGAGGACCCGGCTGACCACGGCTAGCCCTCCCCGCCCGGATGGGTGCCGTTGGTGCCGTCGGGTTCCGCTGCCCCGCGCTCCGGCTCCGGAGGCGCCTCGACCACCGCGACCTCCTCGCCATACTCCACGGCCTCGCCGGGCTGGGCGAACACGTCGGTCAGCGTCCCGTCGATCGGCGCCGTGACGTCCTGGGGAATGCCGAGCAGGTCCACGACGGCGACCCGGTCGCCCGCGCGCACGGCAGAGCCGACGGCGAGGCCCGGGCGGAACGTCCCGACCGCGGGCGAGGTGACGACCGCGCGCCGCGGATCGGCCTCGGGCGCGCGCTGGGCGGCGGCCCTGGGCGGGCGAGGCTCGGACGTGCCGCCGAGCCGCGGGCGCTCCGAACGACGCGGCGTGCTCGCATGGCCCGCGGTCCCGACCGGGCGGCGGACGCGGATCTTCCAGTCGCCCTCGCGCACCTCGAGCTCACCGAGGCCGGTCCCGGTGAGCTTGGCGACCAGCGCCGGCACGAGCGTTTCCGACAGGCGCGCGAGGCTTGCGTGATCGGCCTGGCGCTGCGCGGGCGAGCGGTCGCCGGTGTCCTGGGGCTCGGGCATGGGCTAGACGTCCTCGCGGGCGGGTGGCTCGTCGCGGCGCCCCGTGGGGAGCGGCGGCGCGGGGATCGCCCGTTGGCCGGCCTCCAACAGGCCGCGCAGGCGGTCCGCCAGGCCGGGACGCGGCGGGACGGTTGGCGTGGGCGCCGGACCCGCGAGCTCGGCGAACGCGCCGAGGGAACGGTACCGGCGATAGCGCATGTCCACCAGCACGTCGAGCGGGATCGCCTCGAGGCGCTCCAGCTCCCGCACGAGGACCGCCTTCAGCCGCCGACCGGTCTCCTCGTGATCCGCGTGCGCGCCCTCGGGCGGCTCGGAGATCACCTCGTCCACGACGCCGAGCGCCTGCTGGTCGATCACCGACATCTTCATCGCCAGGGCCGCCGTCGCCGCCTCGTCGCTCGTGCGCCACAGGATGCTCGCGCACCCCTCGGGCGAGATGACCGAGTACACGGCGTTCTCGAGCGCGAGGACCACGTCGCCGACGGCGATCGCGAGCGCGCCGCCCGAGCCGCCCTCGCCGGTGATCACGGTGACGATCGGCGTCCGGAGACGGGTCATGAGCCCGATGCTCCGGGCGATCGCCTCGGCGATGCCGCGCTCCTCGGACTCGGGGCCGGGGTGCGCGCCCGGGACGTCGACGAAGGTGACGACCGGGAGCCCGCTGCGCTCGGCGAGCTCCATGATCCGCATCGCCTTCCGATACCCCTCGGGGTGCGGCATCCCGAAGCTGCGCCGGAGGTTCTCCTCGGTGTCGGCGCCCTTCTGCTGCCCGACGACCGCGACCCGGTGCCCGCCGATCGTCGCGAACCCGGCGACGATCGCCTCGTCGTCACCGAACAGCCGGTCGCCGTGGAGCTCGATGAACTCGTCGGCCATCACGCCGAGGAGCTCGAGGGTCCGCGGCCGTCGCAGGTTGCGCGCGAGCTGGACGCGCGCCCAGGTGACCGCCTTCGGATCGGCGGGCTCGGGTGCCGCCGCGCCGTCGGTCGCGCCGTCAGCCTCCCGCGTGCGGCTGCGCAGGCGCTCAACCATGGACCACCTCCGGTGCGGAGGGCGCGAGATAGCGCAGGAGCTGGGCGACCTCGTGGCGAAGCTCGGGACGGGCGACGACGCGGTCGACGAAGCCGTGCCGGAACAGGAACTCGGCGCGCTGGAAGCCGGGCGGCAGCTCCTGCCCGATCGTGCCGGCTCCGACGCGCGCGCCCGCGAAGCCGATCAGCGCATTGGGCTCGGCCAGGTTGATGTCGCCCATCGCGGCGTAGCTCGCGAACGTGCCGCCCGTCGTGGGGTCGGACATGATCGAGATGAACGGCACATCGTTGGCGCGGAGGCGCTCCAGCGTCGCCATCGTCTTGGCGAGCTGCATCAGGGCGAACGTGCCCTCCTGCATCCGCGCCCCGCCCGACGCGCTGACGATGACCAACGGGATGCGCTCGTCGAGCGCGGCCTCGGCGGCCCGGGCGACCTTCTCGCCCACGACGGCGCCCATCGAGCCGCCCATGAACCCGAAGTCCATGACGACGATCGCGACGCGCGTGCCCTCGATCCGGCCCGTGCCCCAGACCGCGGCATCGCGGAGGCCGGTGGCCAGCTGCGCCGCGGCGACCCGGTCCGGGTACGCCTTCTGGTCGACGAAGCCGAGCGGGTCCTCGGACACCAGCTGGCCGTCGCGCTCCTCCCAGGTGCCCTCGTCCAGGAGCTGCGCGAGGCGGACGGGCGCCGGCAGCCGGAAGTGGTGGCCGCACGACGGGCAGACCTGCATCGCCTTCTCGAGCTGCTTGTTGAACAGCTGCTCCTCGCACGACGGGCAGCGGGTCCACATGTTCTCGGGACCGGCGGCCTCCCGGCGCGATCGGAAGGTGGGGAACTTCATCGGCATCAGGCGGGTCCCCCGGGGCCGGCGGTGCCGACCGCCGCCGCGGCCGTCGATGCGGTGGCGACGAGCAGGGCGGACACGCCGGCCGCCGCGCGGCGCGCCCTGGCGGCGCGCGCGGCTCGGGCCATCGCCCGGTTCGACTGGCCCGTCCCGTGCCCCGCCGGACGCGAGGCGCGCCAGGCGACGTACGCGACGCCCACGAGCGAGATCGCCGCGGAGGTGATCGCTCCGCCGACGATGAGCGGCCGCCGCGGCACGGGCTGGCGGGTCGCGCGGTCCATCGCCTCGGCGTCGGACGGGTCGAGGTCGCCGGCGAGGATCGCCGCGACGAGCGGATCCGCGTCGAAGACGGCGGGTGACGCGCCGGGGAACGGGACCACGGCGCCGCCTCCACCGCCCGCGGCAAGCGCCGGCCGTGCCTGGGCCCCGGCGAGGTCGGCGAGCCGCCCGGCGAGCCGCTCCTCGAACCGAAACGACGGGTGGACGCGGACGAGGGAGGCCCGCAGCACGCGCGCGGCCTCGCGAATCTCGGGGTCGACGCCCGCGTGCGAGGGGCTGTCGTCGGCGTGGCGATCGACCGCGGCGAGCAACGCGTCGAGGTAGCGGTCCGCGACGAGCGCCTCGATCTCCGGGTCGTCGCTCACCGCCGCTCCCCGGGCCCGCGCGTCTCGCGCTCCGTGCCAAGCTCCCTGGCGACGGCACCCAGGGCGCGATGGATGAGCACCCGGACCGCGCCCTCGGACCTGCCGAGGACACCGGCGATCTCGGCGGTGCTCATCTCCTCGACGAAGCGGAGCGTGAGCGCGCGCCGGCGGTCGTCGGGGAGGGCGCGCATCGCGCGCAGCGCCTGGGTCGCCTCGTCCCGGGTCACGGCATCGGCTTCGACATCGCCCGGGTCCGCCACCGCGAGCCCGGCACCCAGCGCCGCCTCGAGCGAGGTCGCCGGCCGGCGTCGACGCGACCGCCGCTCGTTGGCGACGGTGTTGCGGGCGATCCGGAACAGCCACACCCGGAACGTCGAGGCGTCCGGGCCGTCCTCCGGGCGCGCCTGCTCCCGGAACCGGGGCAACGCCGCGAGCGCGCGCAGGAAGGTGCGCTCGGTGGCGTCCTCCGCGGCGTGATGGTCCCCGAGCTCGTACAGCGCAAACGAGTACACCTGGGCGAGGTACTTCCGATACAGGGCGTCGAACTGGGCGGGGTCGCGCCGTGCTGCCTCCACCAGCGACCGGTCGCGGTCGAGCACGACGACGGACGCCCCGGTCGTGCGCGCTCGCTGTCCCAACACCGGTCCGGCCATGTCGTTACACCCGCGCCGCGGCGAGCCGCACCCGGGTGACGTCGCCGGCGTGGACGACGCGCTCACCGTTCGGCGCGTCGTGATCCTCGACGACGAGCCCGCCGCTCGCCGCGTCGACGCCGAGCGCGTGCACCGGCAGGCCGTCGGACGAGTCGTCGTCGCCGAGGGTCACCAGGCGGCCGGTCGTCGCCTGGCGCTCGGTCCAGCCCGCGACATCGAACACGCCGGCACGCAGCGCCTCGACGCGCACGTCGAGCCGTTCCACGAACGCCTCGAACAGCGTGTCCGGGTCGATCGGGCGGCCCGCGGACGCCTCGCGCAGGCTCGTCATCGTGTCGGCGAGCTCCGCCGGGAAGTCGGCCGCGGCCCAGTCGCCGTTGATCCCGATCCCCACGACGACGCGCGGATCGTCGGTGCCGAGACCTTCGCTCTCGCCAAGGACGCCCGCGAGCTTGCGCAGCGCGAGCGGGGCCGCGAGCCGGGCGGCTGCGCCCTCGGCCGACAGCTCGCCGACGAGCAGCGCCTTCGGTCCCCCGGTCTCGATCACGAGGTCGTTCGGCCACTTCAGGCGCACGGCGCCGACCGGGAGCCCGGCGACGTCCTCGGCCGCGTCGGCCATCGCGAGGGCGACCGTCGCCGCGATCCGCCACGTGCGCTCGGGCGCCAGCCACGTCGGCCGGAAGCCCAGGGAGCACAGGACCGCGGCACCCGGCGGCGCCGTCCATGTGCGCCCGTGCCGGCCGCGACCGGCGGTCTGCTCCCCGGCGACCGCGGCACAGATCTCGGGGGTCCCGGCCGAGAGCCAGTCCCGGACGACGTCGTTGGTCGAGCCGATGCGCTCGTACCGCTCGACGCGCGAGAAGGCGGGGCTGGTCCCGGCGGCCACGGTCACGCGGCTCAGCCCGCGGCGGCGGCCGCCTCGGCGGTCTCGCTCTCGGGTCGCTCCAGCTCGAAGGCGGCGTGGAGGGCGCGGACCGCCTCCTCGACTCGGTCCTCGGCGATGATCGTCGTGATCCGGATCTCCGACGTGGAGATCATCTCGATGTTGATCCCGGCGTCCGCCAGCGTGCCGAACATGCGGGCGGCATAGCCCGGGGCGTTCTGGATCCCGGCGCCGACGATCGAGATCTTCGCGACGCTCGAGTCCGTGGTGACCTCACGGAAGCCGAGGTCGCGGATCATCGGCTCGAGGATGCGCTTGGCCTTCGCGAGCTCGACCCGCGGGATCGTGAACGACAGGTCCGTGGAGCCGCCGTGGCCCACGTTCTGGACGATCATGTCCACGTTGATGCCGGCCTCGGCGAGCGGGCTGAAGACGTTGCGCGCGAGGCCCGGCGTGTCGGGCACGTCGACGAGCGTGATCTTCGCGACGTTCCGGTCGTGGGCGAGCCCTCGGACCTTGTTCCGCTGCTCCACGAGCGGGTCCTCCCTGATCTGCGTGCCGGGTGCGTCCTCGAACGAGCTCAGCACCTCGATGATGACGCCGTTGACCCAGCCCAGCTCGACCGCGCGCACCTGCATCACCTGTGCGCCCTGGTTGGCGAGCTCCATCATCTCCTCGTAGCCGATGACCGGGAGCTGCCGTGCGTCGCTCGCGATCCGCGGGTCCGCGGTGTAGATGCCGGTGACGTCGGTGTAGATCTGGCAGCGGTCGGCGCCGAGCTGCGCCGCGAGCGCGACGGCCGTCGTGTCGCTGCCGCCCCGGCCGAGGGTCGTGATCTCGGCGGCGTGGACGTCGCTGGCGGTGGGCGTGTTGTCCAGTCCGTCGAGCGGCGTGACGCTCATCCCCTGGAACCCCGCGACGATGACGACCTTGCCGCCGCTGATCTCGGCGCGGATGCGACGCGGGTCGATGCCGGCGATGCGGGCCTTGCCGTACCGGCCGTCGGTGGTGATCCCCGCCTGCGGGCCAGTCAGGCTGATGGCCGCGACGCCGATCGAGTGGAGCGCCATCGAGACGAGGGTGGCGCTCTGGTGCTCGCCGGTGGCCAGCAGCACGTCGAGCTCGCGCGGGTCGGGATCATCGGTGATGCCGGCCGCGAGGGCCAGCAGCTCGTCGGTGGTGTCGCCCATCGCGGACACGACGACGACGAGATCCGAGCCGTTCGCGCGCTCGCGCGCGATCCGCCTGGCGACCCGCTTGATGCGCTCCGCCCCCGCAACCGACGACCCGCCGAACTTCATGACGACGAGGGGGTTGGGCATGCGCGGCATTCTACCCGAGCGCCCCTCCGGACCCTCCGTTGCGGGCCCGACCCGTTCGGTCCCTCGCGCGTCCCGAGTCCACGTCCCGGCCTTGCCCTGCGCCGCTGCCGACTCCGGTACGAATGTCCGCTCCACGGACGGTATCCGGGCCGGGTGGCACACCCGAGCGTTGCGTCCTGTCAGCCGTCCACCGGGCGGACGGTGGTCACGAAGTCCGTGACAACGGGCCGTGGTGCGGACGTATGACAGCAGGGCTGCGCACGGTCACGCTCGCGGCACGCGTACCCGATACCGGCGAGCCGCCGCACCGTCCGCACTGCGGGCATCTGGCACGAACCAGACGCCGGAGACGCTGCGATCGGCCGGATCCCGGAGCCACCGCTGCACCTCCCGTGATCCGCCGGGGAGCAGCGCCCGAACGCTCTCGCCAATGCGCTCGAGGCGGCGCCGGTTCGTGCGGGTGTCCCGGATCACGAGCACGCGAGCGACTGAACGGGCGTCCCACCCACGCCCCAGCGCAAGCTCGGGCGCGAGTCGGCCCTTCCGGTCCATCGCAGCAAGCATCGCCTGGGCATCTGGCACCACGGACTTGACCTCGATCACGACAAGCGCGCGGCGAGCGGGATGGAACGCCAGGACATCGATCGAGCCACGCTCGCCGAACGCGGAGAACGTGACCTCGACCGCGACCTCCCAGCCCAGGTCCCGAAGCCGCCGCACGACGAGCTCCACGAGCCGCGCGTGGGACTCGTCGAGCAGCCGATCCAGCGCCTCGCCGCGCCAGCGCAGGTTGACGTCCGCGGTCGCGCCGAGCGCCTCGGCGACCGCGTCGACGGCATCGATCGCCAGGCCCGCACGCTCACCGCGCTCGATCCGGCCGACGACCGAACGCGTCACCCC
>DASSRG010000031.1:0-8685 GCA_035701885.1 Candidatus Limnocylindrales bacterium
GGGCTGCTGGTCCGGCACGAGACGCACGTCGAGCCGCGCCCACGCCTCCGCTGGCGTCACGGTCTTCGGCGTGTCGTCGGTGTGCCCGGCCTCGAGGCCCTGGAGGTTGAGGGTCGTCTGGAAGGTGAGCGCCTCCTCGGCGGCGACGCCGTCGAGGCCGCCGAGGAACCGGTCCACGGCCCAGTCGGCCTTGATGTCCTCGAGCTCCTGGAGGTCGATCGCCGCGATCGTCTCGCGCTGCACCTCCGTAGGCGGCAGGGCGCCCGCGTCCAGGCCGTCGATGGCCGGCCGGCCCTCCGCGTCCCAGAACGTGGCCAGCGCCGCCACCAGCCGATGGCCGGCGTTGGGCAGGACGACGCTCAGGCTCGAGTGGGCGTCGTGGGCCATCGTCCGCACGACCAGCTCGAACACGACGATGCCCTTGCCACCGCCGACGATCCCCGCCCGGCCGTTCATGTCGATCCCGCCGCCCTCGATGAGCGCGACGTCCGCCTCGCGCAGGTGCGGCCGGAGGTCGAGCAGCGCGTCGAGCGACTTCGAGCCCGTCTCCTCCTCGCCCTCGACGAGGAACCGGACCCGGCACGGCAGCGGCCCCACCGCGTCGCGCCACGCCTCGAGCGCCCACAGGCGCGGCAGGAACTCGCCCTTGTTGTCGGTCGCGCCGCGTGCCCACACTCGACCGTCGCGGATCGTGGGCTGGTACGGAGGCGTTGTCCACAGGTCGAGCGGGGCCGCCGGCTGGACGTCGTAATGCTGGACGCCGGTGATCGTCCGCGGCCCGTCACCGAGCTCGCCGACCACCAGCGGCGGGACCTCCGGCCCGAGCTCGAGGACCTCGACCGCGGCGCCGGCCCGACGAAGGCGCTTCGCGGTCCACGCGGCCGCGCGGCGCAGGTTCGCGATGTCGCCGCCCTCGCACCCGATCGCCAGGTACTCGACGAGCTCGTCGGTCCAGGCGGGCAGGCGCTCCGCGACGAGGGCGTCGAACGCGGCGAGCTGCTCGGCGGAGGCGCGTTCCGCGGCGGTCACGCTCGCTTGCGATCGAGGTCGAGGAACGGCAGCTCCACGACCTGCGCGCCGACCCGGCCGCGGCGGCCCTCGACCGTCCACTCGACCTGGAGCTTCGAGCCCGTGCGCTCGTACTTCGGCGGCACGGAGGCGAGCGCGATCGCCTGCTTGAGGATCGGGCTCCAGCCGTGCGAGGTCGCCTTGCCGACCTGCCGCCCGCCGTCGAACACCGGCACGTGCGAGCGGTCGGTCGTGGGCGAGATCGCCGGCGGCAGCCCCTGCTCGTCGTACAGCCGCTCGATGTCATACCAGTCGAGCTGGAGGCCGACGAGCCGGCGCGACGGGCCGCCCGCCGCCTGCTCCGCCTGGAGGGCGCGGCGACCGACGTAATCGGCCTTGTCGAACGTCACGAGCTTGCCCAGCCCGATCTCGTAGGGGCTGTAGTTCTGCTCCGGGTTCATCGCGTGGCGGGCACTCGTGTAGTCGACCTCGAGCAGGATCAGGCCGGCCTCGAGGCGCGTGACGTCGAGGGCGAGCATGCCGGCGGGACGGATCGCGTACGCCTTGCCGGCGTCGAAGATCGCGTCCCAGACCGCCTCGGCGTGCTTCACCGGGATCCACAGCTCGTAGCCCAGGTCGCCCGTGTAGCCGGTCCGGCTGACGTCGATCTTCGCCTTCGCGATGGTTGTCGCGCGGCGGCGGAAGTAGCGCAGGTCCGAGAAGTCCTCGCCGGTTGCGGCCTCGAGGACCGCGCGGCTGAACGGACCCTGGAGCGCAAGCGCCGCGACCTCCTCGGTGACGTCGTCGATCGTGACGTCCAGGCCGGCTGCGTTCTGGTGGAGCCACCGCGACTGCGGGTCCGCGGCGGTCCAGCGGAGCTCGTGCTCGGCGACGCGATGGACGGTGCCGTCGTCGATGACCTTGCCGTGCTCGTCGCACCAGGGCGTGTAGTAGACCTGCCCGACCTTGAGCTTGGTCGCGTCGCGCGTGATCACCCGGTCGGCGAGGGCGATCGCGTCCCTGCCCGTGACCTTGTACTTGTACAGCGGGCTGACGTCGATGACGGCGGCCGCCTCGCGGATCGCGTTGTACTCGATGTCGTGGAAGTCGGCGTAGACGGAGGACGCGTAGAAGCCGGCCCATTCCCGCCACTGCATCTTCCGGTTGAGGGGCGCAGTTCGGGGATGGAACGCGGTTCCGACGCTCACGGGCTCCTCCTGGTGTGACGCGACCGAGTATGCATGAGATCTATGCACGCTGGATGGCGGCGCACCCGGTCCGGGTTCGGTTCCGTCGCCGACCCGACCCTGTTTCCGTCGAATGACCCCATGGTTGGCGTTGGCCGCGAGGGATCGCTCGAACGCGGGCGAAACGCGGCGATTCCTGTCGACGCACCCGGCAGATGCGTCGCCACGGCGACATCTGGCGGCGGGACCGCGGCGAATGCCAGTGACCGGCACATTCGCCGGTTCCAGGGGGCGTGGCGAGTCGCGCACCCGGGCGCGGGCCGCGTGGCGGGCGAGGACCGCGCGTCGGAACGACAGGGCGTCCGGCGTGGTCCGGTCGCCGCGGACCTGCGATGCTCACCCGCCATGGAGGGCAACCCCTTTCTCGGGCTGGAGCACCGGCGGCCCGAGGTCACGCTCGACGAGGCGGCCCGGCTCCTCCGGGAGCACTGGGGCCGGGACGGGGTCGTCGGCGAGCTCGGCAGCCACCAGGACCGGAACGTCCTCGTGCGCGGGGACGACGGCGAGTTCGTCCTGAAGGTCGCTCGCCACGGCATCTCCCGGACCGAGCTCGAGGCGGAGAACGCGGCCATGGCCTGGCTCGCGGAGCGGGGCCTCTCGTTCGCCGTGCCGCGCCCGATCCCCGCGCTCGACCGGCAGCTGATCGTCAACGCGACCACGAGCGACGGCCAGACCCACGACCTGCGGCTGGTGACGTTCCTCGACGGCGCGCCGCTGTCCGAGGAGCGGTTCCTGGGGCCCGTGGTCCTCCGTGCGCAGGGAGAGATGCTCGCCGAGCTGGTCGCGGCGCTCGACGGCTTCGACCATCCGGGCCTGGACCGCGCGTTCCAGTGGGACCTCCGCTACGCCGCGGCAGTGTGCGAGGCGTTCGCCCCGTCGGCATCGACGCCGGAGCGGCGCGCTCGGATGGACGCCGCGATCTCGGCCGCGATGGCGGCGCTCGAGCCGCTCATCCCGATGCTTCGCGTCCAGGCGATCCACGCAGACGTCACGGACCAGAACACCCTGGGCATCCGGGACGACGCGGGCCGCGCGATGCCGGTCGGGATCATCGACTTCGGCGACATCTCGCGGTCGTGGCTGGTCGGCGAGCTCGCGGTCACGATCGCCGCGGACGCGATGTTCGACCTCGAACGGCCGCTCGAGGTGGGCCGAGCGCTGACCCGAGGCTTCACGAGCCGCCTCGCGCTGACCGACGTCGAGCTCCGCGCCGTCTGGCCGCTGGTCGTCGCGCGCGCGGCGTCCGTCGCCATCAGCGGGGACCACCAGCAGGCGCTCGAGCCCGACAACGACTACGTCGGCGAGTCGCGGGACGCGGAGTGGGCCGCGCTCGACGCCGTCGCGGCGGTGCCGTTCGCGCTGGCGGAGGAGGCGCTGCGCGAGGCGGCCGGGCTGGCCCCGGTGGAGCGGGCGGCCGTCAAGCGCGCGACCGCGCCGATCCTCGCCGACATGCCGGTGCCGATGACGATCGACCTGTCGACGACGTCTGCCGCGCTCGATGGCGAGACGATCGGCGAACCGTCCGCGGCCGCGACGCTCGTCGAGGCGGCCGAGGCCGTGGGCTGCATGGCGGCCGGCCGCTGGGGAGAGGGGCGGCTCGTCGACACGGGGCTGGACTCCCGCCGAGAGGTCCCGACCGTCCACCTCGGCGTGGACCTGTTCGCGCCGGCCGGTACACGGGTCCACGCGCCCGTCGGCGGCCGAATCCGGCTGGTCGAAGGTGGGCTCGTGATCGGCGGAGTCGACGACATCCGGCTGATGGGCATCCAGCCGGCGGTGGAGGAGGGGAGCGAGGTCGCGGCCGGCACGGTCGTCGGCACCGTCGGCGCGTACGGGCCGGACGGCCTCCCGTCGCACGTCCACGTCCAGTGCGTCGCCGTGCCTGGCCTCGAGGCCCCGACCCGCAGCGTGCCGTCCGACGCGTCCGCCTGGCAGCGACTGTGTCCGGACCCGGCAGCCCTGCTCGGGCTCGACCCGGACGCGGTCGTGGCGCCGCCCGACGATCCCGCGACGCTCCTCGCCCGCCGGGACTCGGTCCTCGCGACCACCCAGGAGCACTACTTCACGGCGCCGCCCCGCATCGAGCGCGGCTGGCGGCACCACCTCGTCGACACCCGCGGCCGGGCGTACGTCGACATCGTCAACAACGTCGCGGTGCTGGGTCACAGCCATCCTGAGGTCGAGGCGGCCGTCGCGCGCCAGCTCCGGCTGCTCAACACCAACTCGCGATTCCTGTACGAGCCGATGGTCGCCTTCGCCGAGGCGCTGGCCGCCCGGTTCCCGGCACCGCTCGACACCGTGTTCCTCGTCAACACGGGCTCCGAGGCGAACGAGCTCGCGATCCGGCTCGCGCGGACCGCCACCGGCAACGAGGACGTGATCGCGATCCGCGGCGCGTACCACGGCTGGACCGTCGCGACCGACGCGATCACGACATCGCTCCTCGACAACCCGCGCGCGCTCGAGACGCGGCCCGCGTGGGTCCACCCCGTCGAGGCGCCCAACGCGTTCCGCGGCCGGTTCCGCGGCCCCGACGCCGGCTCCCGCTACGCCGAGGACGTGCGGGCCGCCATCGGCCGGATGCGGGATGCCGGCCGTGCCCCGGCCGCGTTCATCGCCGAGGCGCTGTTCGGCAACGCGGGCGGCGTCGTCCTCCCCGACGGGTACCTGCGCGAGGTCTACGCCGCCGTGCGCGCGGCCGGCGGGCTGGCGATCGCCGACGAGGTGCAGGTGGGCTACGGCCGAACTGGCGCGTACCAGTGGGCGTACGAGCAGCAGGGCGTCGTCCCGGACATCGTGACGGTGGCCAAGGCGGCCGGCAATGGCATGGCCGTCGGCGCGGTGATCACGACCCGCGCGATCGCTGATGCCTTCGGCGCCCAGGGCTCGTTCTTCTCGTCGGTCGGCGGCTCTCCCGTGGCGTGCGCGGCCGGCCTGGCGGTGCTGCGCGTCATCGACGAGGAGGGGCTGCAGCGGAACGCGCTCGAGACGGGCGCGTACCTCAAGGCCGGGCTCGAACGGGCGACGGCCGGGCATCCCCTCGTCGGCGCGGTCCACGGGATGGGGCTGTACATGGGCGTGGAGCTCGTGCGGGATCGCGAGACCCAGGAGCCCGCCGCGGCCGAAGCACTGGCGATCTGCGAGCGGATGCTGGACCTCGGCGTGCTCGTCCAGCCGACCGGCGACGGCAACAACGTGCTCAAGGTCAAGCCGCCGCTGTGCATCACCCGCGAGAGCGCCGACCTCGTCGCCGAGTCGCTGGAGATCGCCCTCCGCGGCTGGTAGAACCTCGCCTGCGCGGCCGACGCGCGCCCGAACCCACGCCCGCGACGGATGCCCGACACAGGTCATGGACGCACGTCCATGCCGGGACGTCGCCGCGGTCCATGGGTGCGCGCCGGGCGCAGGTGCACGCTCCGAGGATCGATCCCGGACTCCCGCCGGACACGTGCAAGGACACCCTCGAATGCAGCGCCCCTCCATCCGGACCGACGTCAACGGTCCGTCCATCGCCATCGTCACCGCGGCTCTCGCGGCCCTCGTCGCCGTCGGCGGCTGCGCGCTCGGCGTCGTCGGCGCCCGTGGCGCAGCGACGGCGCCCACCGCTTCACCCGTCGTGCAGCCCGCGGCCCCTGCGCCCACGGCGGTGCCGGTCGCGCCGGCCGCCCCGACGCTCCCGCCCGGCGCGCCGCAGCCCACCCCCGTGTCCGACCCCACGGTCCCGGTCACCCCGGCCGTGGGCGGCGTGGACGGGGCGATCATCCCGCTCGACGTGTTCCTGGGTCACGACGTGAAGCTCGCCGTGAGCGACCCCGAGGGCCTCGTCAGCCAGGTCGCGACAGGCCAGGCGTTGGATGGCATGTCGGTCCGCTGGGGCGAGGCCTCCGTCCGAAACCTCGGGCCGGAGACGGTCGAGGTCGTGTGGGAGGGCCTGCCGCAGGACGAGATCCTGACCCTGGTCGTCCGCTCCGACGGCGACCGGGTCCGGCTCCGGTTCGGCCAGCAGGCGCCGCCCGCGTACTCGGACGCGATGGGCGCGGATCGCATCGTCGTGCTGACGTTCGCGATGCCGGTGGACGCCAGCGACGTCATCACCGACGTCACCGCCGTCGACGCGGCGGCCCGGATTGGGCGCCCCGTCCAGGCGCCGCCTGTCGCCGGGCGGATCACCCGTCCGGTCCAGGGACCCGCGTACGCGGGCCGCACCACCCGTCCCGTGCAGGGTCCGGTGTCTGCGAGCCGCATCACCCGCCCGGTGCAGGGCCCCGTCTTCGCCTGAGGCGGCCTCCGTCCCACCTGGCCCGGCGCTCGTCAACCGTGGGCGCCGGGCCGCCACCTCATCGGCCCCACCACCTCGGCTAGACTGCATGCGGACTATGCAGGCTGAATAGCGGCGCCGCGCCCGCCCCGTCCCGGGCGCACCGACGGCGCCGCACCGGGGCTTGGAGGGTGGCGTGCCGCAGCGCTACGACGCGGTCATCATCGGCGGAGGGCACAACGGGCTCGTCTCCGCCGCCTACCTTGCGCGGGCCGGCCTGAAGACGCTCGTCCTCGAGCGACGCCATGTCCTGGGCGGGGCGGCCGTGACCGAGGAGATCATCCCGGGCTTCCGGTTCTCGGTCGCGAGCTACGTCGTCAGCCTGCTCCGGCCGGAGATCATCCGCGACCTCAACTTGCCGCGCTTCGGGCTCGACATCCTCCCGCTCGACGGCACCTTCACCCCGCTCCGCAAGTCGGACAAGGCCCCCAAGGGCGGCGACTACCTGTGGCGGGTCAACGACCACGGCCGGACGATCCGCGAGCTGCGGCGGTGGTCGAAGAACGACGCCGAGGCGTACGAGGAGTACGGCCAGCTGATGGTGGAGATGGCCCGGTTCATCAAGCCGATCCTCGGCATCGTCCCGGCCGACCCGACCGACAACGACCCGCGGCCGCTGATGCCGCTCGCGAGCCTTGCCCGTCGGTTCGGGCAGCTCCCCGAGCGCCAGCAGGCGGTGTTCGTCCAGCTGATGACGATGTCGGCGGCGGACTTCCTCGACCAGTGGTTCGAGACGAACCCGCTGAAGGCGACGATGTCCGCGTCCGGGATCATCGGGACGTACCAGGGGATCCGGAGCCCGGGCACCGCCTACGTCCTCCTCCACCACTACATGGGCGAGATCGACGGCGCGTTCCGCGCCTGGGGCATCCCGAAGGGCGGCACCGGCGGCGTGTCCTACGCGATCGCCCGCGCGGCCGAGGCCCAGGGCGCCGAGATCCGGACCGAGGCGGCGGTCGCCCGGATCGTCGTCCGCAATGGGCGTGCCACGGGCGTCGCCCTCGAGAGCGGCGAAGAGATCGAGGCGACCCACGTCCTCAGCTCCGCCGACGCGAAGGTGACGTTCCTCGACCTGCTCGAGTCCGGCACGCTCGACCCCGAGTTCGAGCAGGAGGTCCGCCGGTTCAAGTTCCGCGGCTCCTCGGGGAAGGTCAACCTCGCCGTGGACCGCCTCCCGGACTTCACCTGCCTGCCCGGTGAGGGCGAGCACCTCCGCGGCGCGATCTCGTACTCGCCGTCGATGGAGGAGATGGAGCAGGCGTACGACGACGCGAAGTACGGCCGCTGGAGCGAGCGGCCCTACATCGACATGATCATCCCGACCCTCGTCGACCCCCAGATGGCCCCGCCCGGCAAGCACGTGATCTCGTGCTTCGTCCAGTACGCGCCGTACAAGCTGGCGCCCGAGCTGGGGACGTGGGACGACAACGACAACCGGGAGAAGTTCGGCGACGCCGTGATCAACCGGATCGCGGAGTTCGCGCCGAACATCAGGGACATCATCATCGGCCGCCAAGTCCTTACCCCGCTCGACATCGAGCGGACGATCGGCCTGACCGAGGGCAACATCTTCCAGGGTGAGCTGTCGCTCGAGCAGCTGTTCTTCAATCGGCCGGTTCCCGGCTACGCGCGCTTCAGGACGCCGGTCCAGAACCTGTGGCTGTCGGGCTCGTCGACCCACCCGGGCGGTGGCCTCATGGGCGCGAACGGGCGCCTCGCGGCGGTCGAGGTTCTCCGCTCCACCGGCCGGAAGGTGGCCTGACGATGGCGACTTCGACGACGTACGACGCGATCGTCATCGGCGCGGGGCACAACGGCCTCGTCGCGGCGGCATACATGGCCCGCGCCGGGCTCAAGGTCCTCGTGCTCGAGGCGCGCGACCGCGTCGGCGGCGCGACGGTGACCGAGGAGCTGGCCCCCGGCGTGCGCGTCCCGTCGCTCGCGCACACGGTCGGGCGACTCCGGCCGTCGATCGCCCGCGAGCTGGAGCTCGGGATCCACGGCATGGCGCTCGTCGCGCCGGAGTGCCGGGTCTTCGCCCCGCAGCCGGATGGCCGCGCGGTGACGCTGTGGGCGGACCTGGGCCGGACGGTGGACTCGCTGCGCCAGTGG
>DASSRG010000032.1:0-34148 GCA_035701885.1 Candidatus Limnocylindrales bacterium
GGCGTTCCTCGCCAGCAGGCCGGCCCCCACCATCACCGTGGGATTGGACGTGTTCGTGCACGAGGTGATCGCCGCGATCGCGACCGAGCCGTGGTTGATCGCCGCGCTCCGGCCACCGGCCTCGATCGTCTTCGGCGCGACGCCGACCGTCTGCGGGAACGCCGTCCGGAAGTTCTCGCCCACGGCCGACAGCGCGACCCGGTCCTGCGGCCGGCGCGGGCCGGCGAGCGAGGGCTCGACGCTGCCGAGGTCGAGCTCGAGGAGGGCGTCGAACTCGGGGCCGTTGCCCGGCTCGCGCCACAGCCCCTGGGCCTTCGCAAAGCGCTCGACGAGGTCGACGCGCTCCGCCGACCGCCCGGTGAGCCGGAGGTAGGCGAGCGTCTCGTCGTCGATCGGGAACAGGGTGCAGGTCGCGCCGAACTCGGGGCTCATGTTGGAGATCGTCGCCCGGTCCGCGAGCGACAGGCCGGCAAGGCCGTCACCCGCGAACTCGACGAACGCGCCGACGACGCCGAACTTGCGCAGCATCTCGGTGATCACGAGCACGAGGTCGGTCGCCGTCGTCGTCCGGGGCAGCTCGCCGGTGAGGCGCACACCGACGATGCGTGGCATCGGCTGGTACAGCGGCTGGCCGAGGAGGACCGCCTCGGCCTCGATCCCGCCCACGCCGTAGCCGAGCACGCCGAGCCCGTTGATCATCGTGGTGTGCGAGTCGGTGCCGACGAGGGTGTCCGGGAACGCGACCCGGCCGCCCGCGTCCTCGCGGTCGCTGACGACCGTGGCCAGGTACTCGAGGTTGACCTGGTGGATGATCCCGGTCCCCGGCGGCACGACACGCAGGTCGCGGAACGCGGTCTGCGCCCAGCGCAGCAGCTGGTAGCGCTCGCCGTTGCGCTCGTACTCCTTGCCGACGTTGAACGCGAACGCGCCCTGACCGCCCCACGCGTCGATCTGGACCGAGTGGTCGATGACCAGGTCGGCCGGCACGAGCGGGTTGACCTTCGAGGGGTCGCCGCCGAGCGCGGCCATGGCGTCGCGCATCGCGGCGAGGTCGACGACGGCCGGCACCCCGGTGAAGTCCTGGAGGACCACCCGGCTGGGCATGAACGGGACCTCGGCCTCGCCCCCGCCGCCGGGGGCCCAGGCCGCGAGCGCCGCGACGTCGTCCTCGCGGACGATCCCTCCGCCGGCGTGGCGGAGCGCGTTCTCGAGCAGGATCTTGAGCGTCACCGGTGCTCGGCCGAGGTCCGTCGCGAGGGACAGGGCGCCGGACGCGAGCGCATCGAGGCGGTAGGCGTCGGGGAGGCCGGCGCCGAGGGATGATCGGGCGCCGAAGGCGTTGGGCGTGGACACGGTCTGATCTCCGTCGTGGAAATCGGGCGATGAGGGTGCGCCCTCGGACCGCTCGCTACACTCGTCGAGTGGAAGCATACCGCGCCCCCGGACGCGCGCCAGGCGCCGCCCGATGAGGGCGTGGGACGAGACGGAGGAGGTTCTCCGGCGCCAGGCCGAACGCCGGGCCGAGGAACAGGCTGAGACCCTCGACGAGCTTGCCGAGCACGGTGTCGACCTGGATCCGGCCGTCCGCCGCGGCGCCGGCGGGGAGCCGGCCGGGGAGTCAGCCTCCGAGCTCGAAGGCGCGGCCCGTCCGGCGCCTGCGACCCATCGCCACGGCGACCTCGAGCACGCGAGCGACCACGTCCACCCGCACGCGCACTCCGGCCCGGGCGAGAAACCCGTCGTGGGCATCGTCGGCGCCGGCGCGGTCGGCACGGCCCTCGGCGTCGCGCTCTCGCGAGCGGGCTGGCCGGTGGGTGCCGTCGCATCACGGGATCCGGCCCGCCGCACGCGGTTCGGCGAGCTCGTCCCCGGCGTCCGGGCGTTCGCCGAGCCGACGGCCCTCATCGACGACGTCGAGCTCGTGATCCTGGCCGTCCCGGACGACGTGGTCGAGCCTCTGGCGAGAGGCCTCCGGCTGTACGCGGGGCAGGCGATCGTCCACACGAGCGGCCTCCTCGGCGCCGAGGTCCTGGAGCCCGCCATGGCGGCGGGCACGCAGGCCGGCGCGTTCCACCCGCTGGTCGCCTTCGCGGACCTCGACCGTGCGCTCGAGGCGCTCCATGGAGCGACGATCGCGATCGAGGGCGACGACGAGCTCGCGGCCCACCTTGGGGACATGGCGGAGGCGATCGGCGCCACGCCCGTGCGGCTCGCGCCCGGCTCGAAGGCCGCGTACCACGCGGCGGCGGTCCTGTCGGCGGGTGGCCTCGTGGCGCTCCTGGACACGATCCGGGAGGTCGCGGCCGCGGTCGGGCTCGACGAGGCCGGCGCGCTGGAGATCTACCTGCCGCTGCTCGAGCAGACGGTCGCCAACGCTCGTACGCTCGGGATCGACCGCGCGCTCACCGGCCCGGCCACCCGCGGCGACGCCGGGACGATCGCCGCGCACCGGGCCGCGATCGCCGCCGACGCGCCCGCGGCGATGGACGTCTACCGGGCGCTGCTCACCCGCGACGTCGCGATCGCAGAGCGGCGTGGCGCCCTGTCACCGGAAGCGTCCGAACGCCTCCGCACCGCACTTGCGCCCGACCCTTGACGCGGTACGATGCGGATATGCAGCACAGCATCGTCGCTCGCCATGCGGGCTGGTCGGCGCGGTTCACCCACCCGTCCACCAGGGCCCGGGAGCGGCGCCTCGGTCTCCGGTCCGCGACCGCGTTCATCCCGGCGACCGCCCGACGAACCGTGCTGCGACGCCCGGATGTGGGGCCGCTGACCGCCGTCCGCGCCCCGTGGCGCGCTCTCACGATCGCGCCGGCCCGCCCGGTCCGCAGCGGCCGCCCCCGTCCGTCGTCCTCGATGCTGTGGGCGAGCGATTCCCGGGACGGGGGACCGAGGCGCTCATCCGTGGCGCCGGCGTGGCCCGCCTGAAGCAGGCCGTCGCCACCTCCGCGGGTGGCATCGTCATCCGGTTCGTCGACGGAGACCCCCAGCTCGTCGTCGGCAAGCGCAAGCGGGAGCGCGACGGCGTCACCTGGACCCTCCCGAAGGGCACGCCCAACCCCAACGAGACGACCGAGGAGACGGCGGTCCGCGAGGTACGCGAGGAGAGCGGCCTCGACGTCCGGATCGTCCGCCCCTTCGACTCGATCGAGTACTGGTTCGTCCAGGGCCGGACGCGGATCCACAAGACCGTCCACTACTTCCTGATGGTTCCGGTCGGCGGTGACCTGGACCGTCACGACCACGAGTTCGACGAGGTCCGCTGGATCGGATTCGACGAGGCGCCCGCGCTCCTCACCTTCGAGACCGAGCGCGCGCTCGTCGCCCGCGCCGGCGTGGCCGCCCTGGACGGGGGCATCGCCGCCGCCGAGGACGGGCAGGGGAGCGCGGCATGACCGAGACGGAGTCGCTCGCCCCGACGCCGACCCCGCTGCTCGATCGTCACGAGGCGCTCGGCGCGAAGATCGTCGAGTTCGCGGGCTGGTCGATGCCGATCCAGTACACCGGCATCCTCGAGGAGCACCGGGCGGTCCGGTCCGCCGCGGGCCTGTTCGACCTGTCGCACATGGGCGAGCTCGTCGTGGAGGGGCCGCAGGCGGGGGCCGGCCTGGCGAAGGCGCTGGTCACCGACCCGCCGTCGCTCGCGGTGGGCCGGGCGCACTACTCGATGATCGTCGCGCCCGACGGCGGGATCCTCGACGACCTGATCGTCTACCGCCTGGCCGAGGACCGGTTCATGGTCGTGGCGAACGCCTCGAACGCGGACGTGGTCTCGGACGCCCTGGCCGAGCGGCTCGAGGGGTTCCAGGCCGTGCTCGACGACCGGTCGCTGGCCACCGGCCTCGTCGCGGTCCAGGGGCCGCGCAGCCTCGACATCCTCGGCCCGCTCACGGACCTCGACCTGGGGGCGATCCGCTACTACGGCGTCGCCGAGGGGGACGTCGCGGGGGTGCACGGCCAGGTCGCGCGGACCGGGTACACGGGCGAGGACGGGTTCGAGCTGTTCGTGGACGTCCGCCACGTGGGCGAGGCCTGGGACCGAATTCTCGACGCGGGCCGCGCGCACGGGATGGTCCCCGTCGGCCTCGGCGCCCGCGACACCCTGCGGCTCGAGGCGGGGATGCCGCTCTACGGCAACGAGCTGGACCGCAGGACCAATCCCTACCAGGCGGGGCTCGGCCGGGTCGTGAAGCTCGGCAAGCCGGACGACTTCGTGGGCCGCGCCGCGCTCGAGAAGGTCGCCCAGGCCGGTGTCGATCGGCGGCTCGTCGGCCTCGTCCTGCGCGAGCGCGGGATCGCGCGCCACGGATACCCGGTCCTGAACGACATCGGCCCGACGGGCGTCGTCACCTCGGGGACGATGTCGCCGACCCTCGGTGAGGCGATCGCGATGGCGTACGTCGCCCCGGCCGATGCCGAACCCGGTACGATGCTGGCCGTCGAGATCCGTGGCGCCCGAGTCGCCGCCGAGGTCGTGCCGCTGCCGTTCTACACGCGTCCAACCTGACGCCCTCGCCCATCAGCCATCGCCAGCAACGCCGTCCGCGGCCTGCCGGACGCGCGGCATCGAGGAGGAGCCCGGCCCATGGTCCCCGCCGAACTGCGGTACACGAAGGATCACGAGTGGATCCGGGTCGAGGGCGACGAGGCCGTCGTCGGGATCACCCAGTACGCGGCGGACCAGCTGGGTGACATCGTGTTCGTCGAGCTGCCCGACACCGGCCGAAGCCTCGAGCAGCACGCGACCTTCGGCGTGGTCGAGTCGGTCAAGGCCGTGAGCGACCTGTTCGCGCCGATCGCCGGCGAGGTCACCGCCACCAACGACGAGCTCGGCGGCACCCCGGAGGTGGTCAACAGCGACCCCTACGGCGCAGGCTGGATGCTCCGGGTCAGGCTCGCGAACCCCGACGAGGTCGACGGGCTGCTCGACGCGGCCGCATACGAGCAGCTGACCGCCGGAGGCTGACGATGCCGTACGGGCCGCACACCGCCGACGACCGGGCCCGGATGCTGGAGGCGGTCGGCATCCCGTCCGTCGACGCGCTGTTCGAGGACATCCCGGAGGCCCTCCGCGCCAGCCCACTGCGGCTGGACGACCCCGAGCCGGAGCTGAACCTCGCGGCGCGGCTCCAGCGGCTCGCCGGTCGCAACCGAGTCGACCTCGCATCCTTCCTCGGTGCGGGGGCGTACCGACACTGGAGCCCGCCGACCGTCGACCAGATGCTGCTGCGCGGCGAGTGGTACACCGCCTACACGCCGTACCAGCCCGAGGTAAGCCAAGGCACGCTCCAGAGCATCTACGAGTACCAGTCGCTGCTCGCCGAGCTGACGGCGATGGACGTCGTGTCGGCCTCGCACTACGACGGTGGGGCGGCGACGGCCGAGGCCGCGCTGATGACCTGCCGCGCGACGCGCCGCACCCGGCTCCTCGTCTCGCGCGGCGTCCACCCGCACTACCGCCAGACGCTCCGGACCTACGCCGACGGCGCCGGGCTCGACGCGGACGACATCCCGCTCGTCCAGGACGGGCCGCTCGCCGGCACGACCGACCTCGAGGCGCTCGAGCGGCTGCTCGCCGACCCTGACCGCCCGGTCGCGGGCGTCGTCGTCGCGCAGCCCAGCATCCTCGGCCTGCTCGAGGACATGCCCGAGGTGGGCCGCCTCGCCCATGCCGCGGGCGCGCTGTTCGTGTCGGTGATCGAGCCGGTGTCGCTCGCGGTCCTCGCCCCGCCCGGCGAGTACGCCGCCGACATCGCGGCGGGAGAAGGGCAGCCGCTCGGCATCCCGCTCAACTTCGGCGGCCCGTACCTGGGCATCGTCGCGTGCACCGACGCGCTCGTGCGCCAGATCCCGGGCCGGCTCGTGGGCCTCACCACGGACCTCGACGGGCAGCGCGCGTTCGTGATGACGCTCCGGGCCCGCGAGCAGGACATCCGGCGCGAGAAGGCCGCGTCCAACATCTGCACCAACCAGGCGCTGCTCGCGCTCGCGGCGTCCGTGTACCTGGCGACGGTCGGACCGCACGGGCTGCGGGACGTGGCGGCGCTGGGCGCGGCGAGGGCGTCGGAGCTGGAGGCGGCGCTCGCGGCGGTCGGCGCCCCACGCATCCACGAGGCGCCGTACCTCAACGAGCTCGTGATCCGTGTCCCGGATGCCCGGGCCGTCCACGCCCGGCTGCTCGACCGGGGCGTGCTTGCCGGCATCCCGACGGCGGACCTGCTCCCCGACGAGCCATCGCTCGCGGACGGACTCCTGGTCTGCGCCACCGAGGTCACCACGGCCGAGGAGATCGAGCGGTTCGCCGACGCGCTGCGCGACGAGCTCCGCGCTGGCGACACGAGCGCAAGCCGGACCGAGCCGGTCGCCGGAGGCGTCCGATGAGGGTCGCCGGGGACCTCCAGCCCACCCTGTTCGAGCTCGGTCGCGAGGGCCGCGGCGGCGGCAAGATCCCGCACCCGCCCGCCGGCGCGCTGGACCGGATCCCGGCGGCGGCGCAGCGCGCCACCCCGCCGGGCCTGCCCGAGCTGTCGGAGCCCGAGGTCGTCCGCCACTACGTCAACCTCTCGCACCTCAACTACGCGGTCGACACCGGGTTCTACCCGCTCGGCTCGTGCACCATGAAGTTCAATCCCAAGCTCAACGAGTGGGCGGCCCGCCTGCCCGGGTTCGCAGGCCTGCACCCCATGGCGCCGGACGCAGTTGCCCAGGGCACGCTCGAGCTGCTGTTCGAGCTGGAGCAGATGCTCGCGGAGATCAGCGGCATGGACGCGGTGACGCTCCAGCCGGCGGCGGGCGCCCACGGCGAGCTGACCGGGATCATGATGATCCGTGCCTACCATCGCTCGCGTGGTGACACGGAACGCCAGGAGGTCCTCGTCCCGGACTCCTCGCACGGGACCAACCCGGCGACCGCCTCGATGGCCGGCTTCCGGACGATCACGATCCCGTCGGCGCCGGACGGCGGCGTCGACATCGACGCGTTCAAGGCGGCGCTCGGCCCGCAGACCGCGGCGATCATGATCACCAACCCCTCGACCCTGGGGCTGTTCGAGCGACGGATCGGCGAGCTGCTCGAGGCCACCCACGAAGCCGGCGCGCTGGCGTACATGGACGGGGCGAACCTCAACGCGATCCTCGGCCGGTTCAAGCCCGGCGAGGCCGGGTTCGACGTCATGCACATCAACACCCACAAGACGTTCAGCACGCCGCACGGTGGAGGCGGCCCTGGCGCGGGGCCGGTTGGCGTGAAGGCGCACCTGGTTCCGTACCTCCCCTCGCCCCGGGTCGTGCGGGCGGACGACGGCGGCTACCGCCTCGAGGCGCCCGGCGAGCGGCCCGAATCGATCGGGCGGATGCGCAGCTTCGTCGCCAGCAGCGCCGTCCTCGTGCGCGCGTACGCGTACATCCGTGCGCACGGAGCGTCCGGCCTGCGCGAGGTCAGCGACGACGCCGTCCTCGCCGCCAACTACCTCAAGCACCGGGTCGGAGAGGCCTACGAGATCCCGTTCGATCGGCCCTGCAAGCACGAGTTCGTGGCATCTGGCGCGAAGCTGAAAGGCGAGACCGGGATCCGGACGCTGGACGTCGCGAAGCGGTTGATCGACAAGGGCTTCCACCCGCCGACGATCTACTTCCCGCTCACGGTCGAGGAGGGGATGCTGATCGAGCCCACCGAGACCGAGTCGCTCGAGACGCTCGACGCGTTCGCCGACGCGCTGATCGAGATCGCGCACGAGGCGCACGACGATCCGCAGCTCGTGAAGGACGCGCCCCACTCGGCACCGGTCCGCCGCCTGGACGAGGCCACGGCGGCCCGTCAGCCGAACCTGCGCTGGCGTGGGATGACCGGCTCGCAGACGCCGTGCCCCGACTGAGGATCTGATCGCCGCACCCGCGCCTTGCCTACTCCGAATGAACCCGCAGGGCCGAGTCGGCGTATGGTGGGGTCAAGGGAGCGTCGCGTGACGCACATGGAGGCCTGCCGCTGAACGGCGACACCAGCACCAGGGCCCGCCACGATCCGCCCGACGCCGACCTGATCCGCCGCATGGCGGAGCAGGACGATGTCGACGCGTTCGCCATCCTGTTCGAGCGCTATCGCGTGCCCGTGTATCGCGCGGCGCTGGCGCTGACGGGGGATCCGGGCGCGTCCGAGGAGGTCCTCATGGACACGTTCGGGCGCGCGTACACGCACCGTGGCCGCCTGCGCACGGACATCTCGCCGCTGCCGTGGCTGCACAAGGTCGCCCTGAACCTGTGCTACAGCCGCCTCGGGCGGCGCCGCCTGCCCAGCGAGCCCGTGACCGACGTCGTCGCCGAGCGGCTCGTCGATTCCGGCGCCCAGCCGGACACGAGCGCCGAGTGGACCGAGCTCCGCCAGATCGTGCGCGAAGGGATCGCCGGGCTGTCGCCGAAGCACCAGTCCGTGGTGATCCTGTACTACCTCGAGGGTCGCTCGCTCCAGGAGACCGCCGACGCCCTCGACCTGCCGTTGGGCACCGTGAAGAGCCGAATCCACCACGCCCTGCGGGACCTCCGGGTGCGCCTGAACGGCGACCGGCGGTTCGGCGGCGCATGGGCCGACGTCCCGCTCGTCATCGACGCCGACCCCGCGGAGGCCGGCGGCTCGTGACCGCCCTCGCCCGCGCCTGCCGGCCCCATCGCGGCGTCCTCGAGGCGCTCGTCGAACGGGGCGAGCGCGGGCCCGGCATCAACGCCGCCCTCGATCACCTCGAGGCGTGCGCGGCCTGCGAGCATGACCTCACCGAGCTCGCGCTCACGATCGCCGCGCTGCGTCGCGCCGGCCGCGAGCTGCGTGCGGCACCCGTCCCCGACCCGCCGCCCACCCGTGTCGTCGCCCTCGCGGCGCCGGGTCGTGCACGCTGGTCGTGGCGGATGCAGCTGGGTGGGCTGCTCACCGGGGCGGCGATCGCCGCCCTCGTCGTCTTCCCTCGCGCGGGTACGGGAGCGCCCGCGACGAGCGACGCCGTGCCGCTGGCACGGCCGGCGGTCACCGCGAGCTGGCGCCTCGCCGAGGCACACCTCGCGTTGACTCCGGACACACCGCCGTTCTCAGCGCGCGAGACCACCATCCCGCCGCGCTACCCCGATGGGCTGCTGAGGCCCTGGAAGGAGGTGCCTGCGACCGACGCCACGCCGCGCGAGCGTCTGCCCATCTGAGCCGCGCCCGGATCTTCGGGCCGGGGGCCGGATACAGGGGTATTTGACACTCTTCCAGCGGTAAGCGATCTTTCCCCGAGCGCAGCCGGTGGCCGCTGTGCATGTGCACGTGTGTGCATCTTCCAGGCGAATCGCGGGCATGACCCGGAGTCGGTAGGAAGCTGCGGCCAGTTGCAGCTGCGGGGAGCAAACCCCAGACCCCACGCAGCTTGGAGGAGCCTTGATGCGGAAACTGGTGGGCCTGTTCGCCGGTGCGGCCATTCTGGTCGCAGCGTGCGGAGGCACCAGCAACACTCCTGCCCCGTCGGCGGAAGCGCCGTCGACGCCGGCGGAGAGCCCGGCCGAGTCGGCCGCGACGTCCGAGTCGCCGGCGGCCCAGGGCCCGGTCGACCTGTTCGGCACCAACTACGCGCCGCAGGCGGGTACGCCCGGTGGCACGGTGATCATCGGTGACTGGCAGGAGGCCACGCAGTTCAACCCGTGGTACGTCGGCCAGGTCACCGAGGCGAACGTGTACGCGAACACGTTCCACTCGCTGCTGCAGTTCAGCGCCGACTTCAAGTACATCCCGCAGCTCGCGGCCGAGCCGATCCCGACGACCGACAACGGCGGCGTCACCCTGGGTCAGAACGGCGACGCGATGACGGTCACCTGGAAGCTCCGCGACGGCCTCAAGTGGTCGGACGGGGAGCCGCTCACCTGCGACGACTTCAAGTACGCGTGGGAGTGGGTGCTCGACAAGGACAACGTCGGCGTCATCACCGCCGGCTCCGAGGACATCACGAACTTCGAGTGCGCCTCGGACACCGACATGATCTGGCACTTCGGCAAGGTCTACGAGGGATACCTCTCGATGATGACCTCGCCGCTGCCGCGTCATTACCTCGGCAAGATCCCGGTCAAGGACCAGGTCAACGGCGAGGGCTTCCGCCCGGATCAGGTCGCGAGCATCCCGACCTCCGGCCCGTTCAAGTTCGAGTCGGTCACTCCGCAGGCCGAGCTCCGGCTCGTCCGCAACGACAACTTCCAGAACTCGCGCACCGGTCAGCCGGCGTACCTCGACGGCATCGTCTTCAAGTGGTACGGCGACCCGGACGCGATGATCGCGGGCTACCGCAACGGCGAGATCGACGTCGCCTATGACCTCCAGGACAGCGACCTCCCGAAGGTCGAGGACCTGGGCGACCAGGTGTCGGCGGTTCCGGCGCTGCTCTACGAGTTCCTGCGCCCGAACTGGGCAACCATCCCGTTCGACGCGGAGAAGTCCGTCGGTGGCTGCTCCAAGAACGCCGCTGTCCAGGATCGTGGTGCTGACTGCCCCACGGCCGACGTGGCGATCCGCGAGGCCATCGCGTACGCGATCGACAAGAACGAGATCAACACGCGGCTCCTCGGTGGCAACACCCAGGTCGCGAACACGAACGTCAGCCCGTCGGCGTGGTTCTACGCGGACCAGCCCCCGGCCACGTTCGACCCGGAGAAGGCCAAGCAGATCCTTGCCGACGGCGGCTGGGCTGACAGCGATGGCGATGGGATCGTCGAGAAGAACGGCACCAAGGCCAAGATCGAGCTGTGCACCACCACCCGCCAGGTCCGCCAGGACACCCTCGCGCTCATCAGCTCCTGGCTGAAGGCCGTGGGCATCGACAGCGTCATCAACCCGGTGTCGCCGTCGGACATCTTCGCCGACTTCACCCAGGGCACCGCGGAGACCCCGTGCGTCCTGTCGCACAACAACTTCGACGTCGCTGAGCACGCCTACAGCTCGTCGATCGACCCGCTCGGCAACTACTTCAACTATCACAGCAGCCAGTTCCGGCCCAACGGGCAGAACGAGGCGCAGATCAAGGACGACGCGGTCGACGCGGCCATGGACGGGGTCAAGAACAACGTGGACTTCGCGAAGGTCCGCGAGGCGATGGCCGAGTTCCAGAAGGTCTACGTCGAGAACACCCTCGAGGTGCCGCTGTACTACCGGAAGAACGTCGAGCTCCACGCGCCCGCCGTCGGCAACTTCGTCGGCAACGGCACGCAGGCCGGCTCGAACTGGAACTCCGAGGACTGGTACCGCACGCAGTAGCCTCCGGCTCCTGATCGCACGATGGGGCGCCCGCTCGCGGGCGCCCCATTGCGTACCCCTCGCGAGGTGGGCCACCGGCCTGCGCGGGAGACGCCCACGGGTGTACCTTCCGCGCAACCCGATGGCCGCCCTTGGCGGTACATGGAGTAGTACCTACCCACCATCCTCGGGCTGAGGCAGACGCCGATGATGAAATTCGTCCTCCGTCGAGTGCTCCAGGCGATCCCCGTGCTGATCGGGATCACGATCGTCGTCTACGGAATCCTGCTCGCCGCGCCCGGCGGTCCGACGGCGAAGTTCGCCAACAACCCGCGGATCACGCAGGAGCAGAAGGACAAGTTCAAGGAGGCCTGGGGCCTCGACCAGCCGATCCCGATCCAGTACTGCCGCTGGATGGGCATCTGCAACCCGGAGACCAAGGGCACGTTCCTCGGCTCGCTGCCGGCACCCGCCGCGTTCATCGGGCCCACCGGGCTGCCGAACTTCCTGCCCGAGTTCCTGAGCGGCGCCACCAACGGCGTGCTCCACGGGGACTTCGGCTACTCGATCAACTCCGGCGAGAAGGTGAGCGACCGCATCGCGCGCGCCGCCCTGCCCACGTTCATCCTGGCGGGCGTCGCGCTGGTCGTATGGCTGACGATCGCGATCATCCTCGGCGTGTACGCGGCGATCCACCGCTACTCGCTGTTCGACAACGCCTCGACGGTGTTCTCGTATGTCGGGTTCGCCATGCCGACGTTCTGGCTCGGCATCATGCTGATCTTCATCTTCGCGGGGACGCTCCACTGGCTCCCGGCAAGCGGCATGACCGACACCCGCGCCTCGCCGCCGTTCGGGTCCGACAAGTACTGGGAATACTTCGGCAACAACCCGCTGTCGGCCCTGGGTGACATCGGCAAGCACCTCATCCTGCCGGTGATCACGCTGGTCGTCGTCAACATCGCCGGCGACAGCCGGTTCGTCCGCGCGAGCATGCTCGAGTCGCTCGGCCAGGACTACGTCCGCACGGCCAAGGCGAAGGGGCTGCCCGCCCGCGTCGTCAACTTCAAGCACGCGCTCCGGAACGCGCTCCTGCCGGTCATCACGAACATCGGCCTGGAGATCCCGTTCCTGTTCACGGGGGCCATCGTCACCGAGACGATCTTCTCCTGGCCGGGCATCGGCAAGCTCACGATCGACGCCACGCGCGAGTTCGACTACCCCATCCTCATGGGCGTCCTGCTCGTCACGTCGGTGCTCGTCGTGCTGGCGAACCTGCTCGCCGACATCGCGTACGGGGTGGTCGACCCCCGCATCAAGTACTGAGGCCCCCATGACCCAGAACGTCGAGCAGCAGGCCGGGCTCGCTGCCGAGGTGATCGATCCCGACCCGACGGCGCCCGAGGACTACGAGGTCGGCCTCAAGTCGCTCAACCAGTGGCAGCTGGCCTGGCGCAAGTTCCGCAAGCACAAGCTGGCGCTGATCGGGCTGCTCATCGGGGCCGGGCTGGTCGCGGTGGCGATCATCGGCCCGATCCTGCTGCCGTTCAGCTTCACCGATGTGCCGAAGCCCGACCAGATCGTCGCGGCAGGCCGGCCGCCCAGCATCCAGCACCCCATGGGCGAGACCGGCGGTCTCCAGCGCGACGTGCTCACGCTGGTGGTCAACGGCTCCCGGACCTCGCTCACGATCGGCTTCGTGAGCATGTTCATCGGCGTCGTGATCGGGACGATCGTCGGCGCGATCGCGGGCTTCGCCGGCGGGCTCGTCGACAACCTGCTGATGCGCCTCGTCGACGTGATGCTCAGCCTGCCGACGCTGTTCGTGATCCTCGTCGCGTCGAAGTTCCTCGGCAACGGCACGGTGGCGACGGTCATCGTGATCTTCGGGCTGCTGAGCTGGATGGGGGTCAGCCGGCTGGTGCGATCGCTGTTCCTGTCGATCCGCGAGCGCGAGTTCGTCGAGGCGGCGGTGGCCGTCGGCGTCAGCGACCGGCGGATCATCTTCCGGCACATCCTTCCGAACGCCTTCAGCCCGATCGTCGTCGTCGCGTCGCTGCTCGTCGCGCTGAACATCACCTCCGAGGCGTTCGTCAGCTTCCTCGGGTTCGGCGTCGACCCGACGTCACCCACCTGGGGCAACATCCTGTCCGGCGGCCTCCAGTTCATCACCCAGGGGAACTGGTGGTGGCCGCTGTTCCCGGGCCTCGCGATCATCATCACGGTCCTTGCCGTCAACTTCGTGGGTGACGGGCTCCGTGACGCATTCGATCCGAGGTCTCGCGCATGACCGAGACATCGACCATCCGCCCCGGCCTCGGGGCCCCTCCGCCGGAGAGCACCATCCTCGAGGTCCGCAACCTGCGGACCTACTTCAAGGTCATGGACGGCACCGTGCCCGCGGTCGACGGCACCAGCTTCTCGCTGGGTCGCGGGCAGACGCTGGGCATCGTCGGGGAGTCCGGCTCGGGGAAGAGCGTGACCGCGATGACGATCATGCGCCTGCTCGACATCCCGCCCGCCCAGATCGGGGAGGGGAGCGAGATCTGGTTCGAAGGGCGCGAGATCCTGTCGCTCCCCGACGCCGAGATGCGCAGGATCCGCGGCAACGAGATGGCGATGATCTTCCAGGAGCCGCTCACCAGCCTCAACCCGGTGTTCACCGTCGGCGACCAGATCGCGGAGCAGGTCAAGCTCCACATGAAGGTCAAGGACAAGGAGGCCCGGGACCGGGCGATCGAGATGCTCCGCCTGGTCGGCATCCCGAGCCCCGAGCGGCGGGCGAAGCAATACCCGCACGAGCTGTCCGGTGGCATGCGCCAGCGCGTGATGATCGGCATGGCGCTGTCGTGCGAGCCCAAGCTGCTCATCGCCGACGAGCCCACCACCGCGCTCGACGTGACCGTGCAGGCCCAGATCCTGGAGCTCCTGCGGGCGATCCAGGAGCGGACCGGCGCCGCGCTGATGCTCATCACGCACGACCTGGGCGTCGTCGCCGAGATGGTCGACAACGTGATCGTGATGTACGCCGGCCAGATCGTGGAGCAGGGGACGGTCGAGGAGGTGCTCCTCGAGCCGCGGATGCCGTACACGATGGGCCTCATCGAGTCGATCCCGACGGTCGACAAGCGCGGCGGCAGGCTGTCGGCGATCCACGGCGTCGTGCCGTCGCCGTTCCACCTGCCGCCGGCGTGCCGGTTCGAGCCCCGCTGCCCCTACCGCTGGGAGACCTGCCGCGAGGTCCCGCCCGAGCTGTACCCCGCCGGTCCGAGCGGCCGCGTCGCCCGCTGCCACCTGCACCTCGCGGAGGCCGCGCCCCGGCGTCAGGCGGCGATCGCCCAGCACACGCAGAACATGACCGTGGGCCGCCGGATCGCGAGCGCCCCCGCCACGAACGGAGACGCATGACCACGACGGTCGGGGCCACCCCCATCGCCGAGCCCAGGGTCCATCACCGCCTCCGCCGCCGTCCGCCGGCCGGCGTGCGCCACGGGCGCGCGCTGCTGCAGGCCGTCGCCGGCTACGCGCTCCTGGGCCTGTTCCTCGTCCTGCTCGGCGTCGTCATCGGGATGAAGGGCGCGTTCGGCGTGCTGCTGCCGGTCCTGGGGATCGCGGTCGTGCTCACGGCCATCGTCCAGGGCGTCGTCCGGTACACCCGCAGCCGGACGAAGCTGTCGCTCGCCCTTGCCGTCGGCCTGTCGGTGCTGCTCGCGCTCGGGACGGGCCTCCTCATCGTCACCATGTCCGGCCGGTTCGAGGAGCCGAACAGCATCTTCTT
The DNA here is from genome assembly GCA_035701885.1 of Candidatus Limnocylindrales bacterium. Taxonomy (GTDB): domain Bacteria; phylum Chloroflexota; class Limnocylindria; order Limnocylindrales; family CSP1-4; genus CAIXZV01. The sequence goes on from DASSRG010000032.1 coordinate 15,021, forward strand.
CGCGCAGCTCGCGCTCGTGCCGCCGTTCGTCTTCGCCGCGGCCGCCGCGTGGCAGTTCATCAAGGCCGTCGGCTGGTTCGACGGGACGGTCGAGAAGCCGCTCCGCGCGGAGGATTCGGGCGCGCGGGCCATCGACACGCCGCTCATCGCGGAGGAGCGCCGGCCCGCCGCGATCGGCCCCGAGATCGCCCAGATGCCGACCCGCATCGTCGCGTACCTCATCGACGCGGTGATCGTGGGGCTGATCACCGCCGTCCCCGCGATCGCCGCGTACGCGGCCGGGCTGGGCACCACCGCGCTCATCGTCGCCGCGCTCGCCGGCAGCATCGCGAGCACGATCTACTTCCCGGCCTTCTGGCACCTGCGCGGCCAGACGCCGGGCATGCGCGTGCGCAAGATCCGGGTGATCCACGAGATCCACCCCGGCCCGATCTCGTGGGGCTCCGCGATCAAGCGCTACGTCGTGTTCGTCTTCGGCTCGATCATCCTGTACGTCGGATGGCTGTGGGCGTTCATCGACCCGCGGCGCAAGGCGTGGCACGACATCGCGGCGGACACGATCGTCATCGACGCGTCGACGCCGTACACCGCGACCCAGGAGGCCGCGATCGCAGCAGAGGTCGCGGAGCGCTCGTACATCCCCGAGGACTCCGTCGACGAGATGGAGATCGTCCCGATCAACGTCGAGGCGAGCGCACCGGTCAGCCTGCCCACCAACGAGCCGCTGGTCTCCGTCCAGGGCCTCAAGAAGCACTTCCCGATCTACGGCGGCGTGCTGCGGCGGCAGATCGGCACGGTCTACGCCGTCGATGGCGTCGACTTCGAGGTGTACCCCGGCGAGACGTTCAGCCTCGTGGGCGAGTCCGGCTGCGGCAAGACGACCCTCGGGCGGACGGTCATCCAGCTCACCCCGTCAACCGACGGCCGGGTGGTGTTCGACGGGTATGAGCTCGCCGACGTCGATCCCGACGACATGCGCCCGCTCCGCCGGCGGATGCAGATCATCTTCCAGGATCCGTTCGGCTCGCTGAACCCGCGGATGCCCGTGTCCGACCTGATCGGCGAGGGCCTGCTGAGCCAGGGCCTCACCGACCGCCGGGCGCGCGACAAGCGCGTCGAGGACTCGCTTGAGCTCGTGGGCCTGCGGCGCGAGTACAGCCGCCGGTATCCGCACGAGTTCTCGGGCGGCCAGCGCCAGCGCATCGGCGTCGCCCGCGCCCTCGCGCTCGGCCCGGACTTCATCGTCGCGGACGAGCCCGTGTCGGCGCTCGACGTGTCGATCCAGAGCCAGGTCCTCAACCTGCTGCTCGACCTCAAGCGCGAGCTCAACCTGACCTACCTGTTCATCAGCCACAACCTCTCGGTCGTCCAGTACTTCTCCGACCGGGTGGGCGTGATGTACCTGGGCAAGATCGTGGAGGTCGGCACCGTCGACCAGCTGTACGAGGCGCCGCGCCACCCGTACACGGTCGCACTGCTGTCCGCCATCCCCGAAGCCGACCCCCGGCGGCGCAAGAAGCGCCTCGTGCTCAAGGGCGACGTCCCGTCGCCCGCAGCCCCGCCGTCCGGCTGCCGCTTCCACACCCGCTGCTGGCTCCGCGAGCGCCTCGGCAACCCCGAGAACTGCTCGACGATCGAGCCGCCGCTCGTCCAGTTCGGCGACCAGGCGGGCCACCGCGTCGCCTGCCACTGGGCGGACGAGATCAGCCAGTCGACCGTCGAGCAGGCCGAGGCGGAAGCCCCCGCCGTCGTCGCGGCGGTCGCCGAGGGAGAGTGACCGGGATCCGCGGACGCGTCCTGGCCCGGCCGTCGGTCGCCGCGCTCATCCCGACGCTCGCCCTCGCGCTGCTGGTGATCGCCTGCGGCGGCCCCGGCCCGTCCGCGTCGCCGTCAGCGTCTGCCTCCGCGAGCCCGTCGGCGGAGGCGGGCGGCGGGTCGCCCGCGGCAGGCGCGACGGAGGGCGCCGAAGGCCCCAGCCCCACGCCCTGGCCCGGCAGCATCGTCGAGGCGGTCGTGCTGCTCGGCCGGGCGGACGTGGAGGTCCAGAAGGCGGGGGGAGACCTCGGCGCCGCCGCGGCGTACGAGGATCTCCCGGCGATGTGGGGCGCGGCGGACGGGTTCGTGAGGCTGCTCGAGAAGATGCAGGGCCAGGTCGACCGGATCCGCGACTACCCCGAGACCGCGGCCGCCGCCGCGGCCTACGACAAGGCGCTGGCGGACCTCCTGGCCGGCGCGAAGGGCGTCCGGCAGGCGATCGACGACAAGGACCCGGCGGCCCTCCAGGCGGCGGTCCAGCAACTGGGCACCGGCACCGCCGAGTATGGCCAGGCGCGAGCGCTGCTGGGACCGCTCGTCGACCGGGCGATCCTGATGGAGAAGGTGCTCGTCAAGTAGGACCGCGCGGCTCGCGCGGCGACTCGCTCGCCCGGCTCGCGCGGCGGCTCGCTCGCCCGGCTCGTTGCCGTCAGCCGCCGGCGGGCACCGGGCCCCCGAACAGCGCGTCCCAGGTCACGAAGGCATCGCCGCGTGCCGCCCGCCGCAGCGGACCCTCGCCGTCCCATGCCGCGACGACGCTCGCGAGGACGTCCCCGGCGTCGAGGCGTGCACCGTCGTCGAACGTCACCCCGCTTCGGAGCGTGCATGTCCAGACGGTCGCGTCGTCGTTGGGCTCGCAGCCGCTCGCGAGCGCCGGCTCCGGCGTGAGGCCGCCATCGTCGACGCCGTACAGGCCCTCGGCGAGGAGCCCACACACCCGGAACGCGTCGATCGTCGACTGGTCGCCGCACCACGCGCCCGCGGGCTCCGCTGCCTGGGCGAACACGAGCTGCGGCCGGTCGCCGGGCGTGACTGCGCCGAGCGGGTCCACGCCGAGCGGCGAGGTGACCACGCCCGAGACGTCGCTGCGGAACGTGACGGTGGAACCGGGGTGCGCCAGGGGGACGATGACCGCCGAGTCGCGGATCGCGGTGTTGGCCTCGGTGATCGAGCGCTTCCGCGCCGCGGCGTCCGGCTCCGCGGCGGCCTGCTCGAGCGCCCTGGAGACACCGGTGGCACGCCGTGCGGGCGTCGTCCGCACACCGTCCCCGAACAGCGGCTCGAGGAACCCGGACGGATCCGCCACCGGCGAGACGACACCGTCCAGGTACAGGCTGTTCAGCGACGCCTTGTCCGCGGCGGCCCGGAGCTCGTCGGCCGGCATCACGTCGATCGACACCTTGAGCCCGATGTTCGTCTCGAGCTGCTCCTTGATCGCCGCAGCCGCGGCTGCCGGGTCGGGAAGCCCCGGGACCGGGCGGTCCGGAACGTGCAGCGGGTAGGTCCGGCGGAGATCGAACCCGGCCGCTGCCAGCGATGCGGCCGCGGCGGGGGCATTGAACTCGTACCACCCAGGGCCGCCGCACGCGTTGTCAACGCCGCACGGCGTGACGTGCGAGGGGACAGTCGAGCCGGCGGGGAACGCGGCGTTGACCACCGCGCCCCGGTCCAGCGCCCCGGCGATCGCGCGCCGTACCTCGGCGCCCGCAAACGCCGGCCCGGAGCCGAACGCGAGGAACGCGGTGGCGAGCCCGGCACGGTCGGTCACGACCAGCTCGGGGAGCGTCGCGATCTCGTCCAGCTCGGCCGCGCCGGGCGCGTCTATACCGTCCACGGTCGCCTCCTCGAGCGCCCGCGTCCGGGCGGCCGCATCGGCGTTCCAGGCGACCACGATGACGGGGCTCACTGCGTCGGGCGTCGCCTCGGCGCCGGCCCGTTGCAGGAGGATGTTCTCGCCCGACGTCCCGGAGGCGAGCCGGTACCGACCGGTCCCGGCGAGGGAGTCACGGTCCGCCGGGCTTCGCTCCAGGGCGGCGATCGACGCGGCGTCCAGCACGTTGGCCACCGGATGGGCGAGCCGGGCCACGAACGCGGCATCCGGCGCACACAGGGTGAACCGGACGGTTCGCGCGTCGACGGTCTCCACGCGTCCCAGCCGGCCCTCGTAGCCGTCGAGGTCGCAGGCCGATCCGTCGGCAGGGAACGCCGCGGGCGCGAACGGGATCTCCGTGATCGCGGGGGTCGGCGCGGGCGTCGGGGGCGGCGTGGCGCTGGGCGGCGACGTCGGGCCGGTCTCGTCGCCACACGCGGCGACGACGAGCGCGAGGGCGAGGAGCCCGGCCACGACCCCGCGGGGGTTCCTCATCGGGTGACGGCTCCGGCAGGGATTCGGCTTCCGGCTGGTGGCGGTCGGCGCCACGCGGGCGGCACGGCCAGCCTAGCAGGACGACCCGCTGCGAACCTTGGCCGGCACGCTGTCGTAGGGTGAGTATCATGCACCGGCAAACGACGGACCACCGGCAGCCGGGCCGGCCGTCTGGCGACCCTTGGGCGCCACATTCCGGCTGAGGAGGAGGCTCTATGGCCCGACTTCGATTCGGGACCCTGCTTGCCGCCGGCGCGATCATCGTCGCCGCCTGCGGTGGGTCCACGGCGACGAGCGCGCCTGCGTCCCAGGCGTCCGCCGAGCCCGGCCAGTCCGCCGAGGCGTCTCCGTCCGCCGACGCGGGCGCGCCGAAGGATGGCGGCACGCTGGTCGTCGCCATCCCCGGCGACATCAAGCGCACCGACCCGGCCCTCATCGACGACAGCAACACGTCGTACGTGATGCAGAACGTCATGGAGGGCCTCGTGTCGCTCAAGCCGGGCACGACCGGCGAGCTCGAGCCCGCTCTCGCCGAGAGCTGGGACCTGTCCGACGACGGTCTGACCTACACGTTCAAGATCCGTCCGGGCGTGAAGTTCCATGACGGCACGGACGTCGACGCGGCCGCGGTCAAGTACAACTACGACCGCTGGCTGGCGTTCCCGAAGGAGCTGCAGGACTACAGCTACTACGCGGGCGCCGTGTTCGGCGGCTACGGAGCGGACTCCAACATCGCGTCGACCGACGCGCCGGATCCGTCCACCTTCGTCATCACGCTCAAGAACCCGTCGTCGAGCTTCCTGCTGACCCAGACGCTGACGCCGTTCGCCATCTCGAGCCCGACGGCCCTGAAGGACGGCAAGGCCGACAACACGGTCCTCGACGTCACCCAGATCCCGTACGCCCAGGGCGGCCCGAACTCGATGATCGGGACGGGGCCGTACAAGTTCAAGAGCTGGACGCTCGGCGACAACGTCACGATCGAGAAGAACCCCGACTACTGGAACGCCGACAAGGCGGGCCACGTCGACGAGATCGTGTTCAAGCCCGTCGCCGAGGAGGCGCAGCGCCTCAACGGCCTGTCGACGGGTGAGCTCGACATCGCCCAGACGATCGCGCCGATCGACATCGCCGCGATCCAGAGCAACGCCGACCTGCAGGTCATCGACCGCGGCAAGTCGTGCAACCTGTTCCACCTGGGCCTCAACCAGAACTTCCCGCTGATCAAGAACCCCAAGATCCGCGAGGCGATCGCGTACGCGATCAACAAGCAGGCGCTGATCGAGGCGTTCTACGCGGGCCAGGGCGTCCCGGCCGACAACTGGATGCCGCCGGACACGCAGTACTACAAGGCCGAGAACCTGCCGACCTACGATCCCGAGAAGGCGAAGGCCCTCATCGCCGAGTCCGGCGAGACGGACCTCACCCTCGACTTCTGGTACCCGTCGGACGTCACCCGTCCGTACATGCCGGATCCGAAGGGCATCTTCGAGGCGATCAGCCGCGACCTCGAGGCCGTGGGCTTCACCGTCAAGCCGAACACGGCGACGTGGAACCCCGACTACCTCGATGCAGAGGCCTCCGGCAAGTACCCGGCATGGCTCATCGGCTGGACGTGCGACTGGGCGGGCCCGGACAACTTCCTGAGCGCCGCGCTGTTCCACTACACCGACGGCAAGCCGAACCCCGAGTTCGCGTACACGAACGACGAGCTCAACCAGACCATGCAGTCCGCGCTCGCGGCCACCGACGAGGCGACCGCGAAGCAGCTGTGGGAGAAGGCGCAGGACCTCATCCGCGCGGACATCCCCTCGATCCCGCTCGTCCACTCGACGCCCCCGGCGGCCGCACGCGCGGACGTCAAGGGCTTCGTCGGCAGCGGTGCCCTGAACGAGTACCTCAACTCGGTCTGGCTCGACCGCTAGTCGTTCGAGCCGGGTCCACGCGGCGCCCCGGAGCAAGCTCCGGGGCGCCTCGTTCTACCAACCCCCGAGGCCCACCCAGACAGGCGAACGTGCTCAAGTACACGGTTCGACGACTGCTCGCGGCGATCCCGGTCCTGTTCGGGCTGTCGATCATCCTGTTCGCGTTCGTGCACTTCCTCCCGGGCGACCCCTGCCGGTCGCTGCTGGGGCAGCACGCGACTCCCGAGGCGTGCCAGCGCCTTCGCGAGAACCTGGGCCTCGACCTGCCGCTGTGGCAGCAGTACCTCAACTACCTCGACAAGCTGATCCACCTGGACTTCGGCGCGTCGATCATCAACAGCAAGCCGTTCCTCCAGGAGTTCGCGATCCGCTTCCCGGCAACCGTGGAGCTCGCGGTGGGCGCGATGATCTTCGCCGTCGGCCTGGGGATCCCCCTGGGGCGCCTGGCGGCCAGGCACGCCCAGGGCGGCATCGACGCCGGCGTGACCGTCATCTCGCTCCTCGGCGTGAGCATCCCGGTGTTCGTGCTCGCCCTGCTGCTCGTGTACGTGTTCTCCGTCCAGCTCGGCTGGCTGCCGTCACAGGGCCGGCTGAACCCGCGGGCCGACTTCGAACCCGTCACCGGGTTCCTGATCCTGGACACGATCATCACGCGCCAGTGGAACCTGACCGTCGACGCGATCTCGCACCTGATCCTGCCCGCGATCGCGCTCGGCTCGATCCCGCTCGCGATCATCGCCCGCATCACCCGCGCGTCGGTCCTCGACGTGAACAACGAGGACTACATCCGGACCGCGCGTGCCAAGGGCCTCAAGGAGAAGCGGGTCGACGCCCGGCACATCATGCGCAACGCGTGGCTGCCGGTCGTGACCGTGATCGGGCTCCAGGTGGGCGGGCTGCTCGCCGGCGCCGTCCTCACCGAGACGGTGTTCGCGTGGCCGGGCGTCGGACGCTACGTCGTCGACGCGATCCAGAACCGCGACTACCTCATCATCCAGTCCTCGGTGATGATCTTCGCCCTCATCTTCCTCGTCGTGAACCTGCTGGTCGACATCAGCTACGCGTACCTCAACCCGCGGATCCGGTACTCGTGACGGGAGTGACCTGCAGATGACCGCCGCCGCCCCCACTGTCGTCCCCGTCGCCGAGCGCCGCGCCAGCCGCGGGCTGTGGTCCGACGCCTTCCGGCGGCTGCTGCGCAACAAGCCCGCCGTGCTGGGCATCGTGTTCATCGCGATCTTCGTCGGTGCGGCCCTGCTGGCGCCGATCATCGCGCCCTACGGTCCGCTCGAGGGCGAGCTGGTCAACCGGCTCCAGCCGCCGTCCCCGCAGCACATCATGGGCACCGACCTCCAGGGCCGGGACCAGTACACCCGGATCCTCTATGGGGCCCAGATCAGCCTCCAGGTCGGCGTCGTCGCCGTGATCCTCGCGCTCGCGATGGGCGCCTTCATCGGGGCGCTCGCCGGCGGGCTCGGCGGCAAGGTCGACGCCGTCCTCATGCGCTCGACCGACGTGTTCCTCGCGATCCCCGGCCTGCTGCTGGCGATCGGGATCATCGCCTGGCTGGACCGCGGGCTGTGGCAGCTGATGCTCGCGATCGCGGTCACCTATGCCCCGATCTTCGCCCGGCTGCTCCGCGGCTCCCTGCTCGCGTTGCGCGAGTCCGACTACGTGATCGCCGCGCGCTCGATCGGCGCCGGCGGCAACCGGGTGCTCACGAGGCACATGCTGCCCAACGCGCTCACGCCGCTCATCGTCCAGGCGACGCTCGTCCTCGCGACGGCGATCATCGACATCGCCGGCCTCGGCTTCCTGGGCCTCGGCCCCGCGGACCCGCGGACCCCGGAGTGGGGGACGATGCTCACCGACGCCCGGCGGTTCCTCCAGACCGCGCCGTGGCTGGTGTTCTTCCCCGCCGCCGCGATCGTCATCAGCGCGATCGGGTTCAACCTCCTCGGCGACGGGCTCCGCGAGTCGCTCGACCCCAGGCTCAAGCGATGACCACGACGATGCCCGCGCCGCCGCCGGAGCGAGCCGGCTCCGGCGAGCCGCTCCTTGCCGTCCGCGACCTGCTCGTGCGGTTCCGGACCCACGACGGCACGATCCACGCCGTCAACGGGATCTCGTTCGACCTGGAGCGCGGCGAGCGCCTCGGCCTCGTCGGCGAGTCCGGATGCGGCAAGAGCGTCACCAACCTCGCGATCATCCGGCTGCTCCCGAAGCCCGCCGGGCGGATCGAGGGCGGCACCGTCCACTTCGACGGCCAGAACCTGGTCAAGCTGGACGAGGCGGACGTCCGGGACATCCGCGGCCGCGACATCGCGATGATCTTCCAGGACCCGATGACGAGCCTCAACCCGGTGCTGACGGTCGAGGAGCAGATGGTCGAGACGATCGTCGCCCACCGGAAGCTGTCCAAGGCGGAGGCGCGGGCGCGCGCGGTCGAGCTGCTGGGGATGGTCGGCATCCCCCAGGCCGAGAAGCGGCTCAAGAGCTTCCCGCACCAGTTCTCGGGTGGCATGCGCCAGCGCGTGATGATCGCGATGGCGCTCGCGCTCGAGCCCAAGCTGCTGATCGCGGACGAGCCCACGACCGCGCTCGACGTGACGATCCAGGCGCAGGTGCTGGAGCTTCTCGCACGCCTCACGACCGAGACCGGGACGTCGCTCATCCTCATCACCCACGACCTGGGCGTGGTCGCGGGGATGACCGACCGGATCAACGTCATGTACGCGGGCTTCATCGTGGAGACCGCCACGACCGGCGACCTGTTCGAGGCGCCATCGCACCCGTACACGGTCGGGCTGCTGCACTCGATGCCCCGGGTCGACGACCGGGAGGGCGAGCCGCTGATCCCGATCGAGGGGCGGCCGCCGGACATGCGCAACGCGCCGACGGGCTGTCCGTTTGCGCCGCGGTGCGCCTGGCGCCTGGACGTGTGCTGGACGAACAACCCGCCGCTCGAGCCCGTCGTGCCCGGGACCGCGGTCGTCACGACCGGGCAGGGGGCGACCCACCGGATCGCGTGCCACAACCCGCCGACCGCCGAGGAGGCCGTCCACGGCCATCCGAGCCGTCCCGGCCACGTCCCGGCGCCCGCGCCGGCCGGCCAGCTCGACGAGCTCGCGTCATACGCGGCCCTCGCGGACGGCGGCGTCACGGCGGACCACCTCCAGGTGCCGCCCGATGCGCACGACGCGGTGGACCACGACCTCCCGGCCCGCCACGAGGGCAGCCATCACCACCATGGCGGCGACCCGCACCACGGCGCTGATCCGCACGACGGACCGGAGAACGGCGCATGACCGCCGCGGCCGGGGCGGGCGCGCACCCCGAGCACGGGCACGCGCACGGTGAGGGCCACGCGCACGAGGCCGGGCCCACACTCCTGCGGGTGCAGGACCTGAAGGTCTGGTTCCCGATCACCGAGGGCCTGCTCATCGAGCGCCACATCGGCGACGTGCGCGCGGTCGACGGGGTCACCTTCGAGCTTCGGCGCGGCGAGACCCTCGGCCTCGTCGGCGAGTCGGGGTGCGGCAAGAGCACGACGGGCCGCGCGATCGTCCGGCTCTACAAGCCGACGGCCGGGACGATCGAGTTCGACGGCGCCGACATCACGAAGGTCGAGGGCAAGCAGCTCCAGCACCTCCGGCGGCGGTTCCAGATGATCTTCCAGGACCCGTACGCGTCGCTGAACCCGCGAATGACCGCCGGCAACACGGTCGGCGAGCCGCTCGACGTGCACGAGGTGGGGTCGAAGGCGGAGCGCCGGGAGCGGGTCCGCGAGCTGTTCTCGACGGTGGGTCTCAATCCCGACTACGCCGTCCGCTATCCGCACGAGTTCTCGGGCGGCCAGCGGCAGCGGATCGGCGTCGCGCGTGCGCTCGCGCTCGACCCCGACCTGATCGTCGCGGACGAGCCGATCTCGGCGCTCGACGTGTCGATCCAGGCGCAGGTCATCAACCTCCTCGAGCGGCTCCAGGACCGGCTCGGGCTGACGTACCTGTTCATCGCCCACGACCTGTCCGTCGTGCGCCACATCAGCGACCGGATCGCGGTGATGTACCTCGGCCGGATCGTCGAGTCGGCGCCCTCGCGCGAGCTGAACAGCCGCCCGCTCCACCCGTACTCGGTTGCGCTCCTGTCGGCCGTGCCGATCCCGGACCCCAAGGTGGAGCGGCGCCGGCGCCGGATCATCCTCAAGGGCGACGTGCCGTCCCCGGTGAACCCGCCGTCGGGCTGCCACTTCCACACCCGATGCTGGCTCCGCGAGCGGCTGGGCAATCCCGAGCGGTGCTCGTCGGAGATCCCGCTGCTGCGGCCGCTGTCGACCGGGCACGAGGTCGCGTGTCACTTCGCCGAGGAGGTGGACGGCTCGAGGGAGCAGCTCCAGGCGACCGGTCGCGGCGGCGCGGACGCGGTGCCGGCGGGCGGTGAGGCGGCCGCCGAGGCGGTTCCCGTCGGCGTCCCGGCGGCCCCAGCGGCGGAGGACGAGGCGCTGCTCGTCGCGTCGCCGTACGCCGTGCCCGGTCCGACCGAGGCGGGCGAGCTGTCGGACCTCAAGATGCCGCTCCAGCCCGACCCGCCGACGCCCACGCCCAAGGCAGGCGACGAGACCTGAGCCGAAACCGGGGGCCGCGGCCCTAGACTGAGGGCGTGCAGCCGCTCCGCATCGCCCTCGCGCAGGTCGCGCCGACGCTCGGCAATCTCGAGGCGAACCTCGCCCGCCACCACGAGCTGATCGCCGACGCACGCGCCAACGGCGCGGGGCTCGTCGTGTTCCCCGAGCTCGGCCTCACCGGCTACCTGCTCCAGGATCTCGCCGCGGACGTCGCGATGCGGCTGGACGACCCGCGGCTGGCCGCGCTCGCGGCGGAGACGCGCGGCGGGCCTTCGGCGGTCGTGTCGTTCGTGGAGGAGTCCGGCGACCACCGGCTGTCGATCGCGGCGGCCCTGCTCGAGGACGGCCGCGTGCGGCACGTCCACCGGAAGGTCCACCTGCCCACGTACGGCCTGTTCGACGAGCGCCGGTTCTTCGCACCGGGCGACATGCTCCGGGCGGTCCCGTCGCGCCTCGGCGTGGGCGTGGGGCTCGCGGTGTGCGAGGACTTCTGGCACCTCTCGACGCCGCAGGTGCTCGCGAACGACGGGGCGCAGCTGCTGATCAACGTCTCGTCCTCGCCGGGGCGGGACCTCGCCGCGACGCACGAGGTGGGACTCGGGACGGCGACCTCGTGGCGGACGCTGATGCGGACGTACGCCCAGCTCACGACGTCGTTCGTCGTGTTCTGCAACCGGGTGGGGGTCGACGAGTCGATCTCCTTCTGGGGTGGCTCCGAGGTCGTGTCGCCGACCGGCGCCGCGGTGTTCAGCGCGCCGCTGTTCGACGAGGGGCTGTTCTACGCGGACGTCGACCTCGGGGACATCCGGCGCGAGCGGATCGCGCTGCCGCTCCTGCGCGACGAGCGGCCGGAGCTGGTCGAACGCGAATGGCGGCGGCTCGTGGCCGAGCGGGCCGGGCTCGCGGAGGATTCGACGGCCGAAGGCGGCGCCCCGGACGGGTTCGATGTCGCGCCCGATGACGTCGCGCCGGACGATGTCGCGGACCAGGCCGGCCGGGCAGCCGTCAGATGAGCGAAGCCGCGCTGTTCGTCCTGCCCGAGGAGCTGGCGATCGACACGAGGGTCGCCCAGCGGCTGATCGTCGAGTTCATCCGGGGTCAGCTGCGGCAGGCGGGGTTCGACAGGGCGGTCCTCGGGCTGTCCGGCGGGATCGACTCGGCCCTGGTGGCGTACCTGACCGCCGACGCCATCGGTGCCGAACGGCTCCACTGCGTGCTGATGCCGTATCGGACCTCGTCGCCCGAATCGCTGCAGGACGCGGGCGAGGTGGTGCGGCGGCTCGGGTGCTCGTCGGAGATCGTGGACATCACGCCGATGGTCGACGGGTACTTCGGGGCCGATGGCGTCGCCGGCGCGGCGGGACCCGAGGGCCTCGAGGCGGCTCCGCTGCGGCGCGGCAACTTCATGGCGCGGATGCGGATGAGCGTGCTGTACGACCGCTCGGTGACGTGGCGCGGGCTCGTCGTCGGGACGGGGAACAAGACGGAATCGCTGATCGGCTACACGACGCTGTTCGGGGACTCGGCATGCGCGTTCAACCCGATCGGCGACCTGTACAAGAGCCAGGTGCGGCAGCTGTCCGCGGCGGTCGGCGTGCCCGAGCAGATCATCCGCAAGGCGCCGTCCGCGGACCTGTGGCCGGGCCAGACCGACGAGACCGAGGCCGGGTTCAGCTACCCGGAGCTGGATCGCCTGCTGTTCTGGCGGATCGACAAGCGCCGCTCCGTCGATGAATGCGTCGCGCTCGGGTACGACCGGGCGATGGTCGAGCGGGTCGACCGGATGGTCGCCGGCGCGGAGTTCAAGCGCCAGGTTCCGCCGATTGCGAAGCTGGGCCCGCGGACGGCGGGCGTCGACTACCTGTACCCGCGGCGGCGGCCCGGCTCCTCGCGTTCCTGACCGGTGGCCGCGGGCACCCTGTACGTCGTCGCGACGCCGATCGGCAACCTCGGCGACATCACGCTTCGTGCGCTCGAGGTCCTGCGCGCCGTCCCGCTGATCGCCGCGGAGGACACGCGGGTCACCAGGCGCCTGCTGGACCGCTACGAGATCCCGACCCGCAGCGTGAGCTATCACGCGCAGAGTGGCCCGGCGCGTGAGCGCGAGCTCCTGGCGCACCTCCACGGCGGGGAGGACCTCGCGCTCGTGACCGACGCCGGCACGCCGATCGTGTCCGACCCGGGCGAGGGCCTCGTCGCCGCGTGGGCGGCGGCCGGCGGCACGGTCGTGGCGATCCCCGGTGCGTCCTCCGTGCTCGCGGCGGTGGCGGCGAGCGGCGTGGCGGGGCCCCGCTGGTCGTTCGAGGGATTCCTGCCGCGGAGCGGGCGAGAACGCCGAGAGCGCCTCGCGGCGATCGCCGCGGACGAGCGGGGTGCCGTGCTGTTCGAGGCGCCGACGCGACTCGCGGCGACGCTCCGTGACCTCGCGGCGGCGTGCGGGGAGGACCGGCCGGGGGCGGTCTGCCGGGAGCTCACGAAGCTGCATGAGCAGGTGGTTCGCGCTTCGCTCGGCGAGCTCGCGGCCCTCGCCGGCTCGGGCGCCATCCCGGCGCGCGGCGAGCTCGTGATCGTCGTGGGGTGGGGGAGCGGCGAGCGGGCGCGGACCGATGCGGCCGCCGCGGCGGACGAGGCGCTCGCCGCGGCCCGCGCGGAGGTCGAGCGGCTCGCCGGCGACGGTGTGCCGCGGGGCGAGGCCGCGAAACGCGTCGCCGCCGCAACGGGGATCCCGCGGCGCAGCCTCTACGGCGGTCCCGGCGGCCGCTAGCATCGCGCCAGGAGGACCACCGCTCAATGGCCCACGCCACCGCCGCCCCCAGCCGCATCCCCGTCCTCGGCGCCCTGTCGGTCGTCGCACGCGTTGCGGTGCTCGCCACGCTGGTGCTGTCGATCGTGGCGATCTATCTCGACTTCGGCCTCCACGTCGAGGGTTCCGTCGTCTTCGTCGTGTCGGCCCTCGCGATCCTTGGGCTCGCGTGGGTCGTCGGCCTGTCCACCGAGCGCCTCGGCGCGCTGACCGGACCCCAGGTCGGCGGCATCCTGAATGCGACGTTCGGCAACATCGCCGAGCTGATCATCGCGTTCTTCGCCCTCCAGGCCGGCCTGCTGACGGTCGTGAAGGCGAGCCTCACCGGCTCGATCATCGGCAACCTGCTGCTCGTTCTCGGCGCCGCGGTCCTCGCCGGCGGGCTCAAGAACGGGCTCCAGACATTCAGCCAGCGGATCGCGGGCTCGAACGCGGCGCTGCTCGTCCTGGCCGCGGTTGGGCTGTTCGTCCCGGCCGTGTTCGCCGCGAGCGGCAACGAGAGCGAGGGTGTGCGCGTCGAGGAGTCGGTGCTCGTCGCCGTCGTGCTGATCTTCGGCTACGGGTTGTCGCTGGTGTGGCAGTTCACCAACCCCGAGGCGACGCTGGGCGGCGCCGGCGAGCCCGAGGGCCACGCGGGCCCGGCGTGGCCGGGGCGCACGGCGGTCTTCGTCCTGCTGGTGTCAGCGGCGCTGCTCGCGGTCCTGTCCGAGATCCTCGTCGGCTCGATCGAGCCGTTCATCGAGCAGTTCGGCCTGTCCGAGCTGTTCGTCGGCGTGATCCTCATCCCGACGATCGGCAACCTCGCCGAGCACCTCGTGGCGGTCCAGCTCGCGTACAAGAACAAGATCGAGTTCGCGATGGCCGTGACCTTCGGGTCGTCGCTCCAGGTCGCGCTGTTCGTCGCGCCGGTGCTCGTGCTCCTCGGCCTCGTCGTCGGCCAGCCGATGGACCTCGTGTTCCAGCCGCTGGAGGTGGCCGCGGTCGCCGTCGCGGTCGCGATCAGCGCCCTGATCGCCCTGGACGGCGAGTCCAACTGGCTCGAGGGCGCGCTGCTGATGCTGATCTACCTGATCATCGCCATCTCGTTCTTCGAGCTGCGGCTCCCCGTCGAGATCTGAGGCGGGCGGCGACGCGGGAGGGGGAACCGCGCCGCCGCCGTGGGGACAGGCTGTGTCAGGCCGCGACAGCCTCCTCGAGGAGCTCGTCCTCCTCCTCGTCCTCGTCGCCGTCGGCGCCGGGCGCGACGGCGAAGCCCGCCTCGTCCGCGATGGGCTCGGACGCGTCGGGCGTGTAGCCGGCCGCCACGGCCTGGGCCTCGAGCGCCGCGGCCGCGGTCTCGGCCGCGTGGTCCTTGCGCCGGGCGCGGGACAGCATCTCGACGCTGGAGGCCACGATCTCGGTCTTCCAGTGCCGGACGCTCTTGTCGTCGTCCCAGCTGCGGGTCGCGATCCGACCCTCGACCGCGACGAGCTGTCCCTTGCCCAGGTACTTGCCGCACGTGTCCGCGAGACGGTCCCACGTGACGATCGAGTGGAACTCCGACAGCTCCTTGCCGCCCACGAACTGGTGGGTCGCGAGGGAGAACGTCGCCACGGACTTGCCGGTGGCGGTCGTGCGGAGCTCGGGGTCGCGCGTCAGGCGACCGGTGAGGAGGACCCTGTTCATGGTCCGCTGACTCCTTGCTTCGGCGGGCAACGACGTCCGGCGGGCGGGTCGGGGTCAGGCGGCCGGGACGAGCTCCTGGCGGAGCGGCGGTCGGCGGGCCGGCTGGCTCGACTGGACCGGACGGTAGCGGGCGCTCCTTGCCCGCGAGGTATGCCGGACTTATGCGTCACTCATCGCGCGCGGCGAACGCTGCGCGCCGGCGATGTGATCCGGGCCCCGGCCGGAACCGGCAGTCCGGTCGCGGGCCGGCGATCCCATCCCGGCGCCGGCCGGACTGGCAGTCCGGTTCGCGGGCCGGCGACACCATCGCGGCGCCGGCCGGACTGGCAGTCCGGTTCGCGGGCCGAAGGCGATCGGATCCGGACCCACCCTCCGCTGGGATGCGCAGACCGGGGCCCGGATCGATGCCGATCGGCGAGGAGCCGGAACGCGGTTCCGGTTCTTGCCGGACGGGGCCTGCATTCCGGAACCACGATCCGGAACGCTCGAGCGCGCAGTGGGGTCGAACCGTCGACGGGACGGGTTACCCGGGCACTCGTCGAACGGCTCCGAGGGCAGGGGAGCCCCTGAGCCCGCATCGGTCGCGCTGCTCGGACGATCGGGAGTCGATCGCGGACCTCGGGGCGAAGGGACGCCGGCCCCGGCGGTCGGGCCACAGCGGGTCGACGGGTCGGCGGGGCCGGCGGATTCGGCGGGCGCCCCGAACCGTAGCGCGTGCCGCTTCACGGGTGCTCATCTGACACTTCGCCCCGAGTTGCATCCGGCGTCCGGAGCCGGGCGACGGACCCCCGCCGTTTGGTATGCTCACCCGGTCCTCGATGGCTGCGCGGAGCCGAACCCGCGATGGAGGAGCTGATCATTGATCGAGGAAGGCGCGTCGTCCGTCCCGTGAGCCGGCTTCGCACCTTCGACCCCCCGGCACGCCGAGCCACCGGCGGGCGGACGCGGGAGACGTCTATCCAGGACCCCGGCACCATCGGCCGGGGTCGTTTCATGTCCGGGACCCGGGCCCGCGCACAGGGAGGTGCCCGATGCCCGCGACCGTGATCACCGGCCTCCAGTGGGGCGACGAGGGCAAGGGCAAGACGACCGACTTCCTCGCGGAGCAGGTCGCGATGGTCGTGCGCTACCAGGGCGGCGACAACGCGGGCCACACGGTGGTGGTCGGCAGCGAGACCGTGAAGCTCCAGCTGTGCCCGTCCGGCGTCATGTACCCGCATATCACGTCGGTCATCGGCAACGGCGTCGTCGTGAACCCGGCGACCCTCATCGCCGAGCTGGACATGCTCGCCGCCAAGGGCATCGACACCCGGAAGGTCCGCGTCAGCCGCAGCGCGCACGTGATCATGCCGTACCACGTGGCCCTGGACCGGGCGAACGAGGCGCGGCTCGGCGGCGCGAAGGTCGGCACGACCGGCCGCGGCATCGGGCCGGCGTACGGCGACCGCGCGTGGCGCCTCGGGCTGCGGATGGAGGACCTCCTCGACCGCGAGGTGCTGCGCGAGCGGATCGGCCGCGCGCTCCCCGACAAGAACCTCCTGCTCGAGGCGATGGGCGCCCCGGGCTTCGCCGTGGAGCCGCTCGTGGAGCAGGCCGCGGAATGGGGCGAGCGGCTTCGGAGCCACCTCGACGACTCCACCTGGCTCGTCCAGGACGCACTCCGGCGCGGCGACCACGTCCTCCTCGAGGGCGCCCAGGGCGCGCTCCTGGACCTCGACCACGGCAGCTACCCGTTCGTGACCTCGTCCAACCCGGTCGCGGGTGGCGCGTGTACGGGCGGCGGGATCGGGCCGCTCCAGGTCGACGAGGTCATCGGCGTGATGAAGGCGTACTCGACCCGCGTCGGCGCGGGGCCCTTCCCGACCGAGCTCCACGACGAGATCGGCAAGGGGATCGCGGAGCGTGGCCGCGAGTTCGGCACCGTGACTGGCCGCCCGCGGCGCGTCGGCTGGTTCGATACCGTGCCCCTGCGCTACGCGGTGGCGGTCAACTCGAACAGCGCGGTGATGCTCAACAAGCTCGACATCCTGTCCGGCATCGAGACGATCAGGCTGTGCGTCGCGTATGACATCGACGGCAAGCGCGTCGAGACCTGGCCGTCGTCCGGGAGCGCCCTGTCGCGTGCCGTGCCGATCTACGAGGACTTCGAGGGCTGGGAGCAGCCGATCCACGACGTCCGCTCGCTCGCGGATCTGCCCGAGAACGCGCGACGCTACGTCACCGCGCTCGAGGACCACGCGGGCGTGCCGATCGTCCTCGTGTCGGTCGGACCCGAGCGCACCCAGACGATCGAGCGGGCCTGGCGGCCAATGCGCCACCGGCCCACGATGCCGGCCTGACGATGGACGGGACGCGACGGTGAGCCTCCACCAGCCGACGCGCATCCTCGTCGTGGGCGGTGGCGGGCGCGAGCACGCGCTCGCCTGGAAGCTGGCCAAGGAGCCCGGCGGCAACGAGGTGATCGTCGCACCCGGGAGCGCGGGCATCGCCACCGAGCCGCGCGTCCGATGCGTGGCCGTGGACCCACTCGATCCCGCGGCCGTGGTTGCCGTCGCACGCTCCACGTCGGCGGAGCTGGTCGTCGTCGGGCCCGAGGCGCCGCTGTCGGTGGGCGTGGCCGACGCGCTCGAGGCCGCCGGGATCCGGGTGTTCGGGCCGACGCGAGCCGCGGCCGCGCTCGAGACGTCGAAGGCGTCCTGCCACGACGTCGCCGAGGCTGCCGGCGTGCGGATGGCGCGCGCCCGGTCGTTCGCCGGCGGCGAGGAGGCAGCCGCGATCGCGTGGATCCGCGAGCTCGATGCCGTCGGTCGCCGCGCGGTCCTCAAGCAGGACGGGCTCGCTGCCGGCAAGGGCGTGATCGTCACGGACTCGCTGGAGCAGGCGGTGGAGCTGTCACCGGCCTTCCTCGCGGCCCGGCCCGCCGATGCCCCGGCGCTCGTCATCGAGGAGCGGCTCGAGGGCCGCGAGGCGAGCGTCATCGCGATCTGCGACGGCACGCGGGCGATCGCCATGCCGGCCGCCCGCGACCACAAGCGGCTGTGCGACGGCGACGCGGGCCCGAACACCGGCGGCATGGGCGCCTACTCGCCGCTACCGGACCTCGACGACGCGGAGGTCGAGCGGGTCGTCGAGACCGTCCACCGCCCCATCCTCGCCGAGATGGCCCGTCGCGGGACGCCGTTCCGCGGCTTCCTCTACGCGGGCCTGATGCTCACCGCGGACGGGCCGGTGTTGCTCGAGACGAACGTGCGGCTCGGCGACCCCGAGGCCCAGGTGATCCTCCCGCGCCTCGCCGGGGCGCTCGGGCCGTGGCTCGCCGCGGCCGCCCGTGGCGCGCTCCCGCCCGACGCGCCCGCCCGGCTCCCGACGCTGCCGGGCACCGCCGTCGGCATCGTGCTCGCCGCGAAGGGCTACCCGGGCGATCCGAGGCGTGGCGACGCGATCGACGGCCTCGACGGGGCGGCGGCGACAGGTGCGCTCGTGTTCCACGCCGGGACCGTCGGCCGGCCCGTCCCGCCGGGCGGGTTCGGGACGAGCGGCGGACGCGTCCTCACGGTCGTGGGCCGCGGGCCGGACCTCGCGACGGCCCGGGCGACGGCGGAGGCCGCCGCGAACGCGATCGAATGGGACGGCATGCAGCGGCGCCACGACATCGCGCTGGACCTGCCGCAGCCCGCGGCCGCCGCGGGGGCGAACGCGTGATCCGCCGCTACACGCTCCCCGAGATGGGCGCGCTGTGGTCCGACCAGGCACGGTTCGAGCGCATGCTCGAGGTCGAGCTGGCGGTCTGCCGGGCGCAGGCGCGGCGCGGCCTGGTGCCGCCGGATGCGCTGCCGGCGATCGAGGCTCGCGCGAGCGTCGACGTCGACCGCATCGCCGAGATCGAGGCGACGACAGACCACGACGTGATCGCGTTCGTCAGCCAGGTCGC
>DASSRG010000033.1:0-7385 GCA_035701885.1 Candidatus Limnocylindrales bacterium
CGACCGTCGTGTGCACCCAGGTCGACGCGCCGCGCGCTCTCGCGGCGGGCTCGCTCGCGGAGGCGTGGCAGGCCGGTGCCCGGGCGGCGGGCCGGAGCCTCACGGTCGAGTCCGCCGCGTCGCCCGGGGCCGCCCTCGACCGGGCGCTGGGTTCCGGGGACGGCCCCGTCGTCGTGGCTGGATCCCTGTACCTCGCGGGCGAGGCACGGCGCCGGCTGGTCGAGGACCCGCTCCTGCGCGATCCTGTAGCCACATGACCGACCGAGACCTCCCCCACGAGCGCGGCGCGGTGGCCGAGCGGCCGGACGCCGGCGGCGGCGCGGCCACGCCGTCCTATGCCCTGCCCACGGACGCCGCGACCGGCATGCCCGGGCCGCCGAAGACGCTCCGGATCGGGCCGGCGATGCTCGACTGGGGCACGCGCACGTACGTGATGGGCGTCCTGAACGTGACGCCGGACTCGTTCTCGGGCGACGGCCTCCTGGCCGCGGCGGACCCGGTCGAGGCCGCCGTCACCCAGGCGCGCGGGATGGTCGAGGCAGGCGCCGATCTGCTCGACATCGGCGGCGCGTCCAGCCGGCCCGGCCACGTGCGGCTGTCGCCGGACGAGGAGACGGCGCGCGTCGTGCCGGTCGTCCGGGCCGTCGCAGCCGCGCTCCCCGGGACGCCGATCTCGGTGGACACGACGAGCCCCGCCGTTGCCTCGGCCGCGCTCGACGCAGGTGCGCACCTGCTCAACGACATCTGGGGCGTGGCGGAGGACGACGCGATGAGCCGGCTCGCCGCGCAGCGCCAGGTCCCGATCGTCCTCATGCACAACCGTGCCGAGCCCCGCTACCGGAACCTCGTCGCGGAGGTCGTGGCGGACCTCCAGCGCGCGCTGGACCGGGCGCTCGACGCGGGCGTCCCGTGGGACCATCTCGTCGTCGACCCCGGCTTCGGCTTCGGCAAGACGCCCGACCACAACCTCGCGCTGCTCGCGGAGCTCGAGGCGCTCGCCGTGCTCGGCCGGCCCGTGCTGCTCGGCACGTCGCGCAAGTCGACGCTGGGCAAGGTGCTCGATCTGCCCGCGGACCAGCGGGTGGAGGCGACCGTCGCCACGACGGTCCTCGCGATCGCCGCGGGGGTGGACATCGTCCGCGTTCACGACGTGCGCCAGAACGTCAGGGCCGCGCGGACCGCTGACGCGGTGGTCCGCGGGTGGCGTCCCCAGGGCTGGGGTCAGGTGGCTCCGGCACCGGCGCCCGACACCGGACAGCGACCATGACCGACCGGATCCGGATCGAGGGCATGGTGTTCGAGGGGACGCATGGCGTCCACGAGCACGAGCAGCGCACCCCGCAGCCGTTCGAGATCGACGTCGAGCTGGCGATGGACCTCGAGCCGGCCGGCCGCGCGGACGACCTCGAGCGGACGATCGACTACAGCGCGGTGTTCACCCACGTCGGGCGCATCGTCGCGACCACGAGGTTCCGGCTCATCGAGGCACTCGCGCAGCGCATCGCGGATGAGCTGCTCGAGGCCCACGGCCCGGACGAGGTCGTCGTCCGGGTGCGCAAACCCGCGGTCGACCTCGGGGGGACGTTCCGCGCGGTGGGTGTGGAGATCGTGCGCACGCGGATCGGCTAGCGGTTCCCCGCCCTGGAGGTTGCCCGGCCTGGGGGTGCCGGGCCTAGAGGTTGCCGGGCCTCGTCCCCAGGGTGACGTTCAGCTGGAGCTGCGTGCCGTCGCGCAGCACCTCCAGCGACACCGAGTCGCCGGGCTTGAACTGCACGAGCAGCGCGTCGAGGGGATGCTCCTGGTCCACCTTGATGCCGTTGATCGACAGGATCACGTCGCCGTCCTTGAGCCCCGCCTGCGCGGCCGGGCTGTTCTCGACGACCGCGGACCCGTTGCCGGCGCCGGTCGAGACGAACGCCCCGTTGTCGACGGTCAGGTTGTTCGCCGCCTTGACCTTCTGGTCGATGGACTCGAACCGGATCCCGATCCACGGCCGGGCGAGCTTCTGACCGGCGACCGCCTGGTCCATGATCGGCTTCGCGATGTCGATCGGGATGGCGAAGCCGATGCCCGAGGAGTCCGTCGCCACGGCGGTGTTGATGCCGACGACCGCGCCGTTCGCGTCCACGAGCGGCCCACCCGAGTTGCCCGGGTTGATCGCCGCGTCCGTCTGCAGCAGGTTCGTGATGCGCTGGCCGCTGTCCACCTGGACGTCGCGCCCCTTGCCGGACAGGATCCCGCTGGTGACGGAGAACGAGTACATCCCGAGCGGCGACCCGATCGCGACCACGAGCTGGCCGATCTTGAGGCCGTCGGACGTCCCGATGGGTGCGACTGGGAGGTTCGGCTCGTCGACCTTGACGATCGCGAGGTCCGTGAGGGTGTCGGTGCCGTAGACCCGCCCCTCGAACTGGCGGCCGTCCTTGAGCTCCACCTGGACAGTCGCGTTCTGCGCGCCCTCGATCACGTGGCGATTGGTCAGGATCCAGCCGTTCGGGTCGTAGATGACGCCCGACCCGACCCCGGTGGCGGGGATATCGGTGCCGAACGGGCCGGTGTCGCTGCCTGCGGTGGTGGTCGTGATCTTCACGACCGCCGGGCCCGCCTTGGCCGCCGCGTCGATGACGGCCGACGACTCGTCGATCGTGACCGGCTGCTGGGCGCTCGTCTGGGCCGTTGAGCCGGACGGGCCGGTGGTGATCGTCCGGTTGAGGGCGCCGGTCTGCTGGAGGACCGCCACCGTGCCGCCCGCGGCGAGCACGGCCGACAGGAGCGACGCGGTGACGACGGTGCCCACGCCCGCACCACCCGTGCGGCGCTTCGGCTGAACCGCGGCGGTCGGGGCCGCGGCAGGCGCCGCGTACGCCGGGGGCGGCGACCCGGCACTGCTCCACGCCGGTCGCCCGGCCCCGCCGGCGCCCGGCGGCTCGGTGGGTGCGGGCTGGTACCAGCGATCTCCCTGCGGCTGCGAGCCGGGGGCGGCCCACGCCCAGCGGGCGTCGGGTCGTGGATCGGGAGTGGGGGCGTAACGCGGAACGTCGACGCGCTGGGTGTCGTCCAGCGGGTCGGGGCTGCCGGGGCCCTGGGGAGCCCCCGGCGTCGGCTCGTCGTTCATGGGGTGGGCGGTCTTCTCTCTGGTGGGGCGGCGGGCTCGGTGTCGCCGCCGATGTCGGTCACGGCCAAGGATGCCGCCCGCGGATTCACGGGCGGGTCCACCTTCGGTGAAGAATCATCCACCTTTCCGGGCGCGTTCGCGAGCGCGGCGGTCCCCGCGTCGGGCTCGGGCGGTGCGACGTCGGTCACCGAGCGGGGGTCGCGAGGCAGCTCAACCACGAACCGCGAGCCCACGCCGCGGCGGCTCTCGACGGCGATCGAGCCGTGGTGCATGTCCACGATCGACCTGACGATCGCGAGCCCGAGGCCGGATCCGGTGGAGCGGGCCCGGTTCTCCTCGGCACCTCGGTAGAAGCGGTCGAAGATGTGCGGCAGCTCCTCGGGTGCCATCCCCACCCCGGTGTCGACGACCTCGAGCCGCGCCCCGCCGTCCGGCTCCGCGCGGGCGAGGACCCGGATCTCGCCGCCGGGTGGCGTGAACTTGATCGCGTTGCCGACGAGATTGGACACGATCTGGCCCACGCGCGGCGGATCGTGGCTGATGCGCAGCGGGCGGTCGGGGACGGTCACCGTGAGCGTGATGTCCTTGCGCTCCGCGGCAGTCCGCTGCTGCTCAACCGCCGATTCGATCGTCCCGCGGACGTCCTCCGGCCGGAGGTCGAGCAGGACGAGCCCCGAGTCGAGCTTCGAGAGCTCGAGCAGGTTCTGGGCCAGCCAGTCGAGCCGGTCGAGCTGCTGCGATGAGGAGTGGAGGAACTCCGCCCGCGCGGCCTCGTCGCGGCCGGCCGGTCCCTGGAGCAGCTCCACGTGGGTCTTCATCGCGGCGATCGGCGTCCGCAGCTCGTGGCTGACATCGGCCAGGAAGTCGCGGCTGTAATCGCGGTCCCGGCGGATGATGTTGACGCTCTCCTCGAGACGGTCCGCCATCGCGTTGAACTGCTGGCTGAGCTCGCGGAGCTCGAGCGTGCCCTGCGACAGCTCGTCCGAGGCGACGCGGGACGTGAGGTCACCATCGGCGAGGCGCCGGCTTGCGTCGGTGAGGCGCGTCAGCGGGGTCGTGAACCGGTGGGCAAGGAACGCCGCCACGAGGACGGCGACCAGGAACGCGACGCTGGCCAGGATCAGGAGCAGCGCCGTGACGTTGGCCAGCGTGCTCGCCCGGCTCGTGTACGGGTTCGACAGCGTGACGATCAGGCCCCAGCTCGCCCGGTTCGCGATGAAGTCCACCGACTGGGGCGCGATCGCGGGGTCCTTGGCCTGCCCCGGCTCGGGCTCGGTCTCGAGCGTCGTCGTGAACACGAGGTCGCTCTCGGGCTGGACGACCAGCTCGCCGTCGGTGTCCGGGCCGGCGAGGCCGACGGTCACCGTCGTGTCGGCCTGCGCGACGGCACGCGCGGTGACGTCGAACACCTCGCCTTCGAGGAGCGCCCTCGCCCGCGGGTGGAGCATGACCGTGCCATCGGCGCGCTCTCGGACCACGAGCTGGTTCGGCGGGACCGCGGCGATCATGAACGTCGTGAGGATGCGCGCCGTCGCGTTGGCGCGTGAGGTGAGGCTCTGCTCCTCGAGCTGCCGGAAGTAGTCGTCGAGGCGGTTGATCACGATCGGCGCCACGAGCGCGAGCGTCAGCGCCACGACGCCCATGAACGCGAACGTCAGCCGCGTCTGGAACGACTGGGGGACGCTGGGCCGGCGCTGCCGAGGGCCATGGGTCGGTGCCCACCCCGAGTCGAACGCCTGCGGGGCGCCGGCAGCCGCCGGGTCGGTCGCCCGGTGGTCGGCCACCTCAGCGCTCGGCGAACTGGTAGCCGGCTCCGCGGACGGTCAGGACGAACTGCGGCAGCGACGGATCGTCCTCGATCTTGTCGCGCAGGTGGCTCACGTGGACGTTGATCGTCTTCTCGTCCTGGTCCAGGGCCTCGTAGTCGCGGAGCAGCTCGAGGAGCTCGCGACGGGTGAACACCCGGCCCGGACGCTGGGCGAGGTGGCGCAGGATCTCGAACTCGGTCGCGGTGAGCGCGATCCGTCTCGTGCCCCGCTGGACACGCCGACGCTCGAGGTCGATGACCAGGTCGCCGTGGCGGATCACCCGCCCGCCGGCGGCGTTCGCGAGGTCGCCGTAGGCGCGCCGCAGGAGCGCCCGGATCCGGCTGAGCAGCTCGCGCAGCGCGAACGGCTTGGTGACGTAGTCGTCCGCGCCGAGCTCGAGCCCCACGACCTTGTCGAACTCGTCGCCACGTGCGGTCAGGAACAGCACGGGCGCCTTCGAGCCCGCCGCGCGCAGCCGGCGGAGGACCTCGAAGCCGTCGATCCCGGGCAGCTTGACGTCGAGCACGATGAGGTCCGGGGCCTGGGTCGTCGCGAACTCGAGCCCCTCCTCGCCGGATGGCGCGACGGTCACCTCGAACCCCTCCTGCTGGAGGGCGAACTCGATGCCTCGCGCGACGGCGTACTCGTCTTCGACGATCAGGATCGTGGCCACGGCGTCGCGATCCTACACGCCCGAGGCGGCAGCCCGCCGAAATGGGAGGCCCGCGGTGCGTGTGATAGCCTCGCCGACGACATTCACGCGCACGCGGGCACGCGTTGCCCGCCGCGATCGTGGCGCCGCCCCCGAGCTCGGGGCCTGCGCGCCCACACCGGAGAAGGATCACATCCATGGCTGACCGTCCCGCGCTCGCGGCCGAGCGCCGCACCGTGACCGGCAAGGCCGTCGCCCATCTGCGCAAGGAGGGGCGCCTGCCCGGCGTCGTCTACGGGCACGGCGTCGAGTCCGAGCCGCTCACGATCGACGCGCACGAGTTCGAGCTCCTGCGCCGCCACACCGGCGCCTCGACGCTGATCGACCTGAAGGTCGGCGGCGGCAAGGCGCGGCCGGTGCTGATCAACGGCATCCAGGTCAACCCCGTGAGCCGCCGGCCGATCCATGTCGACCTGTTCGCGGTCCGGATGACCGAGGAGCTGACCGTCGAGGTCCAGCTCGTCGGCCAGGGCACCGCCCCCGCGACCGAGACCGGTGGCACGCTGATGCACCCGATCTCCAGCGTCCGCGTCCGGGCGCTGCCGGCGAACCTGCCCGACGTCCTGACCTACGACCTGTCGCCGCTGGTGGACTACGACACGACCATCACCGTCGCCGACCTGACGCCGCCCGAGGGCGTGACGATCCAGGCCGAGCCGACCGAGGTGATCGCCCGGGTCCTCGCGCCGCGCGTCGAGGAGGAGCCCGAGACGGTTGCCGCCGAGGGCGAGGCCCCCGAGGGCGAGGCCGCTGCCGAGGGTGGCGAAGCCGCCGAGGGTGGCGAGTCCGGGTCCGAGTCCGCGTCGGGCGACGGCGAGGGCTGATCCCCGCTCGATCCTGGTTCGAAGCCGGCCCTCGGGCCGGCTTCGTCGTGTCCGGGCACCCTCCGATCAGTGCTCAGCGTGGGGTGCGGATCCCGGACGCGTAGACGATCGGCATCCGCATCACGAGCGCATCCGCCGGCAGCCTGCGAAGCCGCTCGAGGAGCGCGTGCTCGAGCGCTGCGCGCTGGTCGGCCGGGAGCGTCGTGAACTCGTCCTGGTCGTCGAACTGCGACAGGAACCCGAGGTAGCCCTCCGGGGTGAACGGGTGGACGAGCATCGAGGCCCGGGCCGTGGCTGCCGCGAACCCCGCCCGACGGAGCTGGGCAACTGCGGCCTCGGGTGACCGGACGTCGTCGTTGCCGGAATCGGCATCGTCGGCTGCCTCGCCGTCCGCACCGGCGTCGGGGTCGTCATCGTCCCAGCGTGGCTCGAGGCCCACGGCGCGGCGGGCCTCGTCGTATGCGTCGTCCGGCACGAACCGCTCGCCGCCACGCATCCAGGTGACGTACGCGAGCCGCGCCCCTGGGCGCAGGACCCGTCGCATCTCGCGCAGCGCCCGGAACCGCGACGGCACGAGCTGGAGGACGAACGCGGACAGCGCCAGGTCGAATGCCCCGTCCTCGAACGGAAGCCCATCGGCGAGCGCCTGGTTGAAGCGGAGCCGTCCGCGGCCGGCGGCCGGCAGCCGCTCCGCCTCGCGCTCGGCGATCTCCAGCATCCCGGCGGAGGCGTCGACGGCATCCAGCGTGACGGCCGGCCAGCGCCGGACCGCCTCGACGGCCATGGCACCGGTCCCGCAGCCGACGTCGAGGATGCGCCGCGCCCCGGCGGCGACATCGGCCTCCACCTCGTCGAGCAGCCCGAGCGTGCCCGGCCGATGCACGGGCGACCACCATGCCGCGTACCCCTCGGCGATCCGGTCGTAG
>DASSRG010000034.1:0-4660 GCA_035701885.1 Candidatus Limnocylindrales bacterium
CCGCGTGCCGGTGTTCCTGCCGCAGCGCATCGACGACGAGCTGTGCGAGATGCTCGGCAAGTACCACCCGCTGTGGCTGAACATCCACGTCAACCACCCCAACGAGATCACGCCGGAGCTCGCCCGCGCCTGCGACAAGCTGACCCGTGCCGGCATCCCATTGGGCAACCAGTCGGTGCTCCTCGCGGGCGTCAACGACTGCGTCAACATCCAGCGCGACCTCGTTCACGGCCTCGTCGAGATGCGCGTCCGCCCGTACTACCTCTACCAGTGCGACCTCGTGGAGGGCTCCGGGCACTTCCGGACGCCGGTCGGCAAGGGCCTCGAGATCATCGAGGGCCTGCGCGGTCACACCTCCGGCTACGCGGTGCCGACCTACGTGATCGACGCGCCCGGCGGCGGCGGCAAGATCCCGGTCATGCCCAACTACCTCGTCAGCTACTCGGATCACAAGATCGTGCTCCGCAACTACGAGGGCTACATCACCACCTACGAGGAGCCGCTCTCCTACGAGCAGCAC
Organism: Candidatus Limnocylindrales bacterium; assembly: GCA_035701885.1. Lineage (GTDB taxonomy): Bacteria > Chloroflexota > Limnocylindria > Limnocylindrales > CSP1-4 > CAIXZV01. The sequence continues at coordinate 521 of DASSRG010000034.1, forward strand.
GACAAGGCGAACTGCGCGTCGTGCCGGCATCCTCGCCAGGAGCCGGGCCAGGGCGGCGTCCACTCGCTGCTCCAGGGCGAGCGGATGTGGATCGAGCCGAAGGGCTTCGAGGAGATCCACGAGCGCGGCAACACGGAGATGCACCGGCTCAAGGACCCGTCCAAGTGGGTTCCCTACGGCGTCGGGGCGATCGAGGGTCAGGCCGTCGACCGCGGGCTGCCGGTGCTCGAGGCCGGCCCGATGTCCGTCACGACGGGCGATCCCGCCGCGTCGAACGGCAGCCACGGACCGGGGGAGGAGCCCCGGCCGGTGGAGGGCGCACCCACCGCGACGGCGAACCACGAGCTGCTCTAGGCTCCAGCGCTGCGGACCGGCGCCCATCCGGCTACAGTTTCACGGGCCGCGGGCCGAGCGCGGCCGAGGTCACTGTGGGCGCCCAGCCGCCCCAAGGGGATTGCATGAGCTCCGGGTCACGCAAGAAGCGACAGTCCGTGGCGCAGACCGCCGGCGGCGTCCTGTTCGGGTTCGAGCAGCAGGTCTGGCGCAACTCGCCGCCGCCCGAGGAGGTCGTCCACCAGGCGCGTCCCGATCTGCCGGTACCTGCCGGTGACGGCTCCTACCTGACGCTGGAGCTCCCCGACGAGGTGGAGCCGGACGACCCGTGGGCAGGGATCGAGGACGAGCTGACCGACGAGGACGATCCCTGGGCCGACTACGCCGCGGAGGCCGATCCCGCCACCGCCGGTGAGCGCGACGCGGCGCGCGACGCGAAGGGCGACCGCCGCTAGTTGCGCATCCCGCCGAAGATGCCGATGACCTGGACCACGTCGTCGTGGTCGGCGGCCTCCGGCTGCTCCTCGAGGTACTGACGCAGGTCCGCGAGGGCGGCGGTCCACTGCCCGGTCCGGCCGAGGAGCAGCCCGCGATCGCGCAGGTGATCGGGCGAGGTCGGCTCGACGATCCGGAGCAGCTCGACCGCCCCCAGGCCGCCGACCCAGTCGCGGCGATGGAGGTGCGCGGCCTTGAGGTTGCGGATCACACGGGCGAGGATCTCGCGGCGGCGCGCGGGCCGGAGCATCCCCGCGTGGAGCAGCACCCCGTCGCCGAGTGACCGCCGGATGAGCGCCTGGCAGTCGTCGCGGGTGAGCTGGCGCCCGCCGTTGGCGGGGTCGAGCAGCAGGTCGTCCGGGCCCCCGACGATGAAGTGGCCGGGCAGGCCGACGCCGTGGAGCGCGAGGCCCAGCCGCCAGGCGACCTCGAGCTCGACGATCGCGAGGCTGATCGGGAGCCCCACGCGGCGCTCCAGGACCAGGTCGAGCCGGGACAGGTCCGGGTTCGCCGGTGACCCGGCCGGCGCCCGGAACCCGAGCTCCCGGTAGAGGACGTCGTGGATCGTGTCGAGGATCCGGCCCGTGCCGTCGCCGAGGTCGAGGTGGATCCGGACCCGCTCGGCCAGCTCGTCGAGCCGCTGGAGGCTCGGCTCGGGGTCCAGCTCCTCCCGCCCTTCGCTGGCGATGAGGAGCGCCCCAAAGGCGAGGTCGATCTGCGGGTCCGGGCGCGCGATCAGGCGTGAGAACCGGGACCGATTGGCGGCGCGGGCGGCGTCGAGGCCGGACATCCCGGCATCCTACCGCCGCCCGCTCGATCGTCCGAGTGATCGGTCAGGGTGCGAGCCGCTGCCAGGTGGGACCGTCGGTGGTCCGCACGGGCAGTGTCCGATCCGTTCCGTCGATGGCCGAAAGCCAGAACGTGTCACCGTCGTTCGCCGTGCGCTGCTTCAGCGCTCGGGTCGCGTCGGGCGAGGACGAGATCCCGATCCCCAGGTTCGTGCAGTCATCGATCGGATCGCCCACGGGCCTGGCGTTCGTCACGTCCTCACCTTCGGTCACGTACACCTGGAACACGCACCCGGCTTGCATGCCGTAGGTGAGGCCGGCGCCGGTGGTGAGCCACGTCGCCCCGAACTCGTAGTCGGCGCCGGGTTCGTGCTCGAGCAGCCGGCTCGCGAGCACGGTGCCGTGCGGCCCGATGTCTGCCACGCGAAGGCGGATGACCGGCCGGCCCGCGTCGCTGTACCGGGCGAGACCCTGCTCGACGACGAGGCGATTCCCGTCGGGTGACCAGTCAGGGCGCTGACCGTCATAGGTCGGGACAGGCGCCGCGGGATCCCGTGGCAGGTCGAGCTCCGACGCGGTATCGGTCGCGGTGTCGACGAGATACAGGGTGCGAACGTCCTGGTCCATGGATCGCACGAGCAGCTGGCCCTCGTGGCCCGGTCGCCACAGCGGTTCGCCGGCGCCGAACGCGAGCTCGATGTCGCGGCTACCCGAGCCGTCGGTCTCGTCGAGCGTCACCCTCGAGCGACCGTCGACGCTGTGATGCGCCGCAATCTGGGTGCCGTCGGGCGACCAGATGTAGGACTCCAGCCCGATGAGCCGCTCGGTGAGCTGCCGGAGGCCCGAGCCGTCGGGGTTGACGAGCCACAGCTGCCAGGCGTTGTCCACCTCCCGGGCAAACACCAGCCGGTCACCGAGCGGCGAGAACCGTGGATCCGAGTCCTTTGCCGCAGGGTCGGCGAGGAGTGCCCACTCGCGCGTTCCGTCCGAGTCCATGGCATACAGGTCGCCGTCCCGCCCGTACGCGAGGATGCCGTTCCGGGCCGGCCCGAAGGGCGCAGGCACCGGGTGCTGCGCAGCGGCGATCAGGAGCGCGGCGCTGGCAACGGCGACGAGGAGCAGCAGAGCGAGGAGGAGCGGGCGTATCGGCATTGGGGCCGACCGCAGGCGGGTCGTCGCGAGGTCCATGGGGAGCCACCTTCCGGGGAAGGCCCAGGCGGGTCGCTGGCGCGTACGCCCGACCGCCTGGACGAGGGAGTCTCGATATTCGGGCCGCGTCCCGCCGGCGAGCTGCGCGAGCAGCTCGGGGAGGTCCTGCTCGAGGCGCGTCGGCGCAGTCATGCGAGCTGCCCTCCGGGGACGCGGTCGCGGGGATCGGCGTCGGCGTCGATCACCTGCACGCGGAGCGCCGCGAGCGCGTTGTGCAGGCGCGACTTCGCCGTGCCGTTCGGAATCCCCAGGGACGCCGCCACCTCGGGCAGCGGCATCCCCAGGTAGTAGTGCATGACGACGACCGCGCGGTGGTTCGGCGACAGCTGCGAGAGCGCCGCGTCGAGGGCCATGCGGTCGGCGAGGTCGCCGGTCACGTCCCGCGGGGCGGCCACGTCGATCGGCTGGATGTCGACCTCGATCGGGCGGCGCCGGCGCCGGCGCAGCTGGTCGAGGCACGCGTTGACGGTCAGGCGATGCAGCCAACCGTCGAACCGGTCCGGGTCACGCAGCCCCGGGAGGTCCCGCCACGCGCGGATGCAGGCGTCCTGCACGGCGTCGCGGGCGAGCTCCGGGTCGCGGACGATGAGGCGGGCCGCGCCGTCGAGCCGGCCGAGCGCCGCGTCGAGCAACGCGGTGAAGGCGACCTGGTCGCCCTGCCGCGCCCGCTCCACGAGCGTCCGTTGCTCCACGGCGTCCTCCGCCTGTGGCACGACCCCTCTGGACGTGCTCGAACAGTACGGCGCCGGGCAACCGGCGAAGGTTCAGTTCGCCGGTCTGCCCATCGGGCGCCCGGGGGCCGTGTGCTAGCCTCTGAAACCCGATCAAGCGACTCGGATATCGCGTGACAACTGCCCAGATGCCAGTCGAACCCGGCGTCGTCGGCTCCCGGCCCGCACCGGCCGGCATGCCCGACGCCCACATCGCGCCCCCGCAGATCGCCGAGGCCGGCGACCCGTTCAGCGCGCTGCGCGTGATCGATGCCGTCGCCCGCATGGACCGCGGCCGGCCGATCCGCCTCGACGACCTCGTCGACCGCCTCAACGCAACCCATCTCGATTGGTTGTTCACGCGCGCCGTGGTGGCGGACACGCTGATCGCGCTCCAGGCGAACTGGATGGCCGACTACCGCAACAGCTCCGGGATCGTACTCGAGGCGGGGCCGTACGGCGATACGGTCGCGCTCGAGGACTCGAGCCGGGTGGACCCCTGGATCGTCGGTCAGGCGCAGCGGACCGCCGCCGCCTGCCGTGACGCGCTCGATGCCTTTGCGCGCCGGGACCGGGTGGCGGGCGAATGACGCGACGCCGCCTCA
>DASSRG010000035.1:0-19923 GCA_035701885.1 Candidatus Limnocylindrales bacterium
GGCAGCAGCTGGAAGAACTGGAAGATGACGCCGACCGTTCGGCCACGCCACTGCGCGACGCGGCTCTCGGACAGGCCGGTGAGGTTCGTCCCGCCGATCACGACGGAGCCCGCGGTGGGCCGGTCGATGCCGGTGATCATGTTCATCAAGGTGGACTTGCCGGAACCCGACCGCCCGACGACCGCGATGAACTCCCCCGCGTCGACCTGGAGGCTGACCGACTTCAGCGCCCGGAACGGCCCCGCGTCCGTGACGTAGTCCTTGACGACGTCCCGGAGGTCGATCAGGTGGCCGTCGGCGAGCGGGCGGTCGGCGAAGGGGGCGCGGATCACGGGCTGACGATACCGGGGAGTCCCCGGTGGCGCTGGTATGCTCGGCCGCGGCGAGGTGGCCGAGCGGTTTAAGGCAGCGCTCTTGAAAAGCGCCGGGCGCAAGTCCCGTGGGTTCGAATCCCACCCTCGCCGCCACCCTGACTGCGCCCGCCGGCTCGTCCGGCGACCTCCGGAGCGCCGATGCACGAGCCCTGCAGCCACGGAGACTCGATCGCGGATGTGTCCGCGCCGCGGGACGTGTGCGAGGCGTGCGTGGAGATCGGTTCCACGTGGGTCCACCTCCGGCAGTGCCTGACCTGCGGGCGGACCCTGTGCTGCGACGACAGCCCGAACCGCCACATGTCGGCCCACTGGCGCGAGACCGGGCACCCCGTCATGCGCGGTGCGAGCCCCGGCGAGCACTGGACCTGGTGCTTTGCCCACGACGCGATGGTCCACCGCACCGCCAACGGCTGGGAGACGTACGACCCGTTCGTCGAGGCCGGCCTCCCGATCGCGAAGCGGTACCTCGAGGGTGGCGGGACGGCCGACCCGGGGGAGGACCTCGTGACGGCGGCCGGGTTCCCGCTGGGCGAATGGTTCGCCTACATGCACGATCTCCACGAGGAAGGCGAGCTCGACCCCGCCGACGAGGCGCGTGTGGCCGCATTGCCCGGCTGGCACTGGTAGCGCTCGGATCGCTGCTCCGAGAATTCGAACGAATCGGTCGGTTTCGACGCCCTATAGATCACCGGCGAGTGACGGCGACCCTGACCGACCCTGACCGCGCGCCCCGACTCCGGGCATCGCGGATCGCGACGACCGCGCATCGGCCGAGGGCCCGACCGCCCGGCAGCGAGCCTGTCGCACCGGAACCCGCGTCCCCGCACCGGCACAGCCCGCCGGATGGAAGGAGAGGGAAACCATGGCGATCCGTCGCGCGCGTCTCCTGCTGGCCGCCATCGTGGGTGCGGCCCTCGTCTCGTCGGTGCCCGTCGCGTCTGCCGCGTCGCCGCCTTCCAACGACAACGCGGCGGGCGCCATTCCGCTCGTCGCAGGCGTTCCCGCGGTGTTCAACTCGCTCGATGCCACCGAGGCTCAGTCGGACCCCACGAGCTGTGACGGTTCGCACGGCTCGTTCGACGGGCCCTACTTCGCCTCCGTCTGGTTCAGCTACCGGGCGACGAACCGGGACCGGCACCTCGTGCTCAACGCCCCGACGATGCAGGGCCACCCGGACGACTTCCTCGCGATCTCGTTCGTCTACGCCGTGGGCGCGGGCGGCAGCCGCACGCTCGTCGACTGCACCGCGTTCGGCAACGACGCCGAGTGGGACTCGGTCCCGGGCACGACCTACCTGATCATGGAGGCCGGGCTGTCGTCGGCGGTGACCGAGGACCCCGACTTCTCGGACCGGGGCGGCCACGGCACGATCCGGATCGACCGGCTCGCGCCGCAGGACGGCAAGCACTACGCGTGGAGCGACGCGTTCACGTATGACGACTGCGGCTTCCGGGTCGAGGGCGAGGGCTGGGGGAACGGCATGTTCACCCTGAAGAAGGGTCGCAACGGCGACCCGACGCCGTACTTCTTCGACAACTACGAATCGCACTTCATCACGAGGAACCCCGCCAACGGCAAGTGGTTCCGCGAGGACGGCCAGGGCATGTACAAGGACCTCAGGATCGTCAACGTGGAAGGCACGATCTACACCTTCCAGGCGATCGAGTCGGGCCGCCCGTACACGCTGACCGACCAGGACGGCAACCGGGTCTACTTCGACCGCGGCCTGCTCGTGCGCCAGTTCATGGTGGATACGAAGGGCGACGACGACCTCGACAACGACGAGTTCATCGACGGGTCGTTCTCGATCCTCGCCGACCGCGGGGACCACCCGGGCTTCTACATCGAGGACTGGTGCCAGGAGGTGGTCATCCCGCTGCTGGGCGACTGACACCGACGGGCAGGTGGGCGGCACCTGGGCGCTTGACGCTCCCCGGTGCCGCCCATAGACTCCCCGCCACATCACGAACACGGGCGTTGATCGGGACGAGTACCCGGCGACCACCCTTCCAGAGACCCGGCGGCTGGTGCGAGCCGGGAGGGCGGCGGCGGCGAATGGACCCGGGAGCCTCCGGACCGAACGCGGGGCGATCGGCGGCGCAACGGCGGCCACCGGCGCGGACGACAAGTAGGCTCCGGCGCAGAGCGCCAGCGATACAGGGCAGCGCCGATCGATCAGCCGGGTGACCGGCCGCCGGTCCGTCGGTCAGTGAGTGCGGCGGCAACGCCGAACGTGGGTGGCACCGCGGAGGGTCTCGACCTTTCGTCCCGGAATGGACGAACAGGTCGTTTTTCATTTCTGGGGACGAGCCATGACGGACCCGCTCAGCCTGACCGAGACGAAGCGCCTCGCCGGAACCGCCGACACGATCCTGCTGCGCGCGACGCGCACCGCAGACCTGGAGACGCCGATCGGCGCGTTCCTCCGCCTCGACGACGGGGTGACGCCCGCCTACCTGCTCGAGTCCGTCGAGGGCGGGGAGCGGCTGGGCCGCTACAGCTTCCTGGGCATCGGGCCGCGGCGCCTGCTCCAGGTCCGCGGCGGCACGGCGTACACGACGACCCGGCCCGTTGGGGTGGAGTCGTACGCGCCCGACCTGCCGGTCACGGAGACGGAGGCCGCCGACCCGCTCGAGGCGCTCCGCACCTTCGTCCCGAGGCGCCGGGTGCTGCCGACAGAGGGCATGCCGCGGTTCACGGGCGGTGCGGTCGGCGCGCTCGCCTACGACGCGATCTCCTCGTTCGAGCCGTCGGTGCCGCTGCCGGACCGCGACCCGGTCGGCGTGCCGCTCGCCAGCTGGATCGAGACCGACCTCGTGATCGTGTTCGACCACCTGACCCATCAGCTGAGCGCGATCGCATCGCTCCACACCGAGGCGGCGGACCTCGAGGGCCGCTACCGGATCGCGGAGCGGGCGATCTTCGAGGCGCTCGAGCGGACCGCCCGGCCCAGCCAGGCCGAGATGACGGGGGCGTTCGGCCGCTCGACCTCCGACGACGGCGCGGCGGGCGCGGCGAGGGTCGACCAGGTCGAGACGAGCCTCGGCCGCGACGAGTACATCCGCGCCGTGGAGAAGGCCAAGGACGCGATCGCGGCCGGCGAGGCGATCCAGGTCGTCCTCGCCCGGCGGCAGTCGTTCGACCTGCCGCGCGACGCCGACGGCACGACGCTGGACGGGATCGGGTTGTACCGCGCACTGCGGCGCGTCAACCCAAGCCCGTACCTGTTCTTCACCCGGACGCCGGGCATGGAGGTCGTGGGTGCCAGCCCGGAGCTCCTCGTCCAGGTCGCCGGCGACCGGCTGTCGACGCACCCGATCGCAGGGACCCGGCCTCGCGGCGCGACGCCCGCCGACGACGAGCGGCTGGCCGACGAGCTGCGCGGCGACCCCAAGGAGCGTGCCGAGCACGTGATGCTCGTGGACCTCGGGCGGAACGACCTGGGGCGCGTCGCGCGACCTGGAACCGTGACCACGAGCCAGTACATGGAGGTCGAGCGGTACAGCCACGTCCTCCACCTGGTGAGCCACGTCGAGGCGAAGCTCCGGCCGGACCTCGATGCGCTCGACGCGCTGCGCGCGGTGTTCCCCGCCGGCACGCTGACCGGCGCCCCCAAGATCCGCGCGATGCAGCTCATCGCCGCAGCGGAGGGCGAGCGACGCGGACTGTATGGTGGCGCGGTGGGCTACCTCGGCTACGACGGCAACCTCGACACCGCGATCACGATCCGGTCCGCGGTGCTGAAGGACGGCCAAGCGCACGTCCACACGGGGGCCGGGATCGTCGCGAAGAGCGTGCCGGAGAGCGAGTTCGAGGAGACCGAGCACAAGGCGGCCGCGATGCGACGGGCGATCGAGCTCGCGGTGTCCGCGTCGGCCCCGCGCCCGTCAATGCCTTCGGAAGCGGTGGACGAAACCGCCCCGGCGGAGGCCGCGCCGCGATGATCCTGATGATCGACAACTACGACTCGTTCACGTTCAACCTCGTGCAGGCGCTCCAGGCGGCCGGGGCGGACGTGCGGGTCGTGCGCAACGACCAGATCACCGCTGACGAGGTCGCGGGCCTGGCCGAGGACCCGGCCGCGGACCTGCGCGGCATCGTCATCTCGCCCGGGCCCGGGGACCCGGACACCGCGGGCGTCTCGGTCGACGCGATCCGGGTCGCGGCCGAGCGCGAGATCCCGCTGCTCGGCGTGTGCCTCGGGATGCAGTCGATGGGCGCGGCGTACGGCGCGCGGATCGTGCGCGCGCCCACGCTCGTCCACGGCGAGGCCTCCGAGGTCGTTCACGACGGCACCGGGTTGCTCGAGGGGATGCCCGAGACGTTCCCCGCGGCGCGCTACCACTCGCTGATGGTCGACCCGGCGACGCTGCCCGCCGACCTGTATGTCACCGCGACGAGCCCCGAGGATGGCGTCGTCATGGGCCTCCGCCATCGCTCGCTGCCGATCGAGGGCATCCAGTTCCACCCCGAGAGCGTCCTCACGCCGGACGGCCCGCACCTGCTCGCGAACTTCCTCCGGCTCGCCGGTGAGGGCGATGCGGCGCGGCTCGACGCGGCGACGGGGTCGTTCGCGACGCGCGGCATGGAGGCGGTGGTGGCGGAGGAGTCGCCCGTCACACGGGCCGCCACGGCGGCGGAGGTCGCCCGATGAGCGACCAGGTCCGCGCCGCGCTCGCGGCGATCGTCGACGGCCGGACGCTGACCAGCGACGAGGCCCGGCTGGCGATGGGCGAGGTCATGGACGGGGAGGCCACGCCGTCGCAGCTGGCCGCCCTGCTGATGGGCCTGCGGATGCGCGGCGAGACCGTCGACGAGCTGGCCGGCTTCGCGTCAGCGATGCGCGAGCGGGTGACGCGGGTCGAGGCGCCCGAGGGCGCCATCGACGTCGTCGGGACGGGCGGCGACGGATCCGGGACGTTCAACATCTCGACCACGTCCGCGCTGGTCGTCGCGGCCGCGGGCGTTCCGGTCGCCAAGCACGGCAACCGCGCGATCACCTCGCAGGCAGGATCGGCCGACGTGCTCGACGCGCTGGGCGTGCGGATCGACCACGATCCCGGGTCGGCCTCCCGCTCGCTGGCCGAGCACAACTTCGCGTTCCTGTTCGCGGTGACATTCCACCCGGCGATGAAGCACGCGGGCCCGACGCGCCGCGAGATCGGCGTCCGGACCGCGTTCAACCTGCTGGGACCGCTGACCAACCCTGCCGGCGCCAACCGCGCGCTGATCGGGGTGGGCGTGGCGGACGCGGCGCCGCGGGTCGCGGAGGTCGCGGCGCGCCTCGGGACCGAGCGGACGTTCGTGATCCACGGCCAAGGCGTGGACGAGCTGCCGCTCGACGACACGGGCGTCCTCTATCACGTCGGCCCGGACGGGGTGGAGCGGCACGAGATCCGGGCCACCCAGCTCGGCTTCACGAAGACGCCGACGGCGAAGCTGCACGGTGGGACCGCTGCCGACAACGCGCGCATGGTCGAGGCCGTGCTCGCCGGCGAGCCCGGGGCGAGGCGCGATGTCGTGCTCCTCAACGCGGGCGCGGCGCTGCTCGTGGCTGGTGCGGTCGGCCAGCTGGAGGAGGGGATCGACAAGGCCGCCCTCACAATCGACGCCGGCCTCGCCGCGGCGCTGCTCGAGGCGTTGCGCGCCGACCGCCGGCGTGCGGAGGCCGAGGTCGAAGCGGCGACGGCCGCCCGGACCGCCGGCACGACGGGGGCGTCGGCGTGACCATCGCCGAGCGCCCGCGCGCCGCGTCGCGCAGCGTCGTCCGCGAGATCGCGGACCGCCGCCTCGCGGAGGTCGTCCCGGAGCTGGACGCGCTCGGCACGGCCGGGCTGCGACGCGCGCTGGCGTCGGCACCGGAGCCTCGACCGGTCGTGGACGCGCTCGCCGCCCCGGGCCTCCACCTCGTCGCCGAGGTCAAGCGCCGCTCCCCGTCGGCGGGCGCGATCGTCGAGGCGGACGACGCCGTCGCTCGGGCGCGCGCCTACGCCGCGGGTGGTGCCGCCGCCATCTCCGTCCTGTGCGAGCCGCACTGGTTCGGCGGCTCGGTGGACGATCTCCGCGCTGTCCGCGCCGCCGTATCCGTCCCGGTGCTCGCCAAGGAGTTCGTCGTCGACCCCCGGCAGCTCGACCTCCTCCGGGCTGCCGGGGCCGACCTCGTGCTGCTGCTCGCCGTGCTCCATGCGCCGAAGCGCCTGGCGCGGCTGGTCGCCCAGGCCCGGGACGTGGGCCTCGAGCCGCTCGTCGAGGCGCACGATGCCCGGGAGCTCGAGTCGGCCGTCGCATCCGGCGCGCGGATCGTGGGCATCAACAACCGCGACCTGCGGACGCTCGAGGTCGACCCGGAGCGGGCCGTCCGGCTGCACGAGCACGTCCCGGCCGACAGGATCGCCGTCGCCGAGTCCGGCGTCCGCGATACGGACACGATCGCCCGCTGGCGGGCGACGGGCTTCGACGCGGCGCTGGTCGGCGAGGCGCTCATGCGCTCGCCGGACCCGGCGGCGGCCGCTCGCTCGTTCGTCGGCGCCGGCGCCAACCCGGAGCACCCGGCGCAGCTCGCCCGGCTGCCGTTCGTGAAGATCTGCGGGGTCACCGACGAGGCCGGGATGCTGGCGGCGATCCGCGCGGGCGCCGACGCCGTCGGCCTCAACTTCGCGCCCGGCACGCCGCGCGAGCTGACGATCGAGGAGGGGATCGCGCTCGCGAGGCTGGCGCGGGAGGCGGCGCCCGCGGGCGCGCGCCCGGAGGTGGTCCTCGTCACCGCGAACCTGCCCGCCGATCGCCTTGCCGAGGTCGTCGTCGCGATCGATCCCGACGCCATCCAGCTCAGCGGCGACGAGCCACCGTCCGCGATCGGGGCCACGGGCCGTCCGACGTGGAAGGCGCTCCGCGTGTCGGCCGGCCAGCGCGCGGACGATGTCGTCTCGGCGGCCCGGGCGTATCTCGACGCCGGGGCCACGCGGATCCTCCTCGACGCCGCGGGCGGCCCGCACCCCGGCGGGACGGGGACACGCGTCGACGTCGCCCTCGCCGCCGCGGTCGCGCGCGAGGTCCCCATCACGCTCGCCGGCGGGCTCCATGCCGGCAACGTCGGCGAGGCCGTGCTCGGGGTGCCTGCCGTCGGCGTGGATGTCGCGTCCGGGACCGAGACGCCGCGTGTCGCCGGGGAACGGCCGCGCAAGGACGCGCTCCGCGTCGCGCTGTTCACCAAGCGCGCCAAGGACGCCCGTCGGCACCGGCCCAACGCGCCCTTCGGCCCGACCCCGGTGAACGCCGGCCTCCTCGACGTGGACGGGGCCGGTCGGTGGGGCGTCGAGCGCGACTTCGGCGGCCGCTACGTCCCCGAGACGCTGGTCGGCGCGCTCGAGCAGCTCGAGCACGCGTACGACGACCTGCGGCACGACCCACGGTTCTGGGCTGAGCTCGATGACCTGCTCGGCCGGTATGCCGGCCGGCCGACACCGCTCTACCGGGCCGACAACCTCGCGGCGGAGTCCCTCGCCGAGGCGGCTGCCCAGGCACGCGAGCGCGGACGTCGTGCCACCTCCCTCCCGCGCACCCTCCGGCTCTACCTCAAGCGCGAGGACCTGACCCACACGGGCGCCCACAAGATCAACAACGCGCTCGGCCAGGCGCTGCTGACCCGGCGCCTCGGCAAGACGCGCGTCATCGCCGAGACCGGCGCCGGTCAGCACGGCGTCGCCACTGCCACGGCGTGCGCGCTCCTCGGCCTGCCGTGCGTCGTGTTCATGGGCGAGGAGGACATCCGCCGCCAGGCCCCGAACGTGCTCCGGATGCGCGCCCTCGGCGCGGAGGTCCGGAGCGTGACGAGCGGCACCGCGACGCTCAAGGACGCCGTCAACGAGGCGATGCGCGACTGGGTGACGAACGTCGAGACGACGCATTACGTCCTCGGCAGCGCGATGGGCCCGCACCCGTACCCCACGATCGTGCGCGACTTCCAGCGCCGGATCGGCGACGAGTCCGCGGCCCAGCTCGCCGCGGCGGAGGGACGCCTGCCCGACGTGGCGCTCGCGTGTGTCGGCGGCGGCTCCAACGCGATCGGGCTGCTCGCGCGGTTCATCGGCGAGCCCTCCGTTCGCCTTGCGGTCGCCGAGGCGGCCGGCGACGGGGTGGAGACGGGCCGGCATGCGGCCGCGATCGTGGGTGGGACGCCGGGCATCCTGCACGGCAGCCGGTCGCTGATGCTCCAGGACCGCGACGGCCAGGTCGTCGAGGCGCACAGCGCGTCCGCCGGCCTCGACTACCCGGGGATCGGGCCGCAGCTGGCGGCGCTCGCCGAGGCGGGCCGGCTGGAGGTCGCCACCGCGACCGACCGCGAGGCGGTGGCGGCGATGAAGGCGACGACGCGCGCCGAGGGCATCCTCCCCGCGCTCGAGACCGCGCACGCGATCGCGGCGCTGCCGAAGCTGCTGGCCGGGATCGAGGGCTCGGGCGCGGCCCTGGGCGACGAGGCGGTCGTGCTGATCGGGTTCTCCGGCCGCGGCGACAAGGATCTCGCCGCGCTCGAGCGGTTCGCCGATGTCGAGCCATGGGACACGGAGCGATGACGATCGACGAGCTGCGGGCCTTCTGTCTGGCGCTGCCGGGCGCGCACGAGAAGGAGACCTGGGGCGACGCCGAGCACGCGGGCGACGTCACCTTCCGCGTGAAGGACAGGATCTTCGTGATGACCGGTCCGGACGGGAAGGGCGGCGCCTCGATCCGGACGACGATCGACCAGCAGGCCGAGCTCCTCGACACGTTCCCGGGCGTCTTCCGGTCCGCTCCGTACGTCGGGCGGTTCGGGTGGGTGGTCGTGGACCTCGACGCCGTCGACGACGACCTCCTGCGCGGGATCATCGAGGGCGCGTGGCGCCGGACGGCCCCCAGGGCCGTGGTGCGGGCCTACGACGAGGTGCACGCGTGACTGCGACGGCCGCGCCCGCGCACACCAACGACACGGCCGGCGCCCGCCGGATCGCGGACGCGTTCGCACGGGCGCATGCCGAGGACCGCGCGGCGCTGATCCCGTACGTGGTCGCAGGCTACCCGGACGCCGACGGCTCGTTCGCGGCGGCGACCGCGGCGATCGATGCCGGTGCGGATCTGCTCGAGGTCGGCCTCCCGTACTCCGATCCCCTCGCGGACGGGGCGACCCTCCAGCGCGCATCGCAGGGCGCGCTCGCGAGCGGCGCGACGTTCGACCGGAGCCTCGCGCTCGTCGGGCGGATCGCGGCCGCCCGCCCGGCCGTCCCGGTCGTCGCGATGGGCTACGCGAACCAGCTGATCGGCGGCGGCGACGGCCGTGACCGGGCGCGGGCGCTCGCGGCGGCGGGCGCCGCGGGGGTGATCGTCGCCGACCTCACGCCGGACGAGGGCGGCCCGTTCGAGGCCGTCGCGGCCGAGGCCGGGATCGCGGTCGTGTACCTCGTCGCGCCGACCACGTCCCCGGCGCGCCGCGCCGCGGTCGCCGCTCGGAGCGGTGGGTTCCTGTACTGCGTCTCGCTGGTCGGCGTGACCGGGGCGCGGACCTCGCTGCCGTCGACCGTCACGCGGTTGGTTCGCGAGGTGACGGCGGTATCGCCGGTGCCGGTCGCGGTGGGGTTCGGCGTCTCGAAGCCGGCCCACGCCCGGGCGATCGCGCGCGCCGGCGCGGACGGCGTGATCGTGGCGTCGGCGCTCGTTGACGCGCTCGGCGAAGACGGGCGGGACGTTCAGGCGCTGTCGCGCCTCGTCCGATCGTTGCGAGCGGCGACGGCGCGCTGAACGGCGACGCGCGAATTCCGGACACGATCTGACCGGTTTCTCCACCAGACTCGCGCCATGAGCCGACCGCTTCGCCTGTTCGCGGAGGAGACGCCGAAGAAGGTCTACGTGTCCGCGCTGGACTGGCCGGGGCTGGCACGCGGCGCGAAGACCGAGGACCAGGCCGTGGAGCTGCTGCTGGCGGCCCTGGCACGGTACGCGAAGGTCGCGCGCTCGGCTGGCGAGCGGTTCGACCCCACGGACATGGATCTCGAGATCGTCGAGCGGGCCGAGGGCGACGCCGGCACGGCGTTCGGCATCCCCGCGATCGTCGCCGACGCCGATCGGGAGGCCGTGGACGCGCGCGAGGCGCGCCGGCTCGCGGCGATCGTGGAGGCGTCGTGGGCCGAGCTCGAAGCCGTCGCCGCAGCCGCCCCCGAGGAGCTGCGCAAGGGCCCGCGGGGCGGCGGCCGTGACCGCTCGAAGGTGGTTCTGCACGTCGCGGAGGCCGACCGTGGCTACGGCCAGGCGATGGGCCTCAAGGGCTCGATCGACACGCCCGAGCAGCTCGCGGACCTTCGCGCAACGATCCTCGAGACGCTTCGACGGTCTTCGGACGGCAGCCCGATCGGCGGCAAGAAGTGGCCGCCTCGGTACGCGGCTCGGCGCGTCGCCTGGCACGCCCTCGACCATGCCTGGGAGATCGAGGACCGCACGGAGCGCGCCTGACGCCCTACGATCCGCCGATGGATCGCCACACGGCCGAGACGCTCGTCCGACGGGCGATGGACCAGGCCGCGATCGCCGCGGCGCGTGGCGATGCCCCGTTCGGGGCCGTCCTCGCGACTCCCAACGGGTCGATCCTCGTCGAGGCGGCCAACGCGCAGCACACGACGCTCGACCCGACCGCGCACGCCGAGATCGCCCTGGTCCGAGTGGCCGCGCGGGACCTCGGCCGGGAGGGCCTGGACGGACTGGTCGTCGCGAGCAACGCCGAGTCGTGCTCGATGTGCGCGTCCGCGCTCGTGAAGGCCCGCGTCGCGACGATCGTGTTCGGCGCGCCCCACGAGCCGCACATGGACCCCGCGATCGGCCTCGCGGAGCTCGTCGCGCGCTCGACGCACCGGGTGGAGCTGATCGGCCCCGTGCTCGGCGAAGCGTGCGCGGCCCAGATCGCCGCCGGGCGCCTGACCGCGCCGCCGCCCGACTAGCCTGGTCGCTACCCCGTGAACAACGCCCCGAGGTCGGACGGGTCGATCGGGGTCTCCTCGGCCTGGAGGCCCGCCAGCCGAGCCGCCAGCCCGAACAGCGACGCGGGCGTGCGTCCCTCGTCGAGCAGCGCGCGGACGGCCGTGTCGCCGGCCGCCTTCGACAGCTTCTGCCCCGAGACGCGCCGAATCAGCGGGTGGTGGAGGAACGACGGCGGCGACTCGCGCCCCAGCAGCCGCGCGAGCCGCAGCTGGACCGGGGTGGCGTCGAGCAGGTCGCGGCCGCGGATCACGAGGTCGATGCCGTGCCGCATGTCGTCGACGACCACGCAGAACGCGTACGTCCAGTTGCCGAGGCGGTCGCGGACGAGCGGGTCGCCGGCAGCGGCCGGCTCGTCGGAAAGCGGCCCGGCGAGAAGGTCCACCCATCGCTCGGAGCCTGCCCCGACCGCGACCCGCAGCCCCACGTCCCCGTCCTCGGCCAGCCCCCGCGCGCGGCAGCCGCCGGGACACCCGATCCCGCGCCACGGCCGCCCCTTCGCCGCCTCGTACGCGGTGAACGTCGAGCGCGCGCAGTCGCACGCGTACACGAGGCCGCCCGCGCGCAGCCGCTCGAGCGCGGCCGCGTACACGGGACCACAGTCGGACTGGCGGTATGGCGTGGACCCGTTGAACGCGTCCAGCGACGGCTCGTCGGGCGCGACGCCGAGCCGCGCCAGGTCCTCCAGGATCTCCCACTCGTGCTCCGGCCGCGACCGCTGGCGGTCGTGGTCCTCGATCCGCAGCACCACCCGGCCGCCGGTCGCGCGGGCGATCCCCCACACGTACAGGACGTTGACGAGGTGCCCGAGGTGCAGGAGCCCCGTCGGGGCCGGCGCGAACCGGGTGACCGGCGCCGCGGGCAGGACGCGCGGATCAGGGAGCGCCATCCCCGTGACGGCCGGCCGAAGGAGCTCGCCGGCGTCGTCGGGCGTCGCCGGGTCGGAGGTCACGCCCCGCGGTCCTTGTTCTCCAGCGTCCGGGTCGCGGCGACGACCCGGCGGTAGATCGACAGCAGGTCGGCCTGGCTCATCGGCCCGGCGTTGGCCATCGCGACCCGGAGCAGCACCTCGCGCTCACGCTCGGGGTCGCGGATCGCCCGCCGCCCGGCCAGCGCCTTTGCCCGCCCCGCCTGGCGTCCCAGCTCCGCGCGCTCGTTGAGCAGCGCGACGATCCGCGTGTCCAGCTCGTCGATCCGATCGCGGATGCGCGCGAGCTCGAGCGCCGCGTCGTCGCGCTCGCCGGTCGTGGGGCGGTGGGTCGCGGGGCGCCCGGCGCCGTCGTCGCTCACGAATCCTCCCGTGCGAAGTGCGCGGCGACCTCGTCCAGCGCCACGTGGTACCCCCGCGATCCCTGCCCGGCGACCGTGCCGGCCGCCACGTCGTGGATGAAGTTGACGGAGCGAAACGCCTCGCGCCGCCATGGGTCCGAGAGGTGGACCTCCCAGAACGGCCGCGCGACGCCGGTGAGCGCGTCGCGCAGCGAGACGGACGTGTGGGTGAGCCCGGCGGCGTTGACGATGACGGCGTCGAAGTCGCGCTCGTGGAGGCGGTCGATGAGGGCGCCCTCGTGGTTCGACTGGAAGAAGTCGACCTCGATGCCGAGCTCGGCGGCGTGCGTGGCGATCCCGGCGTGGATCTCGTCCAGGGTCTCGGTGCCGTAGATGTGCGGCTCGCGCGTCCCCAGCAGGTTGAGGTTCGGACCCTGCAGGACGAGGATCCGGGTCATGCCGACGCCCCCGCCGGCGCCGCCCCCGCGAGCACGGACGCGGCCGCCGCCCGGACCACCTCCTCGGGCACGTCGTCGCGGACGACGACCCCGTGGCCGGTTGGCAGGACCCAGCGCAGCCGGCCGCCGGCATGCTTCTTGTCCGTCCCCGTGGTGTCGACGACCGCGTCGACGGGGTAGGGGAGGGCCGCCGCACCCAGTGCGAGCCGGTCCAGCAGCCGCTCGATCCGCGCCGCCCGGTCGGGCGGTGTCACCCCGAGCGTCGTGCCGATCCGCACGGCAGCCCGCGTCCCGTACGCCACGGCCTCGCCGTGGAGCAGCGTCGCGTACCCGTCGACCGCCTCGAGCGCGTGGCCGATCGTGTGCCCCAAGTTGAGCGTGATCCGCCCGCCGTGCGCCCCCTGCTCGCGCTCGTCGGCCGCCACGACCTCGACTTTCGCCCAGGCGGCCCGCTCGACGACCTCCGCGATCGCACCGGCGTCGAAGGCGGCGTCCGCTCCGCGAGCGATCGCCTCGCCGTCGGCCTCGAGCGTCGCGAACAGTGGCTCGTCCCCGAGCGCCGCCATCTTGACGATCTCGCCCAGCGCGGCCCGCAGCTGGCGCTCGGGGAGCGGCCGGAGCGCGGCTACGTCCAGCACGATTGCGGTCGGGTGGTGGAACGCGCCGAGCAGGTTCTTGCCCTCGGGCAGGTCCACGCCGGTCTTGCCGCCGATCGAGCTGTCGACTTGCGCAACGAGCGTCGTCGGCACCTGGATCCACCGCACGCCCCGGAGGTAGGCAGCCGCGAGGAACCCCGCGGGGTCGCCGAGCGCGCCGCCGCCGACGGCGACCAGCGGCTCCCGCCGCTCGACCCGCCGCCGCGCCAGCTCGCGCGCCGCATCCTCGATGACCGACAGCCGCTTCGCATCCTCGCCGGCCGGGAGCAGCAGCTCCTCGACCGCCCAGCCGAGCTCGCGCAGGCTCGCCGCGAGGCCTTCGCCGAACGCCGCCCACGCGCCGGGCTCCGAGACGAGGATCGCGCGCCGCGCGCCGAGCCGCCGCAGCTCGTCGGACACGGCGCCGGGTGCGATGCCCTCGCCGAGGACGACGTCGCCGACCTTCGTGCTCGCGCGGAGCAGCGTCGTGCCGCCGGCCGCGCCGCGCGCGACGAGTGCCTCGACCGCGTCAACGACCCCGCCGACCTCGGCCACCCCGTTCACCCGCGACGCCGCCCCGTAGAAGCGTTCCCGAGCGGCCGCCAGCTGCCGGATGCGGCCCATCGGGTCGCCGCCCTGGATCAGCGGCCGGACGTTCGGGGAGCGGCGGAGCCGCTGCGCGAGGACCTCGGTGCGGACGTCCAGCCACACCGGGACGCGGCCGCGGTACAGCGCCCACCGGTTGCGCGGATCCACGATCGCGCCGCCGCCCGGCGAGATCACACGCCGCAGGTGCGGGGACCTGTCGGCTGGCCCCAGCGCGGCGACCGCCGCTCGCTCGAGGGCGCGGAACGCCCCCTCGCCGTCGCTCGCGAACAGCTCGGGGATCGAGCGGCCGGTCTCGCGCTCGATCTGGTCGTCGAGGTCGATGAACGTCGCGCCGTGGCGCGAGGCGACCCGCCGTCCGACGGCGCTCTTGCCCGACCCGGGCAGTCCCACGAGGACGAGGTCCATCGCCGCTCAGTCGTCCCCGCCCGAGCCGGCTTCGCCCGCGTCGGGATCCGGCATCGTCGCGGCAGACGACGACCCGGCCGGGGCCGAACCCACGTGCACCCGCACACCCGGCCCGGCGGCATGTCCGCCCGAGCCGTCGCCGGCAGCCGGCGCCGCGACCGGGGTTGCCATCCGCTCCTGCGAGCGGCGCAGGTTGTCGAGCACCTCCGGCATCGAGTCGCCGCCGGTCTTCTCGAGCACGAACCGGGCGAGCGTGAGCATGACCATGGCCTCGCCGATGACGCCGGCGGCCGGCACGACCGAGATGTCGGACCGCTCGTAGTGCGCCTTCTCGACGGGCTCGCCCGTCACGAGGTCGGCCGTCGGCAGCGGGCGCGCGAGCGTCGAGATCGGCTTCACCGCGCCGCGGATCACGATCGGCTCGCCATTCGTCACGCCGCCGGTCAGGCCGCCCGCGTTGTTGGTGCGGTGGATCCAGGTCCCGTCGTCGCGGCGCCCCTCGATGACGTCATGGACCGCCGAGCCGAACCGGCGCGTCTGCTCGAACCCCAGGCCGAGCTCCACGCCCTTCACGATGTTGATCGACATCACCGCCGCCGCCAGCGCCCCGTCCAGCCGCCGATCCCAGTGGACGTAGCTGCCAAGCCCCACCGGCGCCCCGTGGACGACGACCTCGAACACGCCCCCCACGGTGTCGCCGTTCGACCGCGCCTCGTCGATCCGCGCGATCATCGCCGTCTCCGCCTCGGGGTCCGGGCAGCGGAGCGGGGAGGCGTCGGCCTCGTCGCGCGACCGGGTGCACCGTTGGGGATCGATCGCGACTCCCCCGACCTCCGCGGTGAACGACCAGACCTCGATCCCCAGCGCGCGCAGGAACGCCCGCGCGACGCCGCCCGCCGCGACCCGCGCCGTCGTCTCGCGGGCCGACGAGCGCTCCAGGGCGTTGCGCACGTCGTTGAACCCGTACTTGAGCGCCCCCGCGAGGTCGGCGTGGCCGGGTCGCACGCGCGTGATCGGCTGGGCGCGCTTGTTGCCCTCGTCCGCGAGCGTCGCGAGCTCGGCGGCGTCCGCCTCGGACAGCGGCCCGACCTGCATCACCCGCGTCCAGTTCGCCCAGTCGCGGTTGTCGACCTCGAGCAGGATCGGCGATCCCAGGGTCAGGCCGTGCCTGACGCCGGACAGGATGCGCGCCCGGTCCTGCTCGATCGCCTGGCGGGCGCCGCGGCCGTAGCCCCGTTGCCGGCGCCCGAGGTCGACGGCCAGGTCGTCCTCGGTCAGCGCGAGGCCGGCCGGCACCCCCTCGACGACCGCGCCGAGCATCGGTCCATGGCTCTCCCCCGTCGTGAGGAAGCGGAACCGGTCCATGCTCACTCGGCGGCGGGCTCGCCGGTCGCCTCGGCCAGGGCGACGCCGCCCTCGCCTTCGGCCGAGGTCAGGCCGCCGGCCCGGGCCTTGCGCAGCGCCTGGCCCATCACGTCGAGCGGCGCCGGCTGGCCCGTCCACAGCGTGAACGCCGCCGCGCCCTGGTGCAGCAGCATCGTCTCGCCGTCTGCGGTCGCGGCACCCGCGGCCGCGGCATCGCGGAGCAGGCGCGTCTTCGCGTAGATCAGGTCCAGCACGAGCAGCTCGGGGCTCAGGATCTCGGCCGGGATCGGCGATTCATCGGCGGTGAGCCCGATCGACGTCGCGTTGACCAGCAGCTTGGTCTTCGAGAGCTCCGCCTCGATGATCGACTCGTGCCACGGCATCGCGCGCAGGTCCATGTGCGACGCGGTGCGGCCGAAGTGCTTGACCAGCGCCTCTGCCCGGTGGAGGTGCCGGTTGAACACGATCACGCGCTGGAAGCCTTCGCGGATCAGGCCGTAGACGACTGCGCGCGCCCCGCCACCGGCACCCAGCACGATCGCGTTGCGCGGCATCTTCTGGCGGCCGACGAGCTGGTCGAGCGCGACCTTGAACCCGGGCACGTCGGTGTTGTGGCCGATGAGCTTGCGACCCTCCTTGGTCAGCGTGTTGACCGCGCCGGTCGCGTGCGCCTCCTCGGTCAGGCGGTCGACCTGCGGGACCACGCGTTCCTTGTGCGGGATCGTGACGTTCGCGCCGAGGAAGTGGTCGGTGCGCAGCTCCGTGATCGCGTCGGCGAGGGCGATCGGGGCACGGTCCCACAGCTCGTACGTCGCGTCGATGCCGAGCGTGTCGAAGGCGGCCTGCTGCATCGCGCCCGACAGCGAATGGGCCACCGGGTGGCCGATGAGGACGACGCGCTTCGTCATGTCCGCACCCCTTCGAGTTCGTGTGCGAAGCCGGGATAGGAGATCGCCGCCGACCCAGGACGCCGGACGGTGGTGGCTCCCCCGGCGATCAGGCCCGCGATCGCGAACGTCATCGCGAGCCGGTGGTCGTCGTAGGTCTCGGTGACCGCGCCCGTGAGGCGGGTCCCGCCGTGAATCTCGATGTCGTCCCCCTCCACCCCGATCCGCGCGCCGAGGGCCGTGAGCCCCTCCACGATCCCGGCCACGCGGTCGGATTCCTTGTGCCTGAGCTCTCCGACGCCCCGGAACCGGGACGTCCCGTCGGCAATCGCCGCGGCCAGCGCAAGCACCGGGATCTCGTCGATCGCCGCCGCAACGTCGGCGGGGGACAGGTCGACGGCCCGGAGCCGGCTGGACCGCACGGTGAGGTCGGCGAGTGGCTCGCCGTCCGCGCCGCCCGGCGCCTCGCGGTCGCGCTCCTCGATGTCGGCGCCCATGCGCCTCAGGATGTCGATGATGGCACGCCGGGTCGGGTTGGTGCTCACGCCGTCGAGGCGGAGCTCTGCATCGGGGTGGATCGCCCCGGCGACCAGCCAGAAGGCGGCGCCGGACGGATCGGCGGGCACCGTCTCCGCGATCGCGGCCGGCAGCACGGGTCCGTCGAGGCGGACGGTGTGGGCGCCGTCCGGGCCGGTCGTCTCCTCGACATCGATCCCGCGCGCCCGGAGCATCCGCTCGGTGTGGTCGCGGGTTGCGATGGCCTCGGTCACGGCGGTCTCGCCCTCCGCCGCCAGCCCGGCGAGCAGCACCGCGGACTTCACCTGGGCGCTCGGGACCGGTGTGTCGTAGCGGATCGGCTCGAGACGGGCGCGGCCGGTGATCGCGAGCGGCAGCAGCGTCCCGCCGGCGCGGCCAGCGAAGGCGGCACCCATCAGGGACAGCGGCTCGGTGACCCGGCCCATCGGCCGCCGCCGGAGCGACGAGTCGCCGTCGAGGACGGCGAACAGCGGCCGGCCCGCCAGCACGCCGGCGATCAGCCGTGTCGTGGTGCCCGAGTTGCCGCAGTCGAGGACGCCTTCGGGCTCGGTCAGGGCGTCGCCGCCGGGCGAGACGACCCGGTAATCCACGCGGCCGCCGCGCACGGCCGTCCGCTCGACGGTCGCCCCAAGCGCCTCGACGATCGCGGCCGTGGTCCGGACATCCGCTCCGTCGCCCGCCGCGGTGATCGTGCTCTCGCCGGCAGCGAGCAGCGCGAGCAGCAGCGCCCGGTGGGAGATCGACTTGTCACCGGGGAGCGCAGGCGCGCCGCGAAGGCGGGCGGCCGGCCGGACGACGAGGGCGTCTTCGTCCACGGCGGCGCTCGCGTCGGGTGTCGCGACCGGTGCCTGGCCGGTGGTCATGCGATCAGGCTCCCGCCCCGGTGGCAGCCCCGGTTGCCGCGCCGGAGGCACGCAGCAGGTCGCCGTGGAGGTCCTTCACGTGGTCGTGGACCGCGGTGACCGCCTCCATCATCGACTCGAACATCTCGAAGTCCAGCTGCTGCTCCGCGTCCGACAGGGCCTCGTCGGGACGCGGGTGGACCTCGACCATGATCCCGTCCGCGCCCACCGCGATGCCGCCGATTGCGAGCGGCTTGACGAGCCACCGTTTGCCGGTCGCGTGCGACGGGTCGACGATCACGGGCAGGTGGGTCAGGTGGTGGAGGAGCGGCACCGCGGTGAGGTCGAGCGTGTTGCGGGTCGACGTCTCGAACGTCCGGATGCCGCGCTCACACAGGATGATCTGCGGGTTGCCCGCCGACGCGATGTACTCGGCCGCCATGAGCCATTCCTCGATCGTCGCGCCGAACCCGCGCTTGAGCATCACCGGCCGGCTCGCGCGCCCGCACGCGAGCAGCAGCGAGAAGTTCTGCATGTTGCGGGTGCCGATCTGGAGGATGTCCGAGTACTCGGCGACGATGTCCACCTGGCTCGGGTCCATGACCTCGGTGATCACGGGCATCCCGGTCCGCTCGCGCGCCTCCGCGAGGTAGCGCAGGCCCTCGACGCCCAGGCCCTGGAAGCTGTACGGGCTCGAGCGGGGCTTGAACGCCCCTCCGCGGATGATCGTCGCGCCATGCGCCGCGACGAAGTCGACGGTCTCCATCAGCTGGTCACGGCTCTCGACCGAGCACGGCCCGGCCATCACCGACAGCGTGCCGTCACCCACCGCGGTGTCCATGACGCGGATCACCGTGTCCTCGGGCTGGAACTCGCGCGACACGAGCTTGTAGGGCTTCGAGATCGGGGTGACCTGGGCGACGCCCGCCGTCGCCTCGAGGCGCTGCTTGAGCGGCTCGCGGCGCTTGCCGAGCTCGCCGACCACGGCGATGACCGTCCGCGTCGTCCCGGCGTTCTCGAACGGCGTCAGGCCCTCCGCGAGGATGAGCCCCTTCACGCCGTTGACCTCGGCCTCGGTGGCCCCTGACCGCATCACCACGAACATCGGCTGTGTCGTTCCTTGCTTGTGTCGCGCTGGCTCGGCAACAAAAAAGCAGAGGTCCTGGACCTCTGCTCACCCGGCACGACCCGCACCTCCCGGGTCAGATGTCTCCGGGAACGGTCATGCCGGGCAGGTAAAGCGATAGATGGCACACATCGGTGCGCCGACGGTAGCGCCTCGCAGGTCCCTGCGTCAATCGGAGCGGTGGCCCGGGCGGCGTTCCCGGCCGGCCCGTCGCGGGCTGCTATCATCCCCGGGCTGCACGGAGAGGTCGCATAGAGGTCTAGT
The DNA here is from genome assembly GCA_035701885.1 of Candidatus Limnocylindrales bacterium. Lineage (GTDB taxonomy): Bacteria > Chloroflexota > Limnocylindria > Limnocylindrales > CSP1-4 > CAIXZV01. Next base: position 19,770 of record DASSRG010000035.1, read on the forward strand.
GCAGCGGTTTGCTAAACCGCCGAGTGGGGTAACCTGCTCCGAGGGTTCGAATCCCTCCCTCTCCGCCAGTCATCTCGTGCGCCCGTAGCTCAGTGGATAGAGCGTTAGGTTGCGGACCTAAAGGTCGTGAGTTCGAGTCTCGCCGGGCGCGCCA
>DASSRG010000036.1:0-2216 GCA_035701885.1 Candidatus Limnocylindrales bacterium
CCTCCCTGGCCCTTGCGGTGGTTGGCCCGGAGGGGCCAGGGTGGGTCCTAGCTGATCTCGATGATCGTGTACGAGAAGTCCCCGGCGGGGACCTTCACGAGCACCTTCTCGCCCTTCTTCTTGCCGAGGAGGGCGCGGCCCACGGGCGACTCGTTGGAGATCTTGCCCGCGGCCGGCTTGGCCTCGGCGGATCCGACGATCTGGAACGTCTCGGGGCCCTCGTCGCCGTCCACCTTCACGGTGGAGCCGATCTGGACGTGGTCGCTGGAGGTGTGCTCGTCGATCAGCGTCGCGTTCTTGATCATCGCCTCGAGGGTCTGGATCCGGCCCTCGACGAACGCCTGCTCGTTCTTGGCGTCCTCGTACTCGGCGTTCTCGGACAGGTCGCCGTGTTCCTTCGCGTCGTGGATCCGCTGCGCGATCTCGGGACGGCGAACGGCAAGCATCTCGTCGAGCTCCGCGCGGAGCTTGTGGAGGCCGTCCTTGCTGATGTAGGTCGTCTTGCTGTTCACGCGGGAGGACCCCCGAAGGTGCGGGGCGGCGCGGAGTTCGCGCCGTCGCTCGGTCGGCTTGGAACAAAAGAACCCCGGGCGGGCCTTGGCTCCGCCACCGAGGTTCGAGATCGGGCGGAATGGTATCCACGACCGCCCCGTTCGTCAAAACTTCGTAGACCGCGTCAAAACCCGGTTCCGCTCCGACGGTTGCGCTTTCGGCGCCTGCCAGTCGACGAATCGGGCCATCCGGGACGGATCCACCCTGGAATGGATGGGCGTGTCGCGTCACGGGCGACACTCGCGGCCGCCCGGCGCCCGGTACGCGCGATGCCCGCCGCGGATCGCAGGGACTGTCGACTGACCGGCGACGCGGGGGCGCACGCGTTGCCTCCATGGCGACGAAATCGAGCTACGCCCCCCGAATCGCACATGCAGGCCGGGTTTTGTTGTCTGCGAGTCCACGGAACCGGCCTGGAGGACGCCGGATCTTCGCTGGCACAGGACGTCAGCTCGAGTTGGTAGCCGGGGAGTCAACGGGCGCTGATCAGAACCGGATCAGCCGCGCCGCGTTGTCGTGGTAGACGGCGCGCAGCGTCGGCTCGTCGAGGCCCAGGCCGTGGATGCGCCACCGACCCTGGCTCGGCGGCTCGTTCGACTCCGGGTCCGCGTCGTACGCAAAGGACTCGTCCCGGGTCTCGAGGAACCGGTAGTAGGCGGCATACCAGGCGGGATCGGGCGCCATGTCGGTCCCGAACAGCACGCGGTCACGCCAGCGCTCGATGAACGCGCGCGTCGTGTACGGCTGGCGGCCCAGCTCGGCGATCCGCGCGGCGATGTCGACGTGGAAGTTCGGCGCACGCTCCAGGATCGTCGAGACCCGTGCCAGGTCCTCCGCCGCGCACCCGACGTGCGCCCCGATGAACGCCGTCGACGGGTGTCGGACGACGACCGCTTCCAGCCCGTCGATCAGCTCGTCGAAGGGCGGGAACCCGTCCAGGTCCGGGCGGCCGGGTGGCCGGGTCGGCCAGAAGTGCCAGTCCGGGTGCTCGTGGAGCTCCTCCCAGCGCTCGTTCGCGGCGTCGAGCGGCTCGAAGAACGCGATCGGGTCCGCGACGTGGATCGTGACCGGCACGCCGAGCTCGCCGGCCGCCGCCCAGAGCGGATCGAGGCGCTCGTCGTCCACGCCGACGAGCCGGCCCGACGAGTCGCGCGCGCGCAGCCCCAGCACCTTCCACACCTTGAGTCCACGCGCACCCGCCGCGACTCCCGCCCGCAGCCGGCGAGCCTCGACCTCCCCGAAGTCGCGCTCGGCGGCCCACATGTCGTAGTCCAGCCCCGCGAACACCGCGACGCGCCCTGGCAGCGCGTCCTGCCACCGCTCGATCTCGAGTCGCAGCCGGTCCCCCCATCCGCCGTCCAGATCGACGATCGCCGTGACACCGGCCTCGTCGAGCACCGCGGCCAGTTCCGGTGCGGAGCGCTGCGCCCACTCGCCGCCGAACGGCTGCCCGAGGTGGTTGTGCGCGTCGATCGCGGGCAGCAGCGGCCGCGGAACGACGTGCGACGGCACCCGGAGCATCTGCCGCGGCCGGTAGTCGCGGAGGGCGAGGTCGCGCTCCCCCGCCATCAGCCTTTCAGCCCGGACAGGGCGATGCCGCGGACGAAGTACTGCTGCGCGAGGACGAACAGGATGATCATCGGGGCGAGGCTGACCAGCGCTCC
>DASSRG010000037.1:0-3623 GCA_035701885.1 Candidatus Limnocylindrales bacterium
CCGGCGTCCACCGCTCGAGGCACTCCCGGACGATCGTGAACGTCGAGTCGAGCGCCCACGCGAGCTCCTCGCCCGATCGCGGATGTTGTGGATCGTCCTCCCAGCCGTCGCCCTCGGGGTCGGTGAACGGCGTGCGGTCCGCGCCGGGCTCGCCCAGGATCGAGCACAGCCAGTAGACGCGGGTCCCGGCGACGTGCGCGGCGAGCTGCCAGATCGTCCCGTGTTCGGGACCGGCGCGGAGCTCCAGCTGCTCGGGCGTCAGGAACCGTACGCCGTCCCGCAGCCGTGCGTTGTGCTGCGGCCAGTCGGGGTAGAGGGTCGCGACGGATCCAGCCATGGACGGAAGTATGGACGGGGTCTCGGAGACCCCCGCCTCCGAAGGAACGAGACCGACGCGCCCGCCGCTATCGGCGAGCGCGTCCGGCCCCCCCACAGGTCGTCAGAAGCGTATTCGGGCGGTCAGCGGAGGCTGTTGTTCGAGAACGTCACGCCGGACGGCTTGCTGCCCATCGAGCTGTAGAACCCGCTATACCCGGACCCGCTCGAGGTCATGTTCTTGAACACGATGCCCGATGCGCCCGATGACTCGAACCGAACGGCGTGCGCCTTGGCGTCGCGGATGTCGGCTCCATCAAACACCCAGTTTCTGAGTCGGTTGCTCCACAGGATGACTGCCTGCTGGGTCCCGATGACGTGGAGACCGCGCACCGTGACGTTCCACGCCGGCGGGTTGGTCGCGTCGCCGTGGTCGACGTGGACAGCGCTCGCAAGGTGGCCACGGCCGTCGACCTTGAGGTTCTCGATCCTGATGTCATGGGGACCGACGCCGGTTGCATGGGCGAGGTAGACGCCGTGGTCCCACGTCTTGCCGTCTGCGGTCGTCGCCCGTCCCGTGCACGTCGAGGTGATCGTCATGTTGCGGATGGTGATGTTGTGCGGGGGTCGCCGCGGCAGGTACCCGCCGACCTCGATGATCCCGGTGTACTCCGCCTTCATGTTCGCGAACCGGAACCCGTCCCAGGTCTGGTGGTGCGCTCCGTCCTCGAAGGACAGCGCCCCGAATGGCGCGACGCCACCGCCGTCGAACGTCACCCCGCCGCGGGTCTCGGCGCGGACGAGGATCGGCCGTGTGCGGCTGGCGAACCGATCGCCCCCGATCCACAGCGAGTCCGCCTTCTTCTGGCCCGCCGGGCTGACGTGATACCTGCCGTTCGCCACGACGATCTCGCCGACGGAGTTGTCCGCGAGGGACGACAGCAACGCACGGATCGACGTGACCCGAACCGATTTTCCGGTTGGGCTCACGGAGCTGACGGTCTTGAACAGCCCCGTGGCCGCGTACACCGCGCCCACGCCGTACAGGGACGACGTGCTTGTGCCATTGACCTGGTTGATCTTGTACCAGCTGGTCCCCGAGACTCCACTCCCGCCGCAGGTCACGCTCCACTTGCCGCCGCTGACGGTGCCGACGACGGTGACCTTCGTGCCCGTGACCAGCGTCGCCTTGCTCCTCGCGGCCGTCGACGACGACGTTCGGACGTTCACCCCGTCGCAGGCGGTGAACTTGTAGCTCATCGAGTAGAGCTTCTGAAACAGGCTCGACGCGCCGTATACGGCGCTCAGGCCGAAGCGAGTGGGCGCGTCCTTGCCGTTTGCGACCGTGATCTTGTACCAGCTGCTCCCCGTCGCCGTGGTGCCCGCGCAGGTTGTACGCCAGCTGCCGCCCGAGACCTTGTCAACCGCCACGACCTTGATGCCCTTCGACAGTGTGGCGAGGGTGGTTGCCGTCGTGGACGGCTTCGAGCGAAGGGTGACGCCGTCGCACCTCGTCGCAAACGTGCTGAGGCCGAGCGCCGGCGCGGGATGGACCGCCCCGACCGCGCTCAGTGCGACCGCGAGGCCGCCAACGAGCAGCAGAAGCGGCAGCCTGCCGAGCCGGCGGCCGTGGGTTCGGTGGCTGGCGGGAGCGGGGCGGGCAAACGCAGACACGGGACCTCCTCGATGGGGCAGTCAGCGTCGCGGGCGCGGCGACGGCTGATCTACGGCCCCATGGGCCCAGCCGGACACCGCCCGATGGGGCCAGCGTCGCGTGGGCCCCCCGAGGAAACCCGGACCCCGGGGATGTCATACAGCGCGGAGTTGACGGTGTCCGGATCGGTGACGTCGGGCGTGCGCCGCGCATCCGTGGCCCGCGAGGATCCGGAGTCGCGGCCAAGTGTGCCAGTTGTCATCGGACGAGCGCCAGTCAGGGCATCGGGCACACGTCGGCCGCTACACTCCCGCGTCGTGACCATCCCCCAGTCCCGCCTGCGGAACTTCTCGATCATCGCGCACATCGACCACGGCAAGACGACCCTGTCGGACCGCCTGCTCGAGCTCACCCACACGATCGACGCGCGCCAGATGACGAGCCAGGTGCTGGACTCGATGGACCTCGAGCGCGAGAAGGGGATCACGATCAAGGCGCGCGCCGTCCGCCTCGAGTACACGGCGGAGGACGGCCTGACCTACGGGCTCAACCTGATCGACACGCCCGGCCACGTCGACTTCGCGTACGAGGTCAGCCGCAGCCTCCAGGCCTGCGAGGGGGCGATCCTCGTCGTCGACGCAGCGCAGGGGATCGAGGCCCAGACGCTGGCCAACGTCCATCTCGCGTTGCGCGAGGGCCTGACGATCATCCCGGTCCTCAACAAGATCGACCTGCCGTCCGCCCAGCCGGACGTCGTGATGGAGGAGCTGGAGAACGTCCTGGCGATCCCCCGCGAGGAGGTCATCCTCGCGTCGGCGAAGGAGGGCAAGGGGGTCCAGGAGATTCTCGAGGCGATCGTCCAGCGGATCCCGCCGCCCAAGGGCGACCCCGCAGCGCCCCTCCAGGCACTCGTGTTCGACAGCCACTACGACCCGTACAAGGGAGTGCTCTGCTACATCCGCCTCGACGAGGGCACGATCCGGCAGCACGACACGATCCGCCTCATGGCGAGCGGCGCCGAGGCGGAGCTCCTGGAGCTGGGCGTCTTCCGCCCGCAGCTCGTCCCGGTCACGCAGCTGGTCGCCGGGGAGGTCGGGTATGTCGCCACCGGCCTCAAGAACGTCCGCGAGGCGCAGGTCGGCGACACGGTGACGGTGGCGCGGCGCCCGGCCGCAAAGCCGCTCCCCGGCTTCCAGGAGGCGAAGAGCCTCGTGTTCGCCGGGCTGTACCCGCTCAGCGGCCCGGACTACCCGCTGCTCCGTGACGCGCTCGAGAAGCTGCACCTCAACGACGCCTCGTTCACCTACGAGCCCGAGAGCTCGGTTGCGCTCGGGTTCGGGTTCCGGTGTGGCTTCCTCGGGCTGCTCCACATGGAGATCGTCCAGGAGCGGCTGGAGCGCGAGTTCAACCTCGACCTGATCGCGTCGGCGCCGTCCGTCGAGTACCGCGTTCACCTGACGATGAACCGAGGGATGGTCGCGGTCGACAACCCCGCGAAGTTCCCCGAGGTCGGCGAGATCGAGGCGATCGAGGAGCCGTGGGTCAAGCTCGGCATCGTGACTCCGGACCGCTACATCGGCAGCCTGATGGAGCTCACGACGGGCCGCCGCGGGACGTTCATGAACATGGAGTACCTCGACCCGCAGCGCGTCCA
>DASSRG010000038.1:0-15941 GCA_035701885.1 Candidatus Limnocylindrales bacterium
GACGAGCGGCGGCACGCGCAGCAGCCCGCGGCGCGCGCCCCACCAGCCGAACCCCAGCATCGGCCCGAGCTTCATCCGCACCTTGGCCGGCGTGTTCTTCCGCCGTCCCGTCGCGAGGTCCTCGTCCGCCTCGTGCACGAGCACCGGCCAGCCCCGCTCGCGACGCGCACGCTCGGCGAAGCCGACGTGGTCGGTGTGGCCGTGGGTGAGGACGATCGCCCGGACGTCGTCCAGCCGCCGGCCCATCGCCTCGAGCTCCCGCGGCACGAGGGACCACAGCCCGGGCGCACCCGCATCGATGACGGTGACCTCCCCGCCCTCCTCGACGAGGTACGAGTTCACGATGCTGTCGGACCCGACGCGGCGGATCCCCGGCGCGAGCTCCATGTCCGTTCCCTCCGGCTGCATCCAGAGCCTACCGCCGCGTCAGTCCGCGCTGTCGAGGGAATACCCTTCATCCAACAGGCTACTTTTCGCGAACACGTTTGCGCCGGAAGCCGCTACACTCCGGGGGAGATGACCATCTCGAGCGACCTCGATCTCAGCGTCCTCCTCGCCGACACCGAGTCGGAGATCCTGCGCGTCGTTGCGGACCACGACCCGTCGACCGCCGGCGTGTACGAGATGATCCGCTACCACCTGGGCCTGGACGGCGAGGACGGGCCGCGTGGCAAGCGAATGCGGCCGTTGCTGGGCCTGCTGGCCTACGCTTCGATCGCCGGCGAGCACACCCGGGCGCTGCCGGGCGCCGCGGCCGTGGAGCTGGGGCACAACTTCAGCCTCGTCCACGACGACATCGAGGACGGCGACGAGGAGCGCCGCCACCGGCCCACGCTGTGGAAGCTCCACGGGGTCGCCCAGGCGATCAACACCGGCGACCTGATCTTCAGCCTCTCGCGGGTCGCGCTCCACCGGCTGACCGACCTGGGCTTCCCGGACCGCACGGTGCTCCGGCTCATGCGGCTGTACGACGAGACGTGCGTCCGGCTGTGCGAGGGCCAGTACATCGACATCGCGACCTCCGCGTCGGACGAGCCGATGACGGTCGACCTGTACTTCGACATGATCGGTCGCAAGACGGCGGCGCTGATCGCGGGCTCGATCGAGGCGGGGGCGATCCTCGCGACCGACGACGACGAGGTCATCGCGCGCTACCGGCGCTTCGGCTGGGCGCTGGGCCTCGCGTTCCAGCTCAACGACGACCTGCTGGGCATCTGGGGCCGCGAGCAGCAGACGGGCAAGGTGCCCACCGACGTCGCGCGCCACAAGAAGACGCTGCCGGTGCTGTACGCCTTCGAGCACGCAGAGCCGGCCGACCGAGCGCGCCTCGCCGATCTCTACGTCCTGGCGGACCCGGGCGAGGGCGAGATCCGCGAGATCGTCGAGATCCTCGACCGCACCGGCGCCGAGGCCTACACGCGGGCCGAGGCCCGGCGCTGGCGTGACGCCTGCCTGGCGGAGCTCGACGGCTTCGAGTCGGTGGACGCCGCGGCCCGCGACCAGCTGCGCGGGATCATCACGTCCGTCATCAGCGCGTAGGGTCGGCCTCGTCCGACATCCGGGGCAGGATCGCGTGCCGTTCGGGTGCCCGCTCGCCGATCCTCGCGTCTGGATCGCCCGTCGTTCCAACGGGCGGTGATCGCTCCGGTTGGAACGCGCGTGGTTCCAACCAGCGTCGACTGGATCCGGATGGAACGCGCCGTGTACCACTGGGCGGGAATCGCTCCGGTTGGAACGCCACGCGATCCACGGAGGGTGGCCAGGCCACGCCAACGGCGGGCGGGTGCGCGGGTGACGAACGCGGGCGGGTGACGAACCCGAGCGGGTGACGAACCCGAGCGTCCGCCTCGGCTCCCCTACTCCTCGTTCCCGGCCTCGTCGTGGACGTCCTGCTCCCGGACCACGAGGACCTTGCCCACCCGCCGTCCGTCGGTCGACTCGACCGTCAGGCGCAGGCCGTCGACGCGAACCTCGTCGCCGGGCTGCGGGACGCCGCCGATCCGGTGGTACACGAGCCCACCGACCGTGTCGTACTCGTCCTCGTCCTCGAGCTGGAGCTTGAGGTCCCAGATCTCGAGCAGGTCGTCGACCGACGCCCGCCCGTCGACCCGCGCCGAGTGGTCGTCGAGGGTCTCGACGAGCGGCTCCTCCACGTCGTACTCGTCCTGGATCTCGCCGACGATCTCCTCCAGCAGGTCCTCGATCGTGACCAGGCCGGCGGTCCCGCCGTACTCGTCGAGCACGATCGCGATGTGGACCTTGCGGCGTTGGAACTCGTGCAGCAGGTCGTCGATCGACATCGACTCCGGCACGAACACCGGCGTGCGGAGCAGGGTCCGCAGCGTGGGCCGCGCCTCGGCGTCCGACTTGAGGAACGGCAACAGGTCCTTGGCGTACAGGATCCCCACGACCTCGTCGACGGAGGTCTCGTAGACGGGGACCCGCGAGTGGCCCTCCTCGATGACCTTGTCGATCGCGTCGTCGAAGGTCGCGGTCGCCGGGAGCCCGACGATCGCGATCCGGGGGACCATGACCTCGTGGAGCTTGCGGTCGCCGAGCTCGATGACCGCGTTGATCATCTGCTCCTCCTCCGCCTCGAGGATCCCCTGCTCGCCGCCGCGCTCCACGATCAGTCGCAGCTCCTCGGCCGTGATCTGGGCCTCGGTCGTGACGTCGGCTCCGAACGCACGCGAGATCGTACGGGTGGTGGCCGTGAGCAGCGCGACGATGGGCCGGAAGATGCGGCCGATGATGTCGACGGGCCGGGCGAGCGCGAGCGCGAACGCCTCCGGGTGGGCGAGCGCGAGCGTCTTCGGCACGAGCTCGCCGAACACGATCGTGAACAGCGACAGGAGGACGGTCACGACGACCAGGCCGACGGCCCCCGCGTAGCTGGTGCTCACGCCGAGGTCGATGAGCAGGTCCGTGAGCGCCGTCGCGAGGCTGACACCCGCGAACGCCGAGGCGAGGAACCCGATGAACGTGACGGCGAGCTGGACGACGGCGAGGAACCGGCCGGGGTCGCTCGTGAGGCGGCGGACCCGCCCGGCCCCCCTGCGTCCCTCCTCGATCATCTGCTCGACGCGGCTCGGGCGCAGCGAGACGAGCGCGATCTCGGCCGCGACGAACACGCCGTTCAACAGCACCAGCAGGACGATGAACCCGATCTCGATCAGGGTGTTGTCCATCAGGCGCCGTCTGCCTCGGCTGCGGGTTTGGACGCGCCGCCGTCGGCCGGCGCGGGAGGCCCGTCGCCGGCCGGCCGCGGCCGGATCTCGCGGATACGGGCAGGCACGCCGACGGCGAGCTTGCCGGGAGGGACGTTCTTCGTGACCACCGCCCCCGCCCCGGTCTTCGAGCCGTCGCCGAGGGTCAGCGGCGCGCGGAGCATCGTGTCCACGCCGAGGAACACGCCCTCGCCGATGGTCGTCCGGTGCTTCGCCACGCCGTCGTAGTTCGCGGTGATCGTGCCGGCGCCCACGTTCGTGTCGGCGCCCACCTCGGCATCCCCGAGATAGCTGGTGTGGTGCTGGCGCACGTGCTCCCCGAGCGTGCTGTTCTTGAGCTCCGCGAAGTTGCCGATCTCGGACCGCCGCCCGACGCGCGTGCCCGGGCGGAGGTGCGAGAACGGGCCGATCGTGACCTGGTCCTCGACCGTGGACTGCTCGAGGATGCTCGCCCACACGACGCAGTCCTCGCCGACCACGGTGTCGAACAGCTGCGAGCCCGTCGCGATCCGCGTTCGCGCGCCGACCCGGGTCGCGCCCCGGAGGACGACGCCGGGCTCCAGGACGACGTCCTCGGCGAGCTCGACGCGATGGTCGAGGTACACCGTCGACGGGTCGATCATCGTGACGCCGGCCTTCATCCACGCGTCGTTGAGCTCCACCCGCATGTCCCACTCGGCGCGGGCGAGCTGGCTGCGGTCGTTGATGCCGGTCAGGCGCCCGTCGTCCTCGACCTCGAGCGCCGCCACCAGGCGGCCGTCCTCGCGGGCCATCGCCACGAGGTCGGTGAGATACAGCTCCCCGGTCGCGGGGCTCGGCTCCAGGTCGTCGATCCGGCGCCGGAGCCACTGCGCGTCGAGCGCGTACAACCCCGCGTTGATCTCGGTGATCTGGCGCTCCTCGTCGGTCGCGTCCTTGTCCTCGACGATGCGCTCGACGGTGCCGCCCTCGGTGCGGACGACGCGCCCGAGGCCGGTTGGGTCCAGCGCATCCACGGCGACCAGCGCCATCGCCGCGTGGTCGAGCGCGCGCGCCTCGAGCAGGGCTGCGAGCAGGTCCGCCTTGACCAGCGGCACGTCTCCGGACACCACGAGCACCTCCTCGGCCTCGTCGGGGAGGACCGAGAGCGCGGCGCGGAGCGCATCGCCCGTGCCGCGGGGCTCGTCCTGGAGCGCCGTGTCGGCCCGCTCCGTGACGGCATCCCGGACGGCCGCGGTGGCCGGGGAGTACACGACGATCGGCCGGGTGCCGGTCGCGCCATCCGCGGCGTCGAGCACGAACTCGATCATCGGGCGTCCGCAGAGCGGGTGGAGCACCTTCGGGACGCGCGACTTCATCCGCGTGCCGAGGCCTGCGGCGAGCACGATGGCAACGGTCCGCCGCGCAGGCGCGGACGGACGGGTGGGGGTCACAGGGAACGGCGCCCGGCAGACCGCTTGGACACCGCCGCGGATGGCTCGGCGGCGGGGGCGCTTGGCTGGCTAGGTGGATCAGTCATGTGAGGCGCCGCCGATTCTGCGGAAGGTCCGGCCGGGGTGTCAACCGGCGCGCAGCGCGGCAATGACGCGCCGGGCCTGGTCGGCGTGATCCGATGGGTGGTTCGCGTATGTCCGCAGCCACTCCTCGACGGAGTAGGCGCCGGAGTCCGAGTGGCGCCCGGTGCGCGCCCACTCGTCTTCGGTGAGTGTCTCGAGGATCGAGACCGACGACGCGCGGGCAGCCGCAGCGGCGTCGACCGAGGTCGCGATCGGCCGCTCCGACACGTGCAGCCGGCGCACGTAGGCTTCCTCGTCGTAGCCCACGATCAGCGGCTCGTCCTCCGCGATCAGCCGGCGCAACCGGATTGCGCTCGCCAGCTCGCTGTCCGCGAGATGATGAGCGATCTCGCGGACCGTCCACTCGCCGCCGATGCCGGTCCGGTCGAGCTCGGCCTCGGTCACATCGGCGATGGCAGCGCGAAAGTCATCGGCGCCGCCCCGGTAGCGGGCGACCAGGGCGTCGCGCTCGTCGCGGGTCATCGGCATCGTCGTGCTCTCCTCGTCCTCGGGCGGATCGCCGCTACCGGCTCGCCCGGCGCGCGATCGCCTCGACCTCGACCCTGCCGCCCTTCGGCAGCGCCGCGACGCCGACGGTGGAGCGCGCCGGCGGCGGATCGGGCATGAACCGCGCGTAGACGGCGTTGACCGCCGCGAAGTCCCCGATGTCGACGAGGAAGATCGTCGTCTTGACGACGTCGTCGAACGTGGCGCCGGCCGCGTCGAGCACCGCCTGGAGGTTGCGCAGCGCGCGCTCGGCCTGCGCCTCGACGCCGCCCTCGACGAGGTCGCCGGTGGCGGGATCGAGGCCCAGCTGACCGCTGCAGAACACGAGCCCGTCGGTGTCGATGCCCTGGCTGTACGGCCCGATCGCCGCCGGTGCCCCCGCGGTCGTGACTGCCTGGCGGCTCATCGTGTCCTCCGTGTGTCGCTGGTGGTGCCGAGGATCCGGGTCGCGGCGACGAATGGCGGCCGGCCGCCCGGGCTGGGCAGCTCCCCCGTGGCCATCGCGCCCGCGAGGTCGTGGGCCACGTTCACCGCCTCCGCATGGGAAGGATAGAGTGCCCAGTGGGTGGGACCGGAGCCCGACACGCCGACCGGCCGGCCCAGCAGCCGGACCAGCGCCCGCTTGAACGGAACCAGCGTGGGCTCGACGACGGCCGCGGCCGGCGCGAGGTCGTTCGCGGCGGCAAGCACCGCGGCCCGCGTCAGCAGGTCCTGCACGCGCAGGCCCTTGCGCAGCTCCTCCGCGAGGTGCGCCGAGGCCAGTCGCGCGGCGCCGCCCATGGCGCGCGCGCCGTCGTCCCAGGCGCGGAAGGCTGCGGGCGTGGAGATGGCGACGGCAGGCGTGACGACGAGCAGGCCCGGCCGCTCATGCGCGGCGTCCGCGTCCCGCAGCCAGCCGAGCGGCGTGAGCCGCTCGCCGCGACCCTCAACGAGCGCCGGCCCGCCGGCGAGGAAGAACGGGACGTCCGACCCGAGCCGGGCAAACAGCGCGTGCCGGGCATCCGGGTCCAGCTCGACGCCCCACGCCTCCAGTGCCGCGTCCGCGGCCGCCGCCGCATCCGAGGAACCCCCGGCGAGCCCCGCCGCGACGGGGATGCGCTTGTCCAGCCGGGCGGCAAGCGGCGGTGGCCTGCGACGGCCGAACACGCCGCGCGCCGCCTCGCGCGCCGCGGCGAAGGCGCGCAGGACGAGGTTGTCCTCGACGGGGCCCGGATCGAAACCGGTCACGTGGACCGAGTCGCGGCTGCGCGGCGGCCCGAGGGAGACCGAGAGCCGGTCCGCGAGGTCGATCGGAACCATCACGCTGTGGAGCGCGTGATAGCCGTCCTCACGCGCGCCGAGGACCGCGAGCGTAAGGTTGACCTTGGCGGGCGCGAGCCGGATGACGGGCGCCAGCCGGCGCTCGGCCTCCTCGCTCGTCGTGGTCACCGTGCCTCCTCACCGGGGAGCGGCCCGAGTGCCTCCGCGAGCGCGATCCACTCCCCCACCCCCAGCGTCTGCGGGCGCCGGTCGCGGGCGATGCCGCAGGCCTCGAGCGCCTCGTCGATCCGGCTCGCATCGACCGGGAGCTGGCGCGACAGGACGTTGTGGAGCATCTTGCGCCGCTCGCGGAAGCCCGCCTGTACCACGCGCCAGAGCCGGTCCTCCTCGATCGCGTCCAGGCGGTCGTCGGTGTCGAACGGCTCCAGGACGAGGACGGCCGATTCGACCTTCGGCGCGGGCTCGAACGCCTCGCGCGGCACGCGGAACGCGACGCGGGCCGTCGCGTGGTACTGGACGAACACGGACAGGTAGGACATGTCCCCGGGCGCCGCCGCGACTCGCTCCGCGACCTCGCGCTGGACCATCAACACGAGCCGCCCCGCCCGCGGCGCCTCGCCGAGCAGCCGGTGGAGGATCGGGCTCGTGATGTGGTACGGCAGGTTCGCGACGACGTCGTAGGGTGGCGGGCAGAGGCGCACGAGGTCCTGGTCCAGGGCATCGCCCTCGATCACCCGCAGCTGCTCGGTCCCGATCTCCGCCGCGAACGTCTCGCGCAGCTGGGCGACGAGGCCTCGATCGAGCTCGACGGCCGTGACGTTCGCGCCCGACGCGAGCAGGCCGCCGGTGAGGAACCCGAGGCCCGGGCCGATCTCGAGCACGAAGCGTCCCGGTTCCGGCGCGGCCTCGCGCAGGATGCCCTCGAGCACGTCCACGTCGGCGAGGAAGTTCTGGGACAGGTTGTGGCGCGCACGAAGCCCCGCCTCCTTGAGCCGCCGACGGACGTACAGCGGGTCGAGCCGCAGGTCCGTGACGCGGGTCGTGTCGCTCCCGTGGCTCATCCGCGGCTGACCTTCGCCAGGGGCCAGGTCGGCGTCGCGTCCAGCTCGAGCGTCGCGAGGTCCCCGACCGCGAGCCGCTGGGCGCCGGCGGCGCCGATCATCGCCCCGTTGTCGGTGCACAGCGCGGGCGACGGCACGGTGACTCGGAGCCCGCGCACAGCCGCACCCTCCTCGATCCGCGCCCGCAGCGCCGCGTTCGCCGCCACGCCGCCGCCCACGACGATGCCGCGGGCGCCCGTCGTCTCCGCCGCGCGCAGCGTCTTGGTCGCGAGCACGTCGACCACCGCGTCCTGGAACCCCCACGACAGCTCCGCGACCAGGTCCTCGGGGAGCGGCGTCTCGCGGTCGTCGGGGGCGATGCCGGCCTCGGTCCGCGCCTCCCCGATGATCCGCTGCGCGGCGGTCTTGAGCCCCGAGAAGCTGAAGTCGTACGAGTCGCCCATCCACGCGCGCGGGAAGACGCGGTCGTGGCGTGTCGCCCTCGTCGCGGCGGCGCTGATCGCCGGCCCGCCCGGGTACCCGAGGCCCAGCAGCCGGCCGACCTTGTCGAACGCCTCGCCCGCGGCGTCGTCGACGGTCGTGCCCAGCAGCCGGTAGGTCATGTGGTCGCGCATCTCGACGAGGAACGTGTGCCCGCCGGAGACGACGAGCCCGACCAGCGGGAAGGCGGGCGCGTCCTGCTCGGCGTCGCCCTCGGCCCCGTCGAGCAGCCAGGCCGCATACAGGTGCCCCTCGAGATGGTTCACGCCCACGAGCGGCTTGGCATGCGCCCAGGCGAGCGCCTTGGCGAAGTTGATACCCACCAGCAGCGATCCCGCGAGGCCCGGGCCACTCGTGACCGCGACGCCGTCGAGGTCGTCCACCGTGGCGCCCGCCGCGGCGAGCGCCTCGTCGAGCACGGGCACGATCCAGCGCAGGTGGGCACGAGCCGCGACCTCGGGGACGATGCCGCCCGTCGGCGCGTGGAGCGCCACCTGGCTGGCGACGACGTTCGCGTGGATCCGCCGGCCGCCCTCGACCACCGCGATGCCGGTCTCGTCGCACGACGATTCGACCGCCAGGAGGACCGGACCCGTCACGCGACGCCCTGGTTGGGGTCACCACCGGGCGGCGCCTGGGAGGGCTCGGCGGGGGCGAGGGTGGCGTCGGGCTGTGCGTCGGGGGGCGGGGCCGCGTCGAGCTCCGCTCGCAGCCGCGCGATCCGCTCGGTCATGTGGGCGCCGGCCAGCGGCTCGGTCGTCATGATCAGCGCGTCTTCCTGGTTGTCGCTGTAGTAGCGCGGCCGGATCCCCACGGGGCGAAACCCGTACTTCTCGTACAGCCGCCGGGCGCCGAGGTTGGAGAGCCGCACCTCGAGCGTCGCCTCGCGTGCCCGGCGCGCGATCGAGAGGTCGAGCAGCGAGAGCAGCAGCCGCTCCCCGATGCCGCGGCGGCGGTACCGCGGGTGCACCGCGAAGGTCGTCACGTGCGCCTCGTCGACCATCAGCCACACGCCGCCATACGCCACGATCTCCTCGCCGATCTCGCCGACGAGGTATGAGGCCAGCCTGTTCGACTCGAGCTCCTGGCGGTACGCCTGCGGCGGCCACGGCGTCGTGAACGAGGCGCGCTCGATGAGCTGGACGGCCGGCAGATCGGCGAGCGTCATCGGCCGGATGCGCAGGACCGGCGCCTCCGCCATCATGCCCGCGACCCCGCCCGGTGGCCCGCGCCCTCGAGCGCCACGCCGGCGTCCCCGACGTCCGTGCGGACGCCGCGCGGCAGCGTCACGTACTCGGGGACGAGCGTCGCGAGGTCGTCGACCTCCCCTGCGCGCAGCCGGGCCGCGCCGGCCGCGAGCATCGCCGCCCCGAGTCCGCGGACCGCCGCCTCCCCGGCGGCGAGGGCGTCCGGGGTTGCCCGGCCGTCGAGATCGACCGCGATCATCGTCTCGCCCGGCCCGATCTCCGGGTCCGCGCCGCCGGGGACGAGCCGGGCGGGCTGGCCGGGACGGCTCACGACGGTGTCGGAGGGTCCGGCCGGCTGGACGACCACGGGCCGGGGTGCGGCCGCCGCGGCGCCCGTGGCCGGTGCGCCGGTCGCCGCCGCCAGCAGCGCCGTGCCCGTCGCGATGCCGACGATCGGCACCCGCCGTGCGTGCGCCAGCGCCTTGGCCGTCGCGATCCCCACCCGCAGGCCGGTGAACGCCCCGGGTCCCGTCCCGACGACGATCCCGGTCACCGCGCCGAGGCGGGTCCCCTCGTCGGTCAGCAGGCCCTCGATCCGCCTCAGGAGCTCCTCGCCGTGGCGATACCCGGCGATCCACGACCGCTCGGCGAGCAGCGTGCCGTCGACGTGTCCGAGCGCGACCAGCGCCCGGGTCGTCGCCGTGTCGATGACGAGGACGAGGCCACCCTCGGCATTCACGCCGCGGCCTCCAGGTAGCGGAGGTAGGCGGCGTCCCGCGTCGCGAGCGTGATCCGGCGAGGCTCGTCTCCAGCGCCCTCGAGGCGGATGTCGAGCCTGGCGGCCGGGAGCGCGGCCCCCAGCCGCTCGGCCCACTCGACGAGCACGACGCCGCCCGCCTGCCGGTCGTCCAGCAGGCCGCCGGCGAGGGCATCGGCTGCGTCATCGAGGCGGTAGAGGTCGAGGTGGAACAGCGGCAGCCGCCCCTCGTACTCGGCCATGAGGACGAACGTGGGCGACGCCACGACATCGGCGACGCCGAGCCCCGCCGCGAACCCCTTCGCGAGCTGCGTCTTGCCCGCTCCGAGCTCGCCGAACAGGCACACGAGGTCGCCGCGCCGGGCCGCGGTCGCGAGCCGACCGCCGAGGACCCGGGTGGCGGCCGCGTCCGCGGTGACGATCACGAGCTCCGAGGCGGCGGGGGCGGGCATCGTCCGAGGGTATCCGAACCCACCACCCCACGCCGATGGCGGCTCGCCGGCACGCGCGGCGACGGCCGTCAGCCGAGGCGCTCGAGGTCCCCGAGCGGAAGATCCGCGGGCGGCTCCCCGTCGAGCGCGACGCGCGCCGCCTCCAGCCACACGTTCGACGCGAACCGCCGCAGCCCCACGACACCCAGGACCCGGCCCTCCGCGCCCGCGCCCGGGCCGCTGCGGACATGGACCCAGTCGCGGGGGATCGAGGGCAGGTCGGACTCGGTCGCGTCGAACACGAGCGCGGGCGGGTCGACGAGCAGCGTCACCTCCCGGCCGGCGAGCCGCTCGAACAGCGCACTGACCGGGCTCGGGATGCGCCGTCGGGTCGCGCCCAGCAGCACCAGCACGCCGAACGGCGGGACGGGGTGGAGGGCGGCACGCTGGCGGCGCTCGCTCGCCTGGAAGTCACGCAGCTCCTTGCCCGGCAGCGACGCGACGACGATCCCACGCACGCCCATCGCCCGCGCGCGGGTGAGTGCCTCGGCGTCGATCCGCGAGCCCACCACGAGGATGCTCCCCGCCCGCCCCACGTCGATGCCCCCGGCCCGGAGCTCGCCCGAGGAGTCCGTGGCGAGCTCGAGGCGCCCCTGCGACGCCGATCCCGCCGCCAGCGAGCCGGTCAGGGCAAGCCCGGCGACGCGGACCCGGATCTCGGCGCCGGGCAGGACCGCGGTCACGGTGCCGGCGACGGGTGACGGGACCACCTCGCGCTGCTCCCCCGTCGCGACGCGCCACTTGTCCCTGCTCGCCGGGAGCGGCGCGAGCAGCTCGCCTTCCACGCCCCGCTCCGCGCGACGACGGCCACCGGACGACGGCGATGTCCAGCGCCCGCCCGCGATCACGGGCTCGGCGTCCGCGGCGACCGTCACCTCCGTCACCCGGCGGTCGCGGAGCCGCTCGAACAGGCCTTCGCCCGCCTGGACGGTCGCCCCGACCTCGACCAGCGGCCGGTCGCCCGGCTGGAGCGCGAACCGGGACTCCAGGGACCGCTCCACGAACGAGCGGATCGGGATCTCGGCCAGCCAGTCGGTCATCGGGCGCGCCTCACGCGTCCAGCCCCGCCCACAACGCCGACTGCCACGCTGTGAGCAGGTCCCGCCGCCGCTCGAGGCGCTCGGGGAGACGCAGCGGGACGTCGCGGAGGTCCACCAGCAGGCCACCCAGCCCGCCGGTGATCTCCATCGCGAAGTGGCGGGCGCGTGGCCCCAGCACGACCGCGTCCTTGAACCGCAGCTCCACGACGGCGCGCTCGCCCGGCGGAAGGTCGACGAGCTCGAGTCCGCCAGGGACGAGCTCCAGCTCGGTCTCGCCGACCGAGCCGCGGACGGCGACCCGCCCAGCGGACTTGCCCGAGCGGAGTCCGGCCGGCATCACGACCGTCCCCAGCGGCACCAGCAGCTCGTCGCGGAGGTCGGCCATCACCCGGCGCCGCTCCTCGTCGTCCTCGATCGTCCCCAGCGGTGCCAGCAGGCGCGCGTGATCGTGCCCGAGCGCGCGGATGCCGGGCCGGCGCAGCACATCGGCGAGGGCGAGGGCGACGGCCGGGCCCGGCGCCACGTTCCAGGCGCCGCCCGCCGCGATCGCGACGTCCGGGGCCTTGCCGTCGTCCATCCAGGGGGTGGCGTCGAGCAGCCGCGCCACGGCCGCACGCGCCGCCGCGAGCCGCAGCAGCGCCCCGTCGCCCGCGGAGTCGCCCCACGGCGAGACCGCCAGCTCCCGCAGCCGGTCGCGGGCGCGCAGCCGGTCGAGCGGGATCGTCAGCCAGGACGTGATGGCATCGAGATGGGCGTCGTTGAACGCGCGAGGCAGCAACGCGGCATCCGCGACGGTCGCAGTCCGGACAACCGCGGCGCCCGTGGCGGCCGGTGCGGCCTGCACGCGCGTCCCCGCCGACTGCCCGATGTCCACGAGCTCCAGCCGGCGGCCGAGGACCTCGGCGAGCGTGCCCATGGCGACACCCATCGACAGATGCCCGTCCGCGTCTCCGCCGCGCAGGGTCGACAGGAGGTCGCGCAGCGCGGCGCCACCGCCGTGCGCCGGCGACGGTCCCAACAGCGTCGCACCGGGCCGGCCGGCCGGGATCGCGACCTCGTACCTGCCGCCCGGCGTGGCAAGGGCCCCCGCGAGCACGATCGAGAGGTCCGGACGCCGGTCGGCCGCGGCCACGAGGATCGCGGTGAGCTCCCCGAGCAGCGGCCGCTCGTCGGCGCCCGGGGAGTCGGCGGTCCCCGCAAGGACGGCGGTGATCCGTGGGTTCGTGAGGGCGGCGACGACCGGCACCACCTCGGCGCCGTCGATCACGACGCGATGGACGCGCCAGCCCGCGGCGGCGGCCGCGGCCGCGAGCGGCACCTGCTGGCGGTCGGTGGCCGCCAGGACCGCGAGCTCGGGCGGCGGCACGGTCTCGCTCGCGATCCGCGGCAGCCCGTCGGCCGCGCCCGGTGCGATCAGCGCCAGCTCGCGGGCGAGCTCCGGATCCGCGTCCGCGAGGCGGCGTCGGAGCCGCTCGACGAGCGCGTCGGGTCCCACGCTGATGGGCCCCGCCGTCGATCCGAGCAGTCGCCAGTGGCCGGCCACGCGCCCGACGAGGGAGGCTGCGACCGTCGCCGTGCCGCGGTCGACGGCGGCAAAGGCGCGAGGTTCGCTGCTCACCCGCCCGATGCTACCAGCGGCCGGCGGGACGGCCGGACGGACGCCGGGAACCGCGGCCGGACCGACAGCGGGGCCACGACTCGATCAGGCGTCCCAGCTGTCCGACTCGTCGAGCTCCTCGAGCCGGTCGATCAGCGCCTCGATGCCGATGTCGTCCTGGAGGAGCTCGGTCGCGGACGGCGTCTGGCCGCCGAACAGCTCGCGGAGCGTCGGGTCGAAGAACAGCATCGCGGGCGCGCCGAGGGGGCGGTATGGGCGGCTTGCCTCGAGGAAGTGCACGGCAGGGCCGGTCAGGCCACGCAGGCGGATCTCGCGCGCGACCGCCTCGACGAGGGCCTCGCGGCGCTCGTCCATGGGCTCCATCGGGAAGCTCACCCGGCGTCTCCCGGCGCGATGCGCGGCTCGGGCGTCGCCCACGGGTTGGCCGGCGGCTCCATGTCGGCGGCGCCGCTCGTGGCGACGACGGGGCGCGTCGGGGCAGGCTCGCCCGCGGACAGGGCCGCCGCGAAGGCCTCGTACGCCGCCGCGCCACGGAGCGCGAAGATCACGTGCTCCACCGACGACGCCTCCTGGAGCTCGTCGCGCACGGCGTCGACGGCGATCCGCGCGGCCTGGTCGAGCGGGAACCCGCCGATGCCGGTGCCGAGGGCCGGGAACGCGACGCTCTGCAGCCCCAGCTCGCGGACCCGCGCCATCGCGCTGCGAGCCGCCCTGTCGATGCTCGCGGCGCTCGTGCGCCGGTCACGCTCGAGCGAGACCGCGTGGATGACGACCTTGGCGGCGAGGCGGCCGGCCTCGGTGACGATCGCGTCGCCGAGCTCGCGCGGCGCCTGGCGCACGGCCGCGAACTCGATCTGGTCCCCGCCGGCCCGCTTCAGCTCCGCCGCGACGCCCGCGGACATCCACAGCGACGTCGAGCTGGGGCTCACGATGGCGTCGACCTCGAGATCGCAGATGTCCCCGTTCCAGAGCTCGATGCGCGCCATTCGGACCTTCCTCCCGCGAGGTACCGGATCTCCACGGGTGAACCGGCGGCATGGTACACCCGCGGTACTCGCCGGGACATGCCGGTCACCACCTCGTAGGAGATCGTTCCGCCAGCCGCGGCGAGGTCGAAGGCGGTGATCCGCTCACCACCCTGCGCCCCGATCAGCACGACCTCGTCGTCCTCGGTCACCGGTCCGCCGGGGACGTCGGTGACGTCGGCCATCACGGCGTCCATCGCCACCCGGCCGACGAGCGGCACGCGGACGCCTCGCACGAGGGCGGACGCGTTCCCGCTCCACGCGCGCCGCCAGCCGTCGCCGTAGCCGATGGGCAGGGTCGCGATGCGTGACGGGCGTTCGGTGACGAAGGTCGGGCCGTACGACACGCCGTGACCGGCCGGCAGGTCGACGACCCGGACCGGCCGTGCGTGGAGCGACATGACGGGGCGCATGGCCTCCGCGGCGCGCGTCGCCTCGGCGCCCACCGCCAACCCGTCCGGCACGAGCCCGTACGTGGCGAGGCCCGGGCGGATGGCGTCCCAGGTTCCGGCCGTGGCCCCGAGCACGCCACCGCTGGCGGACACGTGACGCACGATCCCGTCGATCGCGGACTGGCCGCTGATGCCGGCGACCGCCTCCTCGAAACGCGCATCCTGTGTCCCCGCGCTGGTCGAGTCGTCCGGGGCCGCGAGGTGCGTCCACAGCCCCGCGAGCGTCACGCCTGCTGCGCCGCGCACGGCCTCGACGGTCCGCTCGAGGTCCGGAGGCAGCACCCCGCCGCGCCCGAGTCCCGTCTCGACCTCGACGTGCACGACCAGCGGCGGGGCGCCGTTCGCGGCCGCGTCGGCCGCCGTGGCCAGAATTGCCTCGGCCGTTCTCCCGGAGCCCAGCGTCACGGCGACGTGCGTCCACGCGGCGAGCTCGATCTGCGCCGGCGGCACGGGGTACAGCACCAGCAGCGGCAGCGACACGCCGGCGTCCCGCAGCTCGAGCGCCTCGTCCAGGGTCGCGACCGACAGGCCGTCGGCTCCCGCCGCCTCGAGCGCGAGCGCCACCGGGACGGAGCCATGCCCGTAGGCGTCGGCCTTCACCACCGGCTCGACGCGCACGCCCGGACCGGCGACGGCGCGGATCGCCGCGAGGTTGCCGCGCAGCGCGTCCACGTCCAGCTCGAGCCACGCCATCCGGGGCAGCGGCGGCAGGCCCGCACGCTGCAGCCGGGCTTCGATCGGTTCCCGCGTCGCCGCGCCGTCGTCTCCGGCCGGGTCGCGCGGGGACGCGGCCCGCCGGCTCAGTCGGACGCCCCGTCTGGTTGCACGGGCGCGGGGTCAGCGGCGCCCGTCACGCCCCCGCCGGTCTCGACGGTCCGGGCGCCGAACCCGAGCCGCCGCCCCCCGCGCTGGCGCTCCGCGAGCTGTGCCAGCCGCTTCCGGCCCATGGGCAGCGCGTCGGGGAGGTCGCCCGCCAGCATGCCCGCGTCCCCGATCCGCTCCGCGATCACCTCGCCCGCCACGCCGTGGAGATACACGCCCAGACGCGCGGCGTCGAACGGCGCGAGCCCCTGGGCGAGCAGCGACCCGATGGTCCCGGCCAGCACGTCGCCGGTCCCGCCGCTGGCCATCGCCGGGTTCTCGAACGGCGCGATGGCGATCGAGCCATCGGGCGCCGCGATGACCGTCCGCGCGCCCTTGAGGACGACGACCTGCCGCCACTCCCCGGCAGCGGCCTTCGCGGCCGCCGTCCGGGCGTCGTCGTCGTCGGACAGGTCGCCGTCGTCGGCCGGGACGTGGCC
>DASSRG010000039.1:0-2996 GCA_035701885.1 Candidatus Limnocylindrales bacterium
CCAGCGCCTCGGCGACCGCCGCGACGCCGATGCCGACGAGGACGAGCGTGCGGCCGGTGGCGCCACCACCTGAGGCGAGCCAGGCGAGAACCCCGCCCGCGACGAGGCCGCCGAGACAGGCCGCGGGTCCGAGGAGGACCCCGGGCCAGCCGAAGACGATGACGGCGATCGCCGCGACCGCCGCGCCGCCGCTCACGCCGACGATGTCCGGCGCGACGAGCGGGTTGCGGGTCGTCGACTGGAACACGAGCCCGGCGATCGCGAACGCAACCCCGGCCATCGCCGCGACGAGCAGCCGGGGGAGCCGCAGCTGCCATACGACGTACCGGGCTCGGTCGTCGCCCGTGCCGAGGAGCGCCCCGGCCAGCTGAGGGAGCGTCAGCGGATAGTCGCCCGATCCGACGCCGACCGCGAGGAAGGCGGCGATCGCGAGCAGCGTCGACAGGAGGACGACGAGCGTCGCCACGCCGACGCGGAGGGACATGTCGGGCCGGGTCGTCCGGATGACCAGCCGGCGCCGGGCGAGGATGGTCATGAGGCGGTCCGCTCGAGGCCGCCGCGGCGGCGGACGAGCCAGACGAGGATCGGTGCCCCGACGAGCGCCGTCACGATGCCCACCTCGAGCTCCGACGGCCGCGCGACCACGCGGCCGACCAGATCCGCCACGAGGAGGAGCGCCGGGCCGAGGACGAGGGCGTACGCGAGCGCCCAGCGGTAGTCGTTGCCGGTCAGGATCCGGGCGACGTGGGCGACCGCCAGACCGGCGAACGCGATCGGGCCGGCCGCCGCGACCGACGCGCCCGCGAGCAGGACGATCGCCAGGCCCGCGGCGGCGCGCGTCGCCTGGACCCGCTGGCCGAGGGAGGCGGCGAGGTCGTCCCCGAGCGCCAGGCCGTTGATCGAGCGGCCGAGCGCGAGGGCCACGACGGTGCCGGCGACGACGAACGGCACGATGGCCGCGAGGTCGTCGTAGCCCCGCCCCGCGAGCGAGCCCACGTTCCAGAAGCGGAATCGGTCCAGCGTCGAGTCGTCCACCACGAGGATGGTTGAGGTGACCGCCGAGCACAGCGCGGCGACCACCGCGCCGGCGAGTGCCAGCCGGACGGGCGACGGCCGGCCGCGACCGACCGAGCCGAGGAGCGCGACGACGACGGTCGCGACGGCGGCGCCCGCCAGCGCGAACCAGACGTACCCGCCGGGCTGTGCGACGCCGACCAGGATGCCGAGGGCGACGGCGAGCGCGGCGCCCGCGTTGATCCCCAGGAAGCCGGGGTCGGCGACGGGGTTGTGCGTGACGCCCTGCATGACGACGCCCGAGAGCCCCAGTGCGATCCCGACGACGAGCGCCACCAGCATCCTCGGCAGGCGGATCTCGGTGACGATCAGGTGCGCCGACGAGCCGTCGGGGGCGGCGAACGCCCGGATGACGCTCGGGACGTCGAGGTCCGCGGCGCCGAGGCCGAGGCTCAGGACGGCGAGCGCGGCGACCGCCGCCGCCCCGAGGGCGAGCCCGGCGACCCGGCCCGTGACGCGAGCCCGCACGAGCGGATGCGCGACGGGCTGCGACGCGGCAACGGGAGGCGCGGCGAATGGGCTGGCGTGGTCCACGGGCCGAAGGGGGACACCTGCGCGGCCTTGGTCAGGCACCCTTGTGGCCCTGCATCAAGGCCCCTTGACTCTATGGAGCAACAGCGCCTGACGTCAAGAGCCGCACGGATGCAGCGCCGCGCCGCAGGGCTTCGCGCGCTGGGAGCGTCAGGGCTTCCGCGTGAACATGACGTGGGTCACGCCGCTGGGCGCGGTGGTGGCCTCGATGTCGAAGTCGCGCTCGATGCCCTCGAGGTCGTCCCACAGTCGCTGGCCCCGCCCGAGCAGGATCGGGACGACCGCGATGTGCATGTGGTCGATCAG
Organism: Candidatus Limnocylindrales bacterium; assembly: GCA_035701885.1. Classification (GTDB taxonomy): domain Bacteria; phylum Chloroflexota; class Limnocylindria; order Limnocylindrales; family CSP1-4; genus CAIXZV01. The sequence continues at coordinate 1,912 of DASSRG010000039.1, forward strand.
CCCGGCCTCGAGGAACTCGCGGATCGTCCGGACCCCGCCGCCGATGCGGACGTCCTGCGCCCCTGCGGCCTCGCGGGCCTGCGCGAGCGCCTCCGCCGGCGACGCGTCGAGGAAGTGGAAGGTCGTGCCGCCCTCCATCTCGACGGGCGGGCGCGTGTGGTGCGTGAGGACGAACACCGGGGTGTGGAACGGCGGGTTCGGGCCCCACCAGCCCTTCCATTCCGGGTCCTCGTGCCAGCCCGGCGGACCCCACTTGCCGGCACCCATGATCTCGGCGCCGACGCCAGGCCCATGGAGCCGCAGGAACGCGTCCTCGAGGCCGCGGCTGCCGCCCGGCTCGCCCTGCAGCTCGTGCCACCAGCGGGTCTGGAACATCCACTCGTGCAGCCGATCGCCGGCGTGGCCGAACGGCTCCTCGAGGGTCAGCCCCTCGCCGGTGCCGAAGCCGTCGAGCGAGACCGAGAAGAACTGGACGCGGGCGAGAGACATGGGGCGCACCTCCTGCTCGTTGACCGCCAGCGTCGCCGCTCGTCCGCCTCCCGTCGAATCTGCGGATCGGCGGATCGGCGGATCGGCGGATCGCCGGCAGACAGTCAAAGGACGACTGGTCGTCAACCCGAGACCGGCATGCCCCCCGGCTCGTGACTGGATGGCAGTCGATTCGCCGCGAGGTGGTCGATCGGGGCAGATTCCCGCTCGGAACGGTGACGAGCAGTCAGAGGACGACTACCTGGCAGGGTCGGCGGCGGCCGCCTCGGCACCCGCGGTCGTCGCGGCGACGAGCCGCGACACCACCGCCTGGGTCAGCGTCCAGCCCTTGAGCGGGTCCCTCGGGAGGCGGATCCGGACCTGGTTCGACGCGAACGTCATGTCCCCGGGCCGGACGCCGGGCAGCGGCCCCCCGACACCGGACGGCGCCAGGAGCTGCATCGCGGTCGCGCGCGAGAGCGACGCCCCGAAGCGCACGACGAGCCAACCCTCCTCGCGCGCGAGCGACGCGACCCCGGCGCCCTCCGCCGCCAGCCGGAGCTCGGCCACCTCGACGAGCCGGAGCACCGGCGCGGGCATCGGGCCGTAGCGGTCCG
>DASSRG010000040.1:0-2421 GCA_035701885.1 Candidatus Limnocylindrales bacterium
TCGTCATCCCGCGCCGCCGCTCCTCGGGCAGGCGGTCGGCGTCGATGCCGGTCAGCGCGCGCAGGAGGGTCGTCTTGCCGTGGTCGATGTGCCCGGCCGTCCCGACGACGAGGCTCGCGACGGGCCGACCGGCCTCGTCAGTCACCGGCGAGCGCGGCCCGGATCGCGCCGAGGAGCGCGTCGTCGTCCCCGGGCTCGATCGTGCGGAGGTCGAGCACGACCGCCTCGCGTTCGATGCGCCCCACCACGGCCGGCGTCCCGGCCCGCATGCGCGCGAGCACCGACGTCGCGCGCCCGGGCAGCGCGACCGCGCGCGATGGCAGCGTCTCCCCGGGCAGGGATCCGCCGCCCACGGTCGCCTCGGTCTCGACGACGCGCGCTCCTTCGATGGCCCGCGCGACAGCTGCGGCGCGCGCTTCGAGCGACGCGACGGAAGCCGAAATCTGTCGCCAGACGGGGATCTCGTGGACCGCGACGCCAGCCCGGTACAGCCCGAGCGTCGCCGCGACCGCGGCGAGGATCGTCTTGTCCGGGCGCATCGCGCGCGCGAGCGGGTCGCGCCGGAGCTTCGCGACCAGGTCCGCCCGCCCGACGATGAACCCGGCCTGCGGCCCGCCGACCAGCTTGTCGCCGCTGAACGTCACGAGGTCCGATCCGGCGGCGAGGCGCTCCGCGGGCGTCGGCTCGTGGGCGAGGCCGAAGTCGGAGGTGTCGAGCAGCGCCCCGGACCCGAGGTCGTCGACCACGATCGCGCCGTGTGCGTGCGCCAGCGCCGCCAGCTCCGCGGGATCGGGCGCCTCAGTGAACCCGTGCTGGCTGAAGTTGGACGGGTGGACACGGAGGACGAGCCGGGCGCGCCCGCTCGCGAGCGGCTCCTCGAAGTCGGCGGCGCGGGTCCGGTTCGTCGTCCCGACCTCGATCAGCTTCGCGCCCGCCCGCCGCACGATCTCCGGGATCCGGACACCGCCGCCGATCTCCACCAGCTCACCGCGGCTCACGGCCACCCCACCACGCCCCGCCAGCCCGACCGCGATCGCGACAGCCGCCGCGTTGTTCGTGAGCACGAAGGCGTCCTGCGCGCCGGTGAGCGCGACGAGGTGCTCCTCGGCCTCGCGGTATCGGCGGCCCCGCCGACCGGTCGAGCGATCGAGCTCCAGGAACAGCGGACCGCCGGCGGCCTCGGAGGCGGCGCGGATCGCGGCCTGGGGCCACGGCGCCCGGCCGAGGTTCGTGTGGACGATGACGCCCGTCGCGTTGAGCACGCGGACCGGCCCCGCCCCGGCTTCGAACGCGGCGAGCCGCGCGAGCACGTCGGCCGCAAGCTCCGCGGGCGACCGCGCGTCGACGGTTCGGCCAGCGCCCGAATCGGCAATGCCCAACCGCACGCGCTCCTCGTCGAGGACCTGGCGAGCCACCGCGAGCAACGCATCGGCATCGCGCTCACCCGCCCGCGCACGCACGAGCGCGAGCACCCGCTCGACGCTGGGCGGCACCGACCTCGCTTCGACGCTCACGCCCCGATCATCGCAGGCTCCGCGAGCCGCGGCATCGGACGGGTCAGCGGGCGCGTCAGCCGATGGGTCGCCGCGCGACGATGTCGAACACGTGCCAGTGCTTGCGGCCGACGAACGAGTCGCCGTCGGCGTCCTCCTCGTCGAGCGCGAGGACCTCCAGGCCGGTGACCATCCGGTCGACCGTGTCCCGGTCCACGAACGTCATGTACGCGTCGCCGGCCCACGTGTCGCGGATGCCGAAGACGTTGACGATGACGATCCCGCCGGGCCGCAGCACCGACCGGACCCCCGTCCAGAACCGCCGGAAGTCGCCCTGCTCCAGGAACGAGAGCGCGTAGCCGGCGTACAGCAGGTCGAACGGTGGGAGGTCGAGCGCCTGGGCGGGGGCCGTCAGGATCTCGAGGCGATCGGTGGCCTCGTGCGGCACGAGCTCGCGGAGGTAGTCGGCGGCCTGCGGCGTCGGATCGACAGCGATCACGCGCCAGCCGGCGCGCAGCAGCGCGAGCGACTCGGTGCCGTCCCCGAACCCGATCTCGATCGCCTGGCCCGGCTGGATCCCCGCCTCACCGGCCAGCGTCATGCCCTTCGTGAACAGCGGCCGGGGCTCGCGACCCGCGGAGTGGCGGTAGTACGAGGCCCAGTCCTGCGTGGGCAGCTGGGTCTTGGGGAGCTGGTCCGAGGCCATGGTTCGCGCAGTATGGCGATCCGCGTGGTGGTCGGCTCGACCGACGGGACTACCCTCGGTGTGGACGTGCGACGCCGACGGAGCCGACACATGCAGACGAAGAACCTCGCCGACCTCTACGACCTGCCGCCGATCCCGTGGTCGCGGGCGCTCGAGGCGCTGGAGTCACAGATCCCGCAGCGGCAGACGACGTTCCTCGCCACGACCCGGCCCGATGGGCGG
>DASSRG010000041.1:0-16816 GCA_035701885.1 Candidatus Limnocylindrales bacterium
CCCGGATCCTCGTACGTCATCGCCTGGACGCCGTCGCCGTGGTGGACGTCGAGGTCGACGTACAGGACTCGCAGGCCCTCCGCCCGCGCGCGCACCACCGCCAGCGCGGGGTCGTTGTAGATGCAGAAGCCCCAGGCCCGGTCGGCCATCGCGTGGTGCAGCCCGCCCCCCGGCTGGTGCGCGTGCTCGACGTCGCCGCGCAGGATCGCCTCCATCGCGCGCAACGAACCCGCCGCGACGATCGCCGACGCCTCGTGCATCCCCTCGAACGCCGGGTTGTCGGACAGCCCGATGCCCATCTCCCCGGGCAGCGTCGGGTCCGCGGAGAAGCGCCGCACCGCCGCCACGTAGGCCGGGACGTGGATCCGCAGCAGCTCCTCGTCCGTGGCCGGATCGGCGGCGAGCGACGGCTGGGCGCCCACGGCGCGGAGGAGATCGATCCCGGGCCCGAACCGCCTGGGCGTCAGCGGGTGGTGCGGGCCGAAGTCGTACTCGAGGGACCGGGGCCCGAAGACGAGGAGCGGGCCCTCGCCCACGTGGCCTGCCATTGGGGCACGATACCGCCATGGAGCGCGTCTACACGACCCCGCGCCTCGACAAGCTGGGCATCAAGCCCGGCATGCGGGTCGCGCTCGTCGACCTGGACGACAAGGCATTCGAAGCCGAGCTCCGCGACCGCACCCACGACGTGACGCGCGGCGAGCCGCTCGCGGAGACCAACATCGTCGTGTTCGCGGCCGACAGCCACGAGGCGCTGGGACGCCTTGCCGCCCTGCGCGAGCGCATCGTCCCGAACGGTGCGATCTGGGTCGTCTCGCGCAAGGGCCGCGCCGCGGCGATCCGCGACACGGACGTGATGGCCGCGGCGAAGGCCGCCGACCTCGTCGACAACAAGGTCGCCAGCTTCGACGAGACCCGGACATCCCTCCGGCTCGTGATCCCGGTCGCCCTCCGCCCCGGCCGCTGACGCGGGTGCCGGAGACCCGCTGCTACCATCCGCCGCATGGACATCGCGATCGTCCTCATCATCGTGCTGATCATCGTGCTGGTCTGGCGCGGCCCGAAGACGCTCCCGCAGCTGGGCAAGGCGTTCGGACAGGGCGTCAAGGAGGCGCGCAAGGAGATCGACTCGACGAAGAGCGACGCCGAGTCGAAGGACGAGACGCCCGCCCCCTGACGGGCTCGCGGGTTCGCCGGCGCGTCGTCAGTCCGCGGCCGACCCCAGCACGATCCCGGTCTGCCCGATCCGGTAGCCGACCGCGTCTGCGCGCCCGTCCGGTGACGCGATCACCTCGAGCGCCCGGTCTCCCAACGCGATCACCTCCCCCACCGCGACAGCTGTCACCTCCGCGGCGAGCAGCCGCGCGGCCGCCGACGACGCGATCAGCGGCACCCCCAAGCGCAGCGCCATGCCCTCGGCTCCCGCGGCACGCTCCGGATCTGCGGCAGTCACCGCCACCGCCCTGATCGACCCGCCACGGGCGGCTGCGACCGCGAGGACGGCCTCGGCGGCCTCGTCCGACGGGTCGCCCGGGTCAACGACGACGAGCTCGCGACGGCCGACGACCCAGGTGCGCCCCGCTCGACCCGGCACCCCGCCCGCACCGCTCGTCCGGACGTCGGCAAGCGATCCGTTCGAGCCCATCACGTCCGCCACGACGGGTGCCGACGTGCGCGCCACCGGTGCAAGCGCATGCAGGTCCGCGGCCTGGCGCACCGACCGCAGCTGCTGGAGCGTCGTCGACGTCGGCATCCAGAGCTCGATCCGGCCGTCTGCCATCGCATCGAGCGCGTCCGCCGCCGTGAGCCATTCGGCCGCGACCACCTCCCGCTCGTCGACCGCGAACGCGGCGCCGTCGGGCAGCCACGCGACGAAGAACCGGGCGTCGTACCGGCGGGGCACGACGGGCGGCGTGACCCACCTCGACAGCGGCACCAGCCAGTCGCCGCGGAGCTCCACGTCGCGGGCGATGACGAGGTCGATAAACGACGCGCCCGGCACGTCCCCCGGCACGGGGAACGGCCCACCGCGCGATGGTCCGCTCCCCAGCAGGATGCCCGTCTCCTCCCACGCCTCCCGGATCGCCGCCACCACGAACGGTGCCCCGTGGACGCCGCCCGGGTCACCGGCGAGCGGCGGGCGCAGGCGCTCGAGCAGGCGGAGATCCCGGTCGGCCGCGTCCAGCGCACCGCCGGGAAACACGTGGAGGTTCGGACCGAAGGCCATGGTCGCCGGCCGGTGGGTCAGCAGGACCTCGGGTGCGGTGCTGCCCTGCGCGTTGCCGGATCGGAGGATCGCGACGGTCGCCGCCAGGCGCGGCGGCGCATCGAGCGCCGGCGACGCCGTCACCCGCCGGCCAGCAGCGCGTCGAGGGCCTCCGGCTCGTGGACGGGCTGGCGACACGCGAAGTCGCGGCACACGAACGCCGTGGCCCGTCCCCCGAGCGCGAACCGGTCCCGCAGCAGCGGGACGGAGGTCGCGTCCGGACGATCGCTCACGGCCAGCACGACGAACGGCCGGTACTCGCGGTCCACCACGGCGACCAGGTCGCGCAGGGCCGGATCCTCGGTCGACCCGATCAGCGCGACCTCGTTGATGCCTGCATGGGCGAGCTCCAGCGCGCACAGCCACTGCGCGAACCCCGTCGGGTAGCGCAGCAGCAGCGGACCGACCGTCGCGAGCGCCCGCTCCGCGGAGGTCCGGTATCGGCCGTCACCGCTGAGCGCCGCCAATCGCAGCAGGACAGTGGCCGCCATCGCGTTCCCCGACGGCGTGGCGTTGTCCTGCACGTCCTTCGGCCGCACGACGAGGGTCTCAGCGTCGTCCGCGGTGTCGAAGAACCCGCCGGCCGGGTCGGCGAACCGCTCGAGGATGAGATCGCACAGGCGGGTCGCCTCCACGTACCAGCGCTCGTCGTGGGTCGCCTCGTACAGCGCCAGGAGGCCGTCCGCGAGATTCGCGTGATCCTCGAGCACGCCATCGGCCGAGGCGCGCCCGTCCTTCCACGACCGCCGGAGGCGGCCATCCGGGGTGACGAGCCCGCGGAGGACGGCCTCGGCGGCCGCGACCGCCGCATCCCGATACGTCCTCGCGAGCTCGCCCCCGCCCCGCACCGCGAGGACGCGCGCCGCATCGGCGAACGCCGCGATCGCGAGCCCATTCCACCCGGCAAGGACCTTGTCGTCGCGCGCGGGCTGGGGGCGGCCCGCTCGTCGCTCCGAGAGCGCCGCGCGGCCCGCGGCGAGTGACGACGCGATGTCCTCGGGCGACCGACCGAAGCGCTCCGCCAGCTCGGAGTCGCCGCGGACCCGCGACAGGATCGTGTGACCCTCCCAGTTGCCGGCGTCCGTGACGCCGTACGCGGCGGAGAACAGCGCGGCATCGAGCCCGGCCTGACCGAGCACCTCGCGGACCTCCGCCGCGGACCACACGAACGTCGCGCCCTCCTCGCCCTCGGTGTCCGCGTCCTGGCTCGCCGCGAACGCACCGTCGTCCGTCCGAAGCTCGCGCAGGACGTAGTCGAGGACGCCTACCGCCGTGCCCCGGTACGACGGATCACCCGTGAGCGCCCACGCGTGCGCGTACACGCGCGCGAGCTGGGCGTTGTCGTAGAGCATCTGCTCGAAGTGCGGGACGAGCCACCTGGCGTCGGTCGAGTAGCGGTGGAACCCGCCGCCGAGCTGGTCGTGGATGCCGCCGGCGGCCATCGAGTCGAGGCTCGCGCGGGCGGTCGCCAGTGCCCGCTCATCCCCGGCCGCCACCGCGCGCCGAAGGAGGAACTCGATGGTCATCGGCTGCGGGAACTTCGGCGCCCGGCCCCACCCGCCGTTCACGGGGTCGAACTGCCCGATGACGCCGGCCGCGGCCTGGGCGAGGACTTCGCGACCCGGGACCTCGCTGCCTCCGCCGACCCCGCCCTGCTGCTCGGCCAGGGCGGCGACGAGCCGCCCGCTGGCAGCGTCGATCTCGCCACGTTGCGTCGTCCACGCCTCATGGACGCCCTGGAGCACCTGGCGGAACGACGGCATCCCGTGTCGTGGCTCGTCGGGGAAGTACGTGCCACCGAAGAAGGGGCGGCCGTCCGGCGCGAGGAACACGGACATCGGCCAGCCGCCCTGCCCCGTCATCGCCTGGACCGCACCCATGTACAGCTGGTCGATGTCCGGTCGCTCCTCGCGGTCCACTTTGATCGCGACGAACCAGTCGTTGAGGACCGCGGCCGTCGCCTCGTCCTCGAACGATTCGCGCTCCATCACGTGGCACCAGTGGCACGCGGCATAGCCGACGGACAGGAAGATCGGGCGGTCGAGCTCGGCTGCGCGGGCGAGCGCCTCCGCGCCCCACGGGTACCAGTCGACGGGGTTGTGGGCGTGCTGGAGGAGGTAGGGGCTCGTCTCATCGGCGAGCCGGTTGCGGTGCGCGCGCGCACCAGCCGTTTCGGCCATACCGCGATGGTACGTCCGTCCTGGCGGGAACCCGCCCCTCGGCCTCGGCGTAATTCAGCGTTAAGAGGCTGTGCAACCCGCCACAAGCGGCGTAGGCTACGGTCTCGGCCTTGGTATGGCATGCCCCCGGGGCGCACGGAGACCACATCGCTGAACAGGACGATGCAGCGGGCGATCGCCGCGCTGCTGGTCGGTCTCGTGGCCGCGCTCGGCGCGATCGCGCCGGTCGCCGCGGCTGCACGCGTCCCGAAGGTCGCCGTCGTCGTTGGTCCCGTCGGCGACGCCATCACGGCGCGCTACAAGGCGCTTGCGAACGAGGCCGCATCGGTGGCGAAGAACGCCGGCGCCGAGGTCGTCAAGGTCTACACCCCGAACGCCACGTGGCCCGCCGTCCGCGAGGCGATCAGCGGCGCCTCGATCGTCATCTATCTCGGCCACGGCAACGGCTGGCCCAGCCGGTACCGGAGCGCGCTCTACCCGCCCAGCCAGAACGGCTTCGGCCTGAACCCCGTCGCGGGCGGCGACAACTCGTCGCACCAGTACTTCGGCGAGGCGTCGGTCGACAACGTCAAGCTGGCGAAGGGTGCCGTGGTCCTGCTCAGCCACCTCTGCTACGCGTCCGGCAACACCGAACCCGGGCTGCCGGAGGGCACGGTCGACCAGGCGATCCAGCGGGTGGACAACTACGCCGCCGGGTTCATCCGGGCGGGCGCGGCCGCCGTCGTGGCTGAGGCCCACATGGGTCCCGCCTGGTACGTCCGCCAGCTGCTCAGCGGCAAGGGCTCGATCGAGGCGATCTGGAACCGTTCCCCGAGCGCGAACGGCCACACGTTCAAGGTCAAGAGCGCGCGCTCGAAGGGATTCGTGTCGCGGCTCGACCCGGACAGCCGCTCCTCGGGCTTCTACCGCTCGCTCGTCTCGCGCGGCGGCACGGCGGGCGACCTGAAGTCCGGCGCGGTCGGGCGGCTCTCGAGCACCACGAACGCGATCGTCGGGCCGCCGCCCGTTCCCACCCTGACCAATGCCGCGATCAAGTTCGGCACGCTGACGCTCGGCTCGCTGCCCATCGCCGCGACCGAGACCAGGCTCACGATCCCGCTCGCGTCGGGAAGCGCTGCGTCGATCCCGAAGGGCGCCCAGGTGGGCCTCCGCTGGGATCCGATCCTGCTCGACGCCCCGACTGCCACCGCGGCGCCCGAACCGCCGGCGTCCCCTGACCCGGGCGCCTCGCCGTCCCCCGACCCGAATGCGTCACCGTCGCCGGCCGCAGGTTTGGGCGCCTCGCCCGATCCGGCGGCGAGCGCCTCGCCTGGTGCCAGCCCCTCGCCGTCGGCGAGCACCGCTCCGACGCCGTCGCCCACCGCGTCGCCGACCCCGACCCCGACCCCGAGCCCGTCCCCCACCCCGACGCCGTCCGCATCGCCGAACGCGAGCCCGACGTGGAAGCCGCCGACGGGAATGTTCGAGATCCCCTCGCCGCAGCCCGTCGACGAGCCGTCGCCGGTCGCCGACCAGCCGCCCGAGGGAGAGACGCCCGTGGTGATCCCGAACGAGGCACCCGCGGTGGACCTCGTCGTCCCCGAGCGCGTCGGGTCGGTGGTCGACCTCTCGAAGGCCAAGGCGGGACCCGGCGGGATCGAGGTCGCGGCGACCTATCCGGCGGAGCCCGGCCTGTACCGCCTCGTCCCGACGCTGCACACACCGTCCGGCGTCGCGTACGACGCCGCGACCCAGGCGATGCTCACCCCGGTGCTCGTCCGGATCGGCGGCAAGATCGCGGTCGCCTACGGCGCGCCGGCGAACCTGACGCTCCATGCCGGCATGGATGCCAAGGTGCCTGTGCGGGTGCTGAACTCGGGCTCGGAGACGTGGGATCTGTCCGTGACGCTCGGCCCCGGCGAAGGCGGGAGCGAGCAGGCGAGCGGCTACCACACCTCCCGGTTCCCCGCGGTCCTCACCGCGACCTGGGTGTCCACCACGGCCGCGCCGGTCCCCGCCGCCACGAGCACCGAGCTCGATTCCGCGATCGCCGGTCCTGGCGGGTCCGTCGCGGTCTCGCTCGACGTGGTCGCGCCCGACACGCCGGGCGACTACCTGCTGCTGCTCGACACGATCTCGCCCAACCGCGGTCCGCTGTCCGCGCTCGGCAGCGCCCCGGCCCTCGTCCGCGTCACCGTGACCGAGGCCCCACCCGACCCCACCCCGATTCCTCCGCAGCGGCGCGGCTGACCGAAAGGGCGTCGTCGGGGCGAGCGGCCGGATCGTCATGCAGACGCAAGCCTGCGACGGGGCGGCGCCGCGGCTGGAACCGCCCGGTGGTGCTTCAATGGATGTCATGGGAACGAACGTCGCCTCGGCAGACCCGCTCTTCGGAGCATCGAGCGGGGATCCGCTCCGGGTCCTGCTCGTCGCGCCGCCGATGCTCCCCGTCCCCCCGCCCACGTACGCCGGCACCGAGCGCGTCGTCGCCGCGATCGGTGAGGAGCTTCACCGGCGCGGCCACCAGGTCGCCCTCGTCGCGGCGGGCGATTCGGACGTGCCGTACGAGCTGATCCCGTCCGTCGAGCGGAGCCTCTGGCGCACGGGCTACGACGGGGACGTCGCCTCGTACATGCAGCACACGGTCGAGATCGCGTGGCGCGAGTCGCACCGCTTCGACATCGTGCACTCGCACATGGAGAACCACACGTTCCTGCTCGCCGAGCACTGCGAGACGCCCGTGATCACCACGTTCCACGGCCGCCTCGACGTCCCCGGCCTGCCCGAGCTGCTCGAGAGCCATGGCCGGATCCCGCTTGTCGCCATCAGCGAGAGCCAGCGCCGCTGGTTCCCGGATCAGAACTGGGTCGCGACGATCCACCACGGCCTGCCACTGGACACGATGCCGTTCTCCCCGAAGCCCGGCCGCTATCTCGCCTTCGTCGGGCGGGTCACCGCCGAGAAGGGCATCAAGGAGGCGATCGAGCTCAGCCGGATCACCGGCGTCCCCCTCCGCGCCGCGGCGAAGGTGCTGTCCGAGTCGGAGCGCCGCCACTTCGACGAGGTGGTGCAGCCGGCGATCGACGCGAAGGAGCTCGAGTACCTGGGCGAGGTGGGGCCCCGCCAGCGGGACCCGCTGTACGCGGGCGCGCTCGCGACGGTCATGCTCGGGGGGTGGCCCGAGCCGTTCGGGCTCGTCGCCATCGAGTCGATGGCCACCGGGACGCCCGTCATCGCCCGCCGCGCCGGCGCGCTCACCGAGACCATCGAGCACGGCGTCACCGGGTTCCTCGTGGACGACGTGGCCGAGGCGGCGCTCGCCGTCGAGAAGATCCCCGAGCTGGACCGCGCCCTCATCCGCGAGCGCGCGATCGAGCGGTTCTCGCCGCAGCGGATGGTCGACGAGTACGAGGTCGCGTACCGCCAGGTGCTCGCCGCGCGGCCAGCTCGCTAGGCTGCCGCCATGGCACCCCGCGCCCGGGCGGCGGCGACGCCGCTGGAGCACACGACCGCCGACGACCTCGACCGGGCGCACGACCCGGGGCCGGACGCCGCGCGGGAGCGCCTCGAGCAGGCGGCCCTCGACGACGCGGCCACCGAGCCGCTCGAGGGCCCGACCGGTCACCGGATCCGGGTCGGCACCGCGTCATGGACGGACCCGACGATGACCGCCGCCGGTGTCTTCTACCCCGCCTCGGCCGACACCGCCGAGGAGCGGCTGGGCTACTACGCCTCGCGCTTTCCTGTTGTCGAGGTCGACGCGACCTACTACGCCCTGCCCTCGCGGCGCCTGTCCGAGCTGTGGGTCGAGCGAACGCCGCCCGACTTCGTGTTCGATATCAAGGCGCACGCGCTGCTGACCGGCCAGCCGACCGAGACGAAGCGGCTGCCGAAGGCGATCCGCGAAGCGCTGCCGCCGACCCTCGCGAGCAAGCCGCGGCTGTACGCGAAGGACTTCCCCGGCGAGCTCCTGGCCGAGGTGTGGCACCAGTTCGCCGACGGGCTTGCGCCGCTCGCCGAGAGCGGGCAGCTGGGCGCGGTGTTCCTCCAGTACCCGAAGTGGTTCTTCACCTCGTCGGAGAATCGCGACGCCATCCGCGAGGCCAGGACGGCGCTCGAGCCGTACGGGCTGACCGTCGCGGTCGAGTTCCGGAACGCGACCTGGTTCAACGAGAAGAACGCCGAGCGCACGTTGCGGTTCCTCACCGACGAGAAGATCCCGCTCGTCATGGTCGACGGGCCGCAGGGGTTCAAGTCGTCCGTGCCGCCGGTAGTGGCGGCGACGTCGCCGGACCTCGCCGTGGTCAGGTTCCACGGCCGCCGGACGGCCACCTGGGAGGACATGAAGGGCCGCGCGACGGTGGAGCGATTCCGCTACCTCTATGACGAGGGCGAGCTCCGCGAGTGGGTGCCCCGGGTGCTCGAGGCGTCCGGCGGCGCCGAGGACACCCACGTGCTCATGAACAACTGCTACGCGAACTACGGCTCGACCAACGCCCGCGAGCTCGCCGCGCTCCTGGCCGAGGAGCTGGCGGCGGCGAACGGGTAGGCGGCCCGCACCGAGCGCGGTCGCGATGGCCTCGAACGCGGTCCCCGGGTTCCTGCCCTCCGTCCACGGGCTGCGGTTTGCGAACGCGTTCCCGCCCGGTCCCACGCTGACACTCGCCGGCCTGGACCCGCGGCGGGCGGGCTTCGGGGACGCCTCGGCGGGGCTGTGCGGCGGCATGGCGCTGACCGCCCGGGACCTGTGGGAGGCGGGGGTCGGCGCCCCGCCGGACGTGGGGCCTCCCGAGAACGGGTCACCGCGGTTCCGCTCGCTCGTCCGGCGCCAGGTCGAGTCGCTCGACTGGTTCCGCGTCCCGCTCCGCTACCTCGACCTGCAGGCGTTCCGCCCGGACCCGCCGGCCGGGATCGCGGCCCTTCTGCGGCGCGAGCCGCCGCGCGTGGATGCGCTGCTGCGCGAGTGGCCGCGGATCCGCGCCGAGATCGACTCGGGGCATCCGTCGGTGGTGGGGCTCATCCGGGCCGCCGGCTGGTCACCGTGGAACCTGACCCGGAACCACCAGGTACTCGCGTACGCCTACGACGAGGCCGTCGACCGGATCACCATCCGCGTCTACGACCCGAACCACCCGGCGCGCGACGACGTGACGCTCGAGGTGCGGGTCGCGATGAGCGCCGCGTACGCCGGCCGGCCGTGGCGCGAGCGGATCGCGCTGCGCCAGTCCACGGGCGAGGCGCTTCTGGGGTTCTTCCGCCAGCCGTACCCGGGCCCCCGCTCCGTCAGGGCCTGGCGTTGACGTCGTCGCGCGCGCGACGATGCGCGCGCACATCCGCGCGGCCCTCGCGGCGGGCGCGTTGCAGGGTTGTCGGTCGGTGGGCAGCCGCAGGCGGCCGGTCCGCTCCTCCCGGAACCGGCCGCCCCGCGGCGGGAACGTTCGAGGTGCGCGGCTAGCGTTCGAGCGAGGCGGCGCGGTCCAGCAGCCGCAGGAAGTCGTCGGTCTCGACCGTCCGAGGAAGGTCCCGCGACTCCTCGGACGCGACCTGGGCGACGTCCCGGATGCGGTACTCGTCGGCCCAGCGGCTGCCCCGGAACACCTCCGCCGCGGCGGCCACGAGCGCGTCCAGCCGGAACGACGCCGCCGTCTCTTCGAAGTCGGTGGCAAGGTCGCCGGCCCGGATCTCGAGGCTGATCTCGCCCGCCTCGCGCTCGCCCGGGTCCGTCCAGCGCAGACGCAGCGTGCCCAGCGTGTCGTTGAACAGCTGGCGCTCTCCCGTGAGCCGCAGGGCGTACAGGGCGGTGACGCTGTGCCCGGCGCCGATCGCCCCCGCATTCACCCGGTCGTCGCGGAACGCCTCGTCCGGGAGGTCGCGGTTCTCGTACCCCACGAGCCGGTAGGACTCGACGAGGGCGGGGTCGAACTCGACCTGCGCCCGGGCATCGAGGGCGACGGTCTGGAGCGTGGAGGTGAGCTGCTCGCCGAACAGCGTCCGGGCATCGTCGAGGGTGTTGACATAGGCGTAGAAGCCGTCGCCCTTGTCGGCGAGCTGCTCCATCAGCGCGTCGTTGTAGTTGCCCATCCCGAAGCCCACGGTCACCAGCTGGATGCCCAGGCTCGCGTCCCAGTGGACGCGGTGGAGGATCGCGTCCGGGTCGGTCTCGCCCGTGTTCGCGACACCGTCGGAGGCGAGGATCACGCGGTTGATCCCGTCCTCGCGGAAGGCGTGCGCCGCGAGCCCGAAGCCGAGCGCGAGGCCCGCCTCGGCGTTCGTCGAGCCGTCGGTGTGCAGGGCGTCGATCGCGTCGACGATCCGGCCGCCATCGCGGACGCTCGTGGGCTCGAGGACGACGCGCGCATCGGAGCCGTAGGTGACGATCGCGACGGTGTCGTCGCGGCCGAGCCGGTCGACCAGCAGCGTCAGCGACCGCTTCACGAGCCCCAGGCGGTCCTCCCGCTCCATCGAGCCCGAGGTGTCGATGACGAACGTGAGCGAGGCGGGTTTGCGGGCCGCGTCCGAAACCTCACGTGCCTTGACGCCGAGCCGGAGCAGCACCTCGTCCCGGGACAGGAACGGAGACGGCCCGCCGTCGGCGTACAGGGCGAATGTGCCGTCGCGCGGCGCCGGATAGTCGTGCGGAAACGCGTTGACGAACTCCTCGACGCGCACCGAGGACGGGTCGGGCAGGTTGCCGTCCTCCAGGTAGCGCCGGGCGATCGCGTATGACGCCGTGTCGACGTCCAGGCCGAACGTCGACTCGCGGTCGCGCTCGGTTGGGACGAACGGATTGACGCCGGGGTCCTCGTAGGTCACGCCGTCATACGGGGTCGGGGCCGGGGCGGTCGCCTCCGGCTCGTACGGCGGGTACGGCTCGGGCGTCGGGTAGTGGTGCGCCGGCGGCTGGACCTGCGACGGCGGGTACGACGCGGACGTGCCGGACGAGCACGCCGCCAGCAGGGGGACGACCGCGAGGGCGAGCGCGGCCAGGGACAGGTTCGGCGTGCGCATGGCGCAACCTCCCGTACGAGGCGGGACGGACGTCCCGCGAGGTCCCGCTTCGGCATCGGTGCTCGACGCCGGCGGGCCGGTGGTCGGCCAGAGGAGCGGCCGCCGCGCGCATCCTCGATCGCGGCGGCGGCCGTGGGGAGCGGCCCAGCCCGGCGGGCCCATTGCGGGTCATCCCGCAATCGGGCGGTGCCGGGATCAGCATCGATTGCCGAGGCAGCGGGTCGAGGCGCCGCACCCTGGGTCGCCGGTCAGGTCGCCGCCGAGGCCGGCCGGGATACCGCTGGCGCGGGATGTGCGGTCCCGCACCTTAGGCCGACCGTCGCGGGTCAGGAACCCGAACGACGGAGCCCGTCATGGACGACATCGACCGCCTGCGCGACCTGTACACGGACCGTGCGCCTGTCCTGGTCCGGGTGATCACGAGGATGACCCGGGACCCCGCGGCTGCCGAGGACATCGTCCAGGAGGCCTTCCTGCGTCTCACCCGGGAGCTCGCGGACGGCCGGCGGCCGGACAACCCGGACGCCTGGGTCGCCCAGGTCGCTCGTCACCTCGCGATCTCGCGCTACCGGCGCGCGGCCGCCGCGGCGCGACTCGCACCCCGGCTTCTCACATCGGAGGTGGCGGGCGACCCTTCGGCCGCGATCCTCGAGGGCGAGCGGGCCATGGCGGTCCAGCGCGCCCTTGCGCTCCTGCCGCCCGTCGAGCGGACCGCGGTGGTCCTTGCCGCGACGGGGATGCCGGGTCCGGAGATCGCCGCGCAGCTCGGGCGGACGCCGCTCGCGACGCGTGCCCTCCTCTATCGCGCTCGTCGTCGGATGCGGCCTGAGCTCCTGGCGCTCGCGGACCCGCGCTGATCCACGCGTATCATCCCCGCGGAGGCGGGGATGGGCCACCACGCGCTGATTGGACGCTCGGACGAGCTGGACCTTGCACGGGGACTCCTCGAGCGCGCCCGCGACGGATCGCCGGGCGTCCTCCTCATTGGCGGCGAAGCGGGCGTCGGTCGCAGCCGGCTGGTGACTGCGGTCGCGGACGAGGCGGAGGCAATGGGCTTCCGCTGCGCTATCGGCGCGTGTCTCCGCATGGACGCCGGAGCACTGACGTACGCCGCGGTGGTCGATGGGCTTCGGAGGCTCGTCGGGCGGCTGGACCCGGCCGAAGCCGCGAGCACGATGGGCGCGTACCGCCACGAGATGGCGAGGTTGCTGCCGGACATCCCGCATGGGCCGGGGTCCGGAGTCGATCCCCCGGCGGGCGACGCCATGGCCCGCCTCCGGCTGTTCGAGGCGTTGACCGGCTGGCTCAACCGCCTGTCGGAGCGGGGACCGCTGCTGCTCGTGGTCGAGGACCTGCACTGGGCGGATGCGGCCACCCTGGACCTCGTCCGCGCGAGCGCCGTGGGCCTCGTGGGCCGAACCGCGCTCGTCATCACGACGCGGACCGACGAGCTGCTGCCGCCAGCCGTCAGCTCCACGCTGGCGGAGCTCGTCCGCGACGGCGCGGAACGGGTCGAGCTGCAGCCGTTCGATCGGGCTTCACTCGCCGAGCTGGTTGCGATGATGCGTCCTGCAGGCGGCGCCGACGTTCCAGCCATCGATGTGGAACGGCTCCACGAACGCACCGGCGGCAATCCCTTCCTCGCGATCGAGCTCATCGAAGCGGGCTTCGTCGAGCCCGACACCGCCGGCATGGTCCCCCAGACGCTGCACGACATCCTCGGCGCCCGGCTCGCGGCGCTCGACCCGGCGGTCCTCGACCTGCTGCGCGCGGCATCCCTCCACCCGGGAGCACTCGACGACGGCGTCCTCGCGAACGTGCTCGACGCGCCGGTGCGCACCGTCGGCGCCGCGCTGCGGGAGGCGCGCGACGCGGGGGTGCTCACCGGGGAGGGTGTCTACCGGTTCCGGCACGCGCTGCAGGCGGAGGTCCTCGCGGCCCAGCTCGGACCGAGCGAGCGGCGGCTCCTGCACGCGGCATTCGCAGCCGCACTCGAGGTGACCGGCGATCCCGCGACAGCCACCTCGGTCGCGTGGCACAGGGACGCCGCGGGCGAGGTCCGCGCCGCGCTCGCCGCACACCTCGAGGCCCTGGCGTGCGCATCCAGGGCCTCGGCGTTCGACGCGGCCTGGCGACACGCGGCTCGCGCGGCCGAGCTCCGTTCGCTTCCGGAGCCGGCGGGCGACGGTCCCGCGGTGAGCACACTCCTTGCCCAGGCCTCACGCGCGGCGCTGCTCGCGGGTGATCCGGAGGCCGCCGTCGACTTCGCGCGGGCGGCGCTCGCGGCGATCCCGGGCGGGGACGACGCCGGCCCGGGCGCGGACGCGCTGCGAGCCCAGCTTCACTGGGCACTGTGGGAGGCCGGTGATCGCGCCACGGCGGCCCTGGAGATCGAGCGAGCGTGCGCGGCGATGAGCCCTGCCACTCCGCCAGCCGTGCGAGCGCTCATGACGGCGCAGCGGGCCGCCACGCACATGGAGGAGGCCGACGCGGGCACGGCACTCGCAATGGCGGAGGAGGCGCGCGGGATCGCGATGGACGCCGGAGCACGGGAGGCCGAGGCGCTCGCGCTCGGGGTCCGGGGCCGCGTGCTCGCGGGGCACGGATCCGTCGACGACGGCGTCGCGAGCCTCCGCCAGGCGGTGGCGATCGCCGAGGACATCGGCAACCTCCAGGGATGGGCCGTGGGCGTGGCGACCGTCGCAACCGTCCTCACGCGCTGGGGTCGTGCCCGGGAGGCGCTCACCGACATCGACGAGGCGATCGCCACGGCGGACGCGTGCGGTCTCGCCCGGTCACTGGGTGCGCAACTGATCGCGCAGGGTGCCCGGGCGTGCCACGCGATCGGTGCATGGGACGAGGCGGCTCGACGGACGGCCGACGGCCTCACACGGCGTCCGGCCGAACCGGTCGAGGTCCAGCTTCGCGCGGTGGCGCTGCGGCTCGCCGCGGGGCGGGGGCAGCCCGTCGAGGCGGTCGCCCTCGAACAGCGGTTGCGTGCCATCGCCGGCTCCGCCGGCGACCCGGAGGATGCGGCGAGCGTGCGCGTGGCGCGTGCCGAGGCAGCGCTCGCGGCCGGCGATCCTGGCGCGGTCCGGCCGCTGTTCGACGAGCAGCTGGAGGTCCTCCGGGCAGGCCTCGAGCCCGGGCCGTCCGCCGCCTGGCTCGCGGTGCTCGCCGCCGGCGCCGAGGCGGACCTCCTCCTCGATGCACGCGCGCGTGGGCAGGAGGCGGATGTCGCGACCGCCGGGACCCGGCTCGAGACCATCGCGTCGATCGTTGGCGAGGAGGCCGCGAGGGCGGGCACTCGGTGGGGCGCGCTCGCCGAGCCGATCGTCGCCCAGGTCGAGGCGGAGGCCGCACGCGTTCAACCCGACACCTCGCGTCGCGTCGCGGCGTGGGAGCGCACGGTTCGCGCGTGGGAGGCCGTCAACCGGCCGGCGTATGCCGCCTCGGCTCGGCGACGGCTCGCGGAGGCGCACCTTGCCCACGGTGCATCTCGGGCTGTCGTGGCCCGTGAGCTGTCGGCTGCCGCGGAGACGGCCGGCCGCATCGGAGCGGCGCCGCTGCTCGCGCAGCTCGACCGCCTCGCGCGACTCGCACGCCTGGACCATCGCACCTGGCGCTCACCGGCCGCCGATGCCGGGAGGGTCGACGCCGTGGCCGACGCACCAGCGGATCCGCTGGCGACCCTCGGACTCACGCCGCGCGAGCGGGAGATCCTCCGCTTGGTGGCAGCGGGCTGGTCGAACGGGAAGATCGCGGACCACCTCGTCATCAGCGTGAGCACCGCCTCGGTCCACGTGTCGAACATCCTCGCCAAGCTCGATGTCGAGAACCGGGTGGAGGCGGCCGCACTCGCCCACCGGCTCGGCGTGATCGGCGAGTCACCGGCGGCATCACCCGCCGACGCCTGACGCAGCAGGCGGGATGACCGAAGATGCCCAGCGAGGCAGTCCGCACCGACGACGCCTCGCCGGGGCTAGAGCGCGGGCAGCTCCTGGTGATCGGTCTGGGCCGGCGCGTAGAGGTCGCCCACCTCGGCGACCCGCTCGACGACGTTGCGGATCGTCCAGCGATCGGGCGCGAGCGAGGGGTCGTCGAGCTCCTCCCACCGGATCGGCGCGGCCACCGGGGCCCCGGGCCGCGGGCGGACGGCGTACGGCGCCACGAGCGTCTTGATCGGCGCGTTCTGGGTGTAGTCCAGCCGCGCCTTGCCGCCCCGGTCCGCCTTGGTCCACTCCCACGACACGATGTCGGGCACGGTGGCGCCGATCGCGCGCGACAGCTTCTCGATCCATGCGCTGGTGTCGGAGTACGTGTAGCGGCCGCGCTCGATCGGGATCCACGCCTGGATGCCGCGCGAGCCCGTCGTCTTCGGGTACGCCCGCACGCCGAGGTGCTCGAGGGCGGTTCGGTAGAGGCGGGCGAGCGTCAGCGTCTCCTCCCAGGTGGTCTTCGTGCCCGGGTCGATGTCGATCAGCGCGAAGGTGGGCGTCCAGGGGTCGTGGATCGTGGACGTCCAGGCGTGGACCTCGAACGCCGCCTGGTTGCCGAGCCAGCACAGCGTCGCCGCCCGATCCGCGACGAGGTGGTCGTTCGCCTCTCGATCCTCGCGCTCGCGCAACCCGGTCTCGTGCCAGATCGTGAGCCAGGACGGCGCGCTCGACGGGATGTCCTTCTGCCAGAAGCCGGGCGCCCCGGCGCCGTTCGGGTAGCGATGGAGGTTGAGCGGCCGGTCGGCGAGGTGCGGCAGCATCGCCGGGGCGATCCGCGCGAAGTAGGCCACCAGCTCGCGCTTCGTGACCGGCGCCTCGTCGACGCCCTCGCGCGGCGGGAACAGGACCTTGTCGAGGTTGGTGAGCTTGAGCTCCTGGCCCGCGACGGACCACGTGCCCTCGCCCTTGAGCGCGCCGAGCGCGTCGAGCTCCGCGGGCGTCACGATCCATGACGGGTCGACCTCGGGCGCCGCGCGCGACGAGGACTTCGAGGAGGTCGAGGACTTCTTCGCCGGCTTCGCCTTCGAATTCGCTGCCATCGCCTCCGACCCTCCCGGTTCCGGCGTCACGGGCGTCACCGCCGAGGCAGCCGGAAACGCGGCGGCCGCCTCGCGATCGGCCTTCGCCGGATCGATGGCCACCTCCTTGACGACCTCGCGCGGATCGCGGCCGAGCTCCAGGCCCTTGAAGGCGGTCTGGCGCACGTGCCCGTCCCGCGTCCAGCCGCCGATCTCGGCCCGGATCACGAGCTCGGGCCGTGCCCAGCGGACACCGGCGAGGTCGCCGCCCCAGCGGCCCTTGTAGTTCGGCGGCGGCGCGGGGTCGAACGGCGGCCGCTCCGTCTCGAGCGCCTCGAGTCGCGCCCGCATGTCCTTGCGTGTCCG
>DASSRG010000042.1:0-2686 GCA_035701885.1 Candidatus Limnocylindrales bacterium
CAGAAGTCCCAGCCATAGCTCATCCGGCTCTTGTGGATGCGCACCCGGCTCGTCCGGCCCACCTGCGACTCCGACGCCGGTGCCGGCGCCACGACGACGTCCAGCCGGTGACGCCCCGCGGCACCCGGAGGAACGACGACCTCGAACGGCGTGAACATCCCGACGTGATGGCCGATCACGGCCCCGTCCAGGAACACCGTCGCATCGTGGTCGACGCCGTCGAAGCGCAGCAGCGCCCATTCACCGGGCTCCAGCGCTGGAACCACGAGCTCCGTCGAGTACCGCCACGCCCGCTCCGCCGCCCACTCGAGGGCGAGGCTGTTCCGTTCGACGTACGGATCGGGGACCTCGCCGGCGCGGGCGAGGTCGTGACCGACGCTTCCCGGGACGGACGCGGCGATCCAGCCCTCGCCCTCCCAGCCGTTCCTCGCCGCGTCGAGCGCCCAGTCGTGGCCGAGGTAGCCCTTCAGCCGCCAGCCGTCCTCGAGCGCGATGCGACGGCTCATGCCTCCGTCGCTGGATCCTCGATGAGGTCGGCGGGCACCACCGGCTCGCCGGGCTGCATCGGCTCCACCGTCTCGAACCGGAGCGCCTGCGCGCCCTCCCCGAGCGCGCGTTCGAGCAGGTCCACCTCGTGCGCCTCCGCCCCGTCCGCCATCGGCAGCCGCCAGGTCCGGATCTCGTACGGCCCGATGGGGAAGGCGAGCTCGCGGCCGAAGGCGGGGAACGTCACGCGCGCATCCGCTGCCCGCCCCGCCGTCTCGACCACCCGGACCACGAGGTCGTCCGCGTCCTCCGCGAGCTTCACCGAGCCCAGCACGAGGTCGTCAGGCTCCACGCGCGCGAAGGACGCCTGGAGCGGCAGCGGGCCGTCGTGGTACGACTCGAGGAGGACGGTCGGGGCGAGATTGAGCAGCGCGGCCCGACGCCCGATGCCCGCGTCCGCCCAGCCGCCGGCGTGCGGCAGCAGCGCCAGGCGGAACCGCTGCTGCCCCATGTCCATGAACTGGTACCGGACGCCCGGCGTCGGCACGCGCGGCTCGTGGTGCGCGTAGATCGGCGAGCGGACCGCGGTCACGCCGATCTCGCCGCCAAGGACATCGAAGCCGTACTTGCCGTCATTGAGCACGGCGAGGCCGCCGATGCGGGTCGAGACGTCCACCCAGCGCTGGCCCGGCTCCTCCTCGCCGTCCGTCGGGCGCTCGATCGTCCCGTACGGGATGTCGAACGTCGCGACCGGCCGTTCGAGCCCGCTCGCGAACCGCAGCTTGAGCATCCGGGCCGGCTCGTGCCAGTCCAGCACGACCCGGATCTCGACCGCCCGGTCGCCCGCCGCCAGCACGAAGTCCTCCACGAGCTCCGACCGGCCGAATCGGCTCTCGACGCGGAGGATCGCCCGGGCCGGCCCGGACTCCACGAGCGTCACCGCGGTCGTCTCGAACTCGCCGACGACGTCCTGGTAGGCGATGCGCCGGTGGCCCCACGTGTCGGAGGTGTCGTCGACGACGACCGCGCGCGGCCGGGTCGCGTCGGCCAGGTCCACCCCGTCGACGTCCGTGCCGTCCCGCAGGAGCCGCAGGTGCGTGATCCGCCCCGTCTCCGGGTCCAGCTCGAGCCGGAGGTGCTCGTTCTCGAGGCTGGTGGGCGTGGCGATGACGCTGCCGCCGAGCACCCGCGCCCGGTCCGGCACGACGCGGTAGGTCCGGTACCCGAGCGGCGGCAGGTCGACGTCGATCGCGAGCCGGCTCCGCCACGCCGAGACCGTCGCGTATGACTGGGTGGGCTGGAACGGGACAGGCTTTCCGGCATCGTCCACCAGCCCGTCGGTCGCCTTGAGCCCGCCGAACTCGGTCTCGACGACGGCGCGCACCGGCCACGCGTGCGGGTTGAACACGACGATCGGCGTCGTCCCCGCGTCGGCCGCGATCCCGATCCGGCTGCTGAGCGACTGGATCCCGACGTTGTGCGCCCGGGTGGCGATCGCCGACGCCTCCCCCAGCTGATCGCGCGCCTCTTCGTATGCCGGCTCGATCGCCGTCCCGGCGAGGATGTCGTGGAACTGGTTGAACAGCACGGCCTTCCACGCCTCGCCGAGCGGCGCTCGCGGGTATGTCTCGCCGGTCTGCCAGCGCGCGACCGCGGACCACGCCTCGGCCGCGGCCAGCTGCTGCTCCGCCCGCCGGTTCCAGCGCTTGATCCCCGAGTGCGCCGAGTAGCAGCCCACGGCGTGGTGCTGGAGGTCGTCGCGGACGACGGGGAGCTGGTCCGTGCCCAGCTCGCGGATCCGGGCGAAGAACGCGTCCGGCGTGCTGTGGACGAGGCGCGGCATCGTCCCGGACCGGTCCAGCGCACGGATCGAGTCCAGGTTCTCGCGGGTCGGCCCACCGCCGTGGTTGCCCACGCCGTAGAACACCATCATCTCCGCGAACCGGTCGGGGAGCTGGGCCAGCGACTTGTCGAGGTGGTAGCCCAGATCCTCGCGCGGCGAGCAGTACTCGTGGGGAAGCCGCATCGTGAGGACCCGCGAGCCGTCGGGCGACTCCCACCAGAAGATCGGGCCGGGGAGCCGCTTCTCGTGCGGCCCGGGGCGCATGAACACGTACGAGTCCATGCCGGCGCGCCGCAGCAGCTGGGGCAGCATGCCGTTGTGCCCGAACGGGTCGACGTTGTAGCCGACCGTCGCCAT
>DASSRG010000043.1:0-12214 GCA_035701885.1 Candidatus Limnocylindrales bacterium
CGGGGGCGAGGACGTCCTGGCGGGGCCGCAGCGCGCCCGACTCGATTCGGCTCACGGTGAGCAACTGGCGGACCATGCGGCTGAGCCGGTCGGCCTGCTCGGTGATGATCCCGAGGCGCCGGTCCGACCGCTCCGACTCCATCTGCTGGGCATACCCGCGGATACTCGCAAGGGGGGTCTGGAGGTTGTGCGACACGCCCCGCAGGAAGTCGTCCTTCGCCTCGTCGAGCTCGATGAGCCGCCGGTTCTGGTCCTCCACCCGGGCGTACAGCTGCGCGTTGCGGATGGCGGCGCTCACCTCGATGGCGAACAGCTCGAACAGGTCCTGGTCCGCGCGCTCCCAGCGGCGGGTCGCCGGGAGGTGGCCGGTCGCGACGCCGAGGACTTCGCCCGCCGCCGTGAGCTCCGCGCGGACCGGGATGGGGTCGCCCGGCACGACCTCCTCGACGGGGACCTCGCCCGGATCCACGAGCCGCAGGACGCAGTCGATCATCCCGAACGCGGCCCGCGCGTCCTCCGACGACCGGATGGCGATCGCCTCCGGCCGCTCGTCGAGCGTGATCGACTCGAGCGCGACGAGGATCCGCCGCAGCTCGGTGTTCCGGCGCTGGAGGTCGCGGGCCAGGCGGTTGTGGCTCTCCGCGAGCCGGCTGAACTCGTCGTCGCCGGGCAGCTCCAGTGGCGCCCCGAGGTCTCCCGCGGACACCCGGTCGACCGACGAGGCGATCGCGCGCAGCGGCGCGCCCAGGTCGGCGGCGATCGCGGCCCCCAGGAACACGGCGAACACGACCGCGACGGCGACGGCGAGGAGCAGCACCCGGAACACGGTCGAATCCGTGTTGCCCGCCCCGGTCACGACCAGCACCACGACGCCGAAGCCCGCCAGCGGCAGGACCGCCGCGGCGACGATGCCGAGCGTGAGCCGGGTCCGGAAGCCCAGCCCGGAGCCCGGGTACGGCCTGCCCTCGGCTGTCGCCGGTCGCGCCCCCTCGTCCGGCGGCTCGGTCACGACTCCGCGGGCTCCCCGGCGCTCACCAGCCGGTACCCGATGCCCCGGACCGTGAGCAGGTGGACCGGCCTGTTCGGGTCCAGCTCCACCTTCTGGCGCAGCCGGCGCATGGTCACCCATACGTAGCTCGGGTCGGCGTCCTCGGTCTCGGCCCATCCCCGCGCAAGCAGCATCTCGGTGGTGACGGTCTGGCCGAGGTTCGCGGCCAGCGCGTAGAGGAGCCGCGACTCGGTGGGGGTCAGCGAGACGGTCTCGCCGCCGACCACGGCCTCGCGCCGGTGGAGCTCGAGGGCGAGGTTCGGGCCCAGGTCGAGCCGCTGCCGTGGCACGCGATCGCCCAGCCGCTTGAGGACACGCGTCACCCGGGCACGCAGCTCAGGGTAGTGGTACGGCTTGGTGACGTAGTCCTCGGCCACCTCCTCGAGCAGGTCCGCCTTGGAGTCGGCGGTGTCGATCGCGGACAGGACGATGATCGGCAGGTCCGCGCGCGCCTTGACCTCCCGGGCGAGCGTGAGCCCGTCCATGCGGGGCATCAGCATGTCGATGATCAGCAGGTCGGGCCACGCCTGGCCGAGGCGCCGGAGCGCCTCCTCGCCGTCGCGCGCCGTCTGGACCTCGTAGCCGTCCGCACGCAGCTGCTCGGCGAGGATCACGAGCAGGTTCGGATCGTCGTCCACGATCAGGATGCGCGGCGTCGAGACGCCGTACGGGCCGGGTCCACCGAGCATGGCCGGAGGATACCGCCGCGCATCACGCCCTCGTCGGGTCCGCGGAGTCGGTCGCCGGTCCGCCATGCGGCTCCGCGTGCGGGGCGCACCCTACACTTCGCCTCGATGTCCGACCGGCCCATCCGTCCCTACGAGCGCCGTCCGGCGGCGTTCCATCCCTGGGATCAGGCAGCTGTCGATGTCGCCCGCGGCGTCGCCCGGCTGCTCGAGTCCGCTCGCCCCGGCACGGTCGTCGAGCACGTGGGCAGCTCGGCCGTCCCGAACCTGCCGGGCAAGAACATCGTGGACCTCGCGATCGAGGCCCACCCCGACGACATCCCCGCGGTCTCCGAGGCCGCCCTCTCGCTCGGCTTCGGGCGCCAGGGCGGCATCGCGCCGTTCCCGCCGACCCGGCCGATGTTCACCGGCACGGTCGACCACGAAGGAGGGTCCTACCCGGTCCACCTCCACGTGATCCCACCCGCGCGCGGGGAGCTGGCCGAGCTGGTCGCCTTCCGCGACGCCCTGCGGGCCGACCCGGACCTGTGCCGCCGATACGCCGACGCGAAGCGGCAGATCGTCGAGGCCGCGCCGGACGGCCGCCCCAACGAGCTGTACACGGCGCGCAAGGCCGACTTCGTCATCGACGCGCTGTACCGGACGGGCATCCGCCGTCCGCCCGCTGACCGTGCCCAGCCGCTTCCCCCCGGCTCGACGATCGGGATCATGGGCGGCGGCCAGCTGGGCCGGATGCTGGCGGTCGCGGCGCGGGCCATGGGGTACCGGATCGTCGCCCTCGACCCCGATCGCGATTGCCCCACCGCACCGGTCGCCGACGAGATCATCGTCGGCCGCTACGACGACGTCGCCGCGGCCCGCGAGCTGGCGCGCCGGAGCGACGTCGTCACGTACGAGCTGGAGCACGTGGGCATCGAGGCGGCCGCGGCAGCTGCCGAACACGCGCCCCTCCGACCAGGCATCGCGGCCCTTCGCGCGACCCAGGACCGCCTCGCAGAGCGCCGGTTCATCCGTGAGATCGGCGAGTACACGGCTCCGTGGCGCGAGGTCCGCGGCGTCGCCGAGGCCGAGGCGGCCGCGGACGCCCTCGGCTACCCGTGCCGGCTGAAGCTGCCGCTCGGGGGCTACGACGGCCGCAGCCAGGCCCGGATCGCGTCGCGCGCGGAGGTCGCGGGCGCCGTGCGCGCGCTTGGCGGCGAGGACGGGCGGCCGCTCCTGCTCGAGGCCGAGATCGACTTCGAGGGCGAGCTGTCGGTCATCCTCGCGCGCGACCGGGACGGGCGTACGTGCGCCTTCCCGCCGTCGGCGAACGTGCACGACGAGGGGATCCTCTCCGAGAGCGTCGCGCCGGCGTCGGTCGAGCCGCTCCAGGCGTTCGACGCCTCCGAGATCGCGGAGCGACTCGCGCGTCATCTCGACGTCGTTGGGTTGCTCACCGTGGAGCTGTTCCGGCTCCGCGGCGGGGGCCTGATGATCAACGAGCTGGCTCCGCGGGTCCATAACTCCGGCCACTGGACGATCGAGGGTGCCGCGACCTCGCAGTTCGAGCAGCAGGTGCGCGCGATCCTCGGGCTGCCGCTCGGCTCGGTCGCGCCGCACGGCACGGCGGCCATGGTCAACCTGCTCGGGACCGGCCCGGACCGCGAGGCGCGGCTCGGCGGCGTCCCGGACGCCCTCCGCGACCCGGGGGCTCATCTCCACGTGTACGGCAAGCGCCGCGTGTTCGAGCGCCGCAAGATGGGGCACGTGACGGTGGTGAGCACGGACGCGGACGACGCGCTCGAACGCGCGCGGCGCGCACGGGCCGCGCTTCGATGGGAGGACTGAGCGGGTGACGCAGGCGGAATCGAGCCGCGCGGCGCCGGTCGTCGGCATCGTCGGCGGCAGCCGGTCGGACTTCCCGGTCCTCGAGCGCGCCCAGGCGGTCCTCGACGAGCTCGGCGTGCCGTCCGAGCTCCGGGTCGTGAGCGCGCACCGGACGCCGGACCACCTGTTCCGCTACGCCGAGACCGCGGCGGGGCGGGGGATCCGGGTGATCATCGCGGGTGCGGGTGGCGCGGCGCACCTGCCCGGGATGCTCGCCGCGAAGACGACGCTGCCCGTGATCGGCGTCCCGATCCCCACCCAGCACCTGGGCGGGATGGACTCGCTCCTGTCGATCGTCCAGATGCCGCGCGGGATCCCGGTCGCGACCGTCGCCATCGGCAACGCGGACAACGCGGCGCTGCTGGCGGCCCAGATCCTGGCCCTCGGCGACGAGGAGCTTTCGGCGCGCGTGGCGGCCCGGCGTGATGCGCAGACCGCCTCGGTCATGGACGACGAGTCGAACGCGACGCCCCTCTGAGCTCGGACGCCGTCCCGCGGTCCGGCGCGCCTAGCTCCAGATCGCGCGGCCCGGGGCACGGGCGAGCGTCACCCCCTCCGCGGCGGCCCGGGCGTCCGCACGACGCCGCTCGGCGAGGTGCGCGGCGAGGTCGGCGCCGGTCTTGAGGACGACCAGGAGCACGAGCGCCCAGATCGGCGAGCCGAGCATCGCGACGAGGAAGGCGCCGACGACGATCGTCAGGTGGAGGATTACGACGCGCCCGTACGGCGCCCCCATCTCCCGCGACGGCGACGAGGTGAACCGCTCGCCGCCGTACCACCAGTTGAACACGAACGACGCGCCGTGGCTGAGCACCAGCAGGGGCAGCACGACCAGGCACGAGACGAGGCTCGGGCCGCCGGTCGCGCCATCCATCGCGTCGAAGATCTGCGGCAGCGCGAACCACACGAAGATCCCGTGGACGAGCCAGAACATCCCGTAGTGGACGACGAAGAACGGCATCAGCACGAGCCGCGCGGTCGCCGGGTTGCGCAGCTCGGCCGCGGACAGGGGGCGGCCGTTGATCGTCACCGACCCGGGATCGACGTCGACGCCCTGGGCGGTGGCGATCCTCGCGAGCGCGAACGCTCCGACGACCCCGTTCTCCAGCCAGTACAACGCGACGATCGTCGTGAGGCTCCAGCCGAAGAACAGCACGCCGGCGAGCGGGACGAAGTTCGCGGCGACGAGCATCGCGATCGCGACAGGCGACGCGTGGGCCGCGCGACGGAGCGTCATGATCGTCACGCGCGGAGGGTAACCGACGGCCCCGGCGATAGACTTGAGCCGCGATGGACGACGAGCGCTGGGAGCCGGGCATGCCGGTCCTCGACCGGCAGGCGATCCCGGGCGCGACGACCGTCACGGCCGGCGGGCCGGGCGCATCCTCGGCTCCCGCGATCCGGACCGGCGAGGAGCACCTTCCGCCCAGCCTGCGTGGCCTCCCGCCGCGCAGCGTCCCGGAGACGAAGCCGACGCCGCTCCAGAAGCACTACGTCCTGCTGTCGGCGCCCGCCCTCGTCCTCGGGGCGATCGCCATCACGGCGCTGGAGCTGGGCGCCGGTTTCGACAGCCTGCTCGTCAAGCTGTGCGTGCTCGTCGCGGCCCCCCTGCTCCTGGTGACGACCGCCGATGCCACGCTCCGGATCTGGCGCTCGGCCTGGGCATGGATGCCGGTCGACCGCAGCAAGGGCCTGTTCCGGCTTGCCTGGGTCCTGATGGCGGGGCTGTTCCTCGCGCTGATCGTGGGTGCCGTGATCCTCGTGCTGCGAGCCTGAGATGGCCGACGAGACCGAGGAGCTTGCGAAGGTGACGGCAGCCCGCGAGCGTCCCCTCGAACCCGCCGAGGAGGCGCTGCTCGACTCCCTGGGGCGCGGGATCGACGGCCGGTCCACGGACGTCGAGTCGGGGCTGGGCGCGCCGCGATGGGTCCGGCGCACGCTCAACCACTGCTCGAACTGCGGGACGCGGCTGGTCCAGGCGGTCCCCGAGACCGAGCATCGTGAGCGCGCGGTGTGTCCGAGCTGCGGGTTCATCGCCTACGTCAACCCCCGGCTCGTGGTCACGACCATCCCGGTGACGGACGCCGGCGAGGCGGTCCTCCTGCGGCGCGGGATCGAGCCCGGGCGGGGGGCGTGGGCGCAGCCCGGCGGCTTCCTGGAGGTCGACGAGACCGTGGCCGAAGCCGCGGTCCGCGAGACGCTCGAGGAGACCGGCCTGGTCGTCGCGCCCGGTGAGCTCGTCGGCCTCTACTCGCGGCTCGAAGCCGCCGTCGTGGTCGTCGTGTTCGAGGCTCGGATCGTCGGCGGGGAGGCCCGCACGACACCGGAGGCGCTCGAGGTGAGGGCCTTTGCCCCGCGGCGGATCCCGTGGGCTGACGTCGCGTTCAAGACGTCGTACTGGGCGCTCCGCGACTGGGTGGGCCGGCGCGATCCGGAGGCGCCGCTCCCCGACGCCTTCACCGGCTGGGAGCAGTTCTAGGGTCGTCGGCCGGCCGGCGCCGGTTGCAAGCGAGCTGGAAGACCGTCACCCGGCTGCACCCTGACGGCGAGGGGCTGTTGTTTGCGCCGCCTCCCGACGTTGTCTAGACTGCCTGACGTACCCACCCACAGGCTCTCCCAACGGGGGAGTCGACAACCGAAGAGCCGCGCCCCCGGCAGCCCGTCCTGTCGACTCGCGACCCGCCCGGACGCCAATCGTCCCGGTCGCACCGCCCCGCTGGCGATCGAGCCACGCTCATCCCCCAGGTTCGTCAGACCCGCCCCGTGTGTCTGCGCGTCCCCAGACGCCTTGGACACACCCGTTGCGGCACCCGCGCGTCCGCCGCCGGGCATCGCCGTGGGCTCGGCTCCCCAGTCTCCGTCGCCACGCGTGGCCCGCGTGGCGTCTGGCAGAGAGGAGGCAGGCCGTTGGCCTACCCGCAGCCCGACGTCGCCATGGCGTCACCCACCCCCGCCCGCCGCGCGCGCCGTATCTCGATCCGCCGGCTCACCGTGGCCACCATCGCCGCCGCGCTCCTCGTCGGGATCGCCGGGCTCCCGACAACTGCCTCCTGGCCCGTCGGGAGCCGCAGCTCATACATCAGCCGCGGATACAGCTCCGGGCACCGCGCCGCCGACCTTGCCGCGTCGCGTGGCACCCGCATCGTGCCCATCGGATCCGGTCGGGTCGTGTTCGCCGGCTGGAAGTCCAACTGTGGCGGGTACCAGGTCTGGATCTCCCACGGGGACAACAAGTACACCGCCTACTACCACATGAGCAGGGAGGTCGTGTACAAGGGCAAGGCCGTGAAGCGGCAGTCCACGACGCTCGGCTATATCGGCACGAGCGGGTGCGCCACCGGACCGCACGTCCACGTGGAGGTGTGGAAGGGCTTCCCCTGGCGGAGCGGCTCCTACCGCGTCAACCCCTGGCACTACATCGACTCGGGCTACTACCTGCCCACGCGCTACCGCTAGCCCCAGGGGCGTCCGGGCGATCCCCGGCCCGGGCGCCCCGCCCTCCGTTGCGGCGTCGAAGCCGACCGTCGCACCGACGGCCGGTCAGCCGCCCTCGCGCGTCTCGCCGTAGGCCCGCCGCCGGAGTCCCACCATGACGGCGGTCTGCTCCGGCCCAGAGACCCCCATCCGTGCGAGCGATGCCCGTGCGAGCTCGATCGCTGCCTCGATCTCCGGGTCCGCCAGCCGCGCGACGCCGAGTGACTGGAGCGCCGTCGCCTCGGTCCGGCCGCGCGCTCGCGAGATGACGGTCAGCCGCGGGTTCATGGCCCGCGCCCGTTCAACCGCCAGTCGCGCGGTGAGCGCATCCCCGAGCGCCACCACGAGGAGCCGCGCGTCCTCGAGGCCCGCCCGCCTGAGGATCGCGACGCTCGCGGCGTCGCCGAACAGCGTCGCGGCGCCGGCCCGGGCCGCCTCCTCGAGCGCCCCGGGGTCCCGGTCGATCACGACGCACCGGAAGCCCCGGCTGCGGACGGCGCGGATCACAACCCGTCCGACGCGGCCACCGCCGAGCACGACGATGGCCGGACGCTCGGTCCCGCCGCCCTCGGGCGACCGTTCGCCGCGGCTGAACCCGCCCGCCGCCTCGGTCGGTGGCTCGGCGATGAGCCGCCCGTGCTCGAGCCGCTCGATGAGCCGGACCGCGCCCGCGACGAGGATCGGGGTGAGGACGATCGACACCACCGCCGTGCCCAGCACGAGGTTGTAGCCGCGCGCGTCCAGGAGCCCCAGGTCGAGCGCCTGCTCCGCGAGCAGGAAGCTGAACTCGCCGACCTGGGCGACGACGGCGCCGAGGAGGAGCGCGCTGCGGAGCGGCATGCCGAGCGCCCGGCCGAGCCCCGCGCCGATCGCCGCCTTGCCCACCGTCGCGACGACCAGCAGCGCGAGCAGCGCCGGCCAGTCGGCGATCATCGCGGATGGGTCCAGCAGCATCCCGACCGAGACGAAGAACAGGACGGCGAACAGGTCGCGGAACGGCGTGATCTCGCCGGCCGCCTGGTGGCTCAGCTCGGATTCGCTCACGATCAGGCCGGCGACGAAGGCGCCGAGCGCCAGGCTGAGGCCGAAGACGTACGAGCTCAGGAAGGCCGCGAGCAGGGCGGTCGCAAACACGGTGAGCAGGAACAGCTCCGGCGACCCGAGCCGGACCACGGCGCGGAACAGCCAGGGCAGCACCCGGGTGCCGACGACGTATGCGACCGCGAGGAAGAGCGCCGTCCGGATCAGCGCGAGCGCCACGGGCCCGACCAGGTCGCCGCCTGCCGCGAACGGCTCCAGGAGGGCGATGAGCAGGATCGTCAACAGGTCCTGGACCACCATCCAGCCGATCGCCGTCCGGCCGTGGAGGCTGTCGAGCTCGCCCCGCTCTGCGAGCAGCTTCAGGACGACGACGGTCGAGCTGATGGCGACGGCCGCGCCGACCACCACGGCGGCGGCCGGTGGGAGGCCGATCGGGATGCCGATCGCCGCCGCGACCGCCCCTGTGATCAGGACCTGGAGGATCGCCCCCGGCACCGCGATCCGGCGGACCGGGGACAGCTCGGTGATGTTGAACTCGACGCCGAGGGCGAACAGCAGCAGGACGACGCCGACCTCGGCGAGCTCGCTGATCTGCCCGCTGTCGCCGACGAAGCCCGGGGTGAACGGGCCGATGACGACGCCGGCGAGGAGGTAGCCGACGATCGGCGGCTGGCGCAGGCGGACCGCGATGATGCCGCCGACGAGCGCGAGCGCGACGGCGACGCCGAGGTCCAGGATGAACCGGAGCTCGGCGGGGACGGCGAATGTCAGCTCGGGCAGGGGCGGCACGTGGCCTCATGATCCGGGGCGCGCGTGTCGCGGGGCAAGGAGGTTCGGCGATGCGACCGCGTGGCGGGTGCGGAGCGGTGGGGGTTCAGCCGGCCGATCGGACGCCCCGGCGCGCCTCCTCCTCGGCCGCAGCCATCGCGGCGCCGACGATCCCGGCGTCGTTCAGGAGCTTCGCCGGCACGACGGCGGCCCGCACCGTGAGGCGCGGGATGAACCGCTCCGATCGCTTCGAGACGCCGCCGCCGATGATGAACAGCTTCGGGCTGAACAGCTTCTCGATCGCGAGCAGGTGCTCGTCGAGGTCCATCGCCCAGGCCTTCCAGCTGATCCCGCGTCGGACGCGGGCTGCGGCCGCGG
The DNA here is from genome assembly GCA_035701885.1 of Candidatus Limnocylindrales bacterium. Taxonomy (GTDB): domain Bacteria; phylum Chloroflexota; class Limnocylindria; order Limnocylindrales; family CSP1-4; genus CAIXZV01. The sequence continues at coordinate 9,262 of DASSRG010000043.1, forward strand.
ATCGGCGCTCGGCGTCCCGGCCCCGGATCTCCATGTGCCCGAGCTCGAGATTGGGCACCAGCATGCCGTCGTAGAACAGGGCAGAGCCGGTTCCGGTCCCGAGCGTGATCAGGAACACGGTCCCCTTCTGACCGACGCCCGCACCGAACCGCATCTCCGCGACGCCCGCGGCGTCCGCGTCGTTGACGAGGTGGACCGGCCGGGCGAGGACGCGCTCGAAGGCGGAGTCCGCGTCGAAGTCGACCCAGCCCGGGTCCACGTTGGCGGCGCTCTTCGTCACGCCGTCGATGACGACCGCCGGAAACCCGACGCCAACGGGCACCTCCTGGTCGAGGGTCACCTCGCTCGAGATCTTCTTCATCAAGCGCGCGATCGACGCGATCACCGCCGCGGGCGCGGAGGGCTGGGGCGTCGGGACGCGGTGGCGGGGGCTGATCAGCTCGCCCGTGTCCAGGTTGACGGCCGCCGCCTTGATCCCGGATCCGCCCACGTCGACGCCGATCGCCACCCGCAGGCCCTTCGCGTCGACGACCGGCCGCGGTGCCTCGACGGCAGCCTTGTCCTGGTCGTCTTCGACGTGCTTCTCGGCCAGCTGCGCCGCCTTCTGGGCGATCTTCGCGGTCTTCTTCGGGTCCGGCGCCTCGTCACGCCACGGCTTGGTCACGCCCGCCGCGTCGCTCTCGGGCGCCGGGTCGTCGGCATCGTCCGAGGCGGGCTGGTCGGCGGCCTCAGGGCCGGGCGTCTTGGGATCCTTGGGCATCGCCGTGCTCCTCGCTGGTCGCCGGCGCGGCTCGCACGGCGGGCGGATCGGGTTCGGGCTGGGACGCCGCCTGGTTCGTGTTCGGGCTCGCCGTGTCGGGCGGTGCTCGCGCCTGCCCCGGCGTCTCGGTGGCGCGTGGCCACAGTGTGCCTCGTTTGCGGGCGTGACGGCAGGCGTTCGGGCCAGCGCGACCCGGCCGAACCCGGGCTGGATCAGCGGCGGCTGCCCTTGGCTGCTGCAGGGAGGAACGATCCGTCGGCGTTGGAGACGAGGCACACCACGGACCGGCTGCCCGCGTTCCAGGCGCGCTCGGTGGGCACCCCGGCGGTCAGGGCGAGCGTGGAGCCGGCGACCGGATGCCCCACGTGTGCCTCGAACGCCGCCTCGCACCTGGGCTGGTGTTCGGCCATGAGGGGCAGCCCGCCGGGATACGGCGCGCCTGCCGGTGCGTCCAGCAGCCACGCGTCGGCGACCTCGTGGCTGTGCGACCCGTCACAGGGCGCCCGCTCGGCGCTCTGCTCGAACAGCGCCCGGACGGCCTCGCCCTCGGTGCCGATCGCACGTCCGCCGCCCATGTCCGTGTCGGCGTCCGCGGCACGGATGTACAGGCAGTCGCCCGGGCTGATCTCGGCGACCCGGACGGCCTCGGGCCTCGTGACCTGGAGGAACAGCCAGCCTCCCACGAGCGCCGCCACCAGCATCACCAGCGGGGTCGAGCCGAGGAACGCACGGAGCTCGTCCCCCCACTGCTCGCGCAGCGACGCCCGTCGGTACTTGTCGCGCTCGCGGCGGTCGTCGGGCATCGGCGGCAGCGTACTGCCGCACCTGGGTCAGTACAGCGGCGTGGTCCCGGCCGGGAACGTGAACGCGAACGCCGACGGCGGCAGCGCGACGTCCGGATCGTAGGTCGTGACGATCGCGTCGCGCGTCACCCGGCCGCCGATGCTCTCCTCGAGCCGGAGGATGACGCCGTCGGCGCGGTCGACGGCGACCCGGATCGCGAAGTCGGGGCGGTCCGCGGCGACCTCCACGGTGCGCGGATGGTCGCACTCGAGGACGATCGCCTCCCGGCCCGCGACGGTCGTGGTGCCGGTGATCCGGCAGTCACCGGTCGCCAGCACGTTCTGGCAGTACCCGGCGGGATGGATGAACAGGTCGGGCAGGGACTCCATCTGGAGCGGCGTCACGGGCGTGTAGACGCGCGACGAGCCTGGAAAGTCCGCGTCCAGGCCCCGTGGGCGGGGACGGACCGGGCGGGTGGTCCCCACTTTGCGCGAGGCGGTGTAGGTCCGGACGGTCTGGCCATCGGAGACCCAGACGTCGTAGTCCACGGCGGCGACGTCGCCTGCGCCGCTCGATGACAGGACCTTCGCCTTGCCGGGATGCTCGAGCGAGATCTCGCTCGTGATGACCTCCTCGCCGCGCGCGGTGAACGTGTGCTCCTCGATCCGCATGCGGAGCGTGCGGAAGCGCAGCTCGGCGTCGCGCATGAACGTGAACAGCTCGTCGATCGACGGCACCTCGTCACGCAGCGCGACGATCTCGGGCGTCGCGATACCGGTGGCGGGGACCGGCAGCGAGCCGGCGCGATCCCAGACGGGGGTGGACATCGCGGCGATTGTAGCGGGGCGCGGCCGCCGCCCGCGGTCGTACGATCGCGGCGTGGACGCGAACGCGGGCAATGACGCGGCGGATCAGCCAGGGGGCGGGCGACGGCGGCGCGGCCCCACGCTGATCGGGACGGCGCTGCTCGCCGGCGGCCTGCTGGTGCTCGCCCTGTTCGCCGGGTTCCTCGTCGCGATGGTCGTCGCGATCACGCTCGCGACGCTGCTGCCGATCGACCCGGAGACGCAGGACGTCCTGCCCGGCATCGGCCAGGCCGTGCTCGTCTACGTCGTGTGGGGCGTGACCGCGACCCTCACGTTCGCGGTCACGTGGCGTAGGCTGCGCGCCGCGGACGCCCGCTGAGTGGACGCCCGCTGACGGGGTTCGCGTTCGCCGCCCGTGACCGGCTCAGCCGCCGGCCGGACCGCCGCCGAGACCGGGCTCGGTCATCGCGGCGGGATCCAGCAGCTCGTCGACACGCTCGGGGGAGAGGCCGCGCTCGAGGGCGAGCTCCCGAACGGTGCGGCCGGTCTTGAACCCCTCCTTCGCGAGCGCAGCCGCCGCGTCGTAGCCGATCTCGGGCGCGAG
>DASSRG010000044.1:0-28222 GCA_035701885.1 Candidatus Limnocylindrales bacterium
TGGGGCCTGGTCGTGGGCCTGGCCATGCGACGCGGCTGGGGGCCGGCGCTGGTCGTCGCGCTCGTCGACGTGGGGCTGGGGCTGATCATCGTGGCGCTCAAGGTGGCCGTCCTGCACTGAGCTCGGCCGTGGAGCTGGCGATCAGAATCGGCAACGTGGGCACAGCGGGCGGTCGCCGCCAGCGGGCGGTCGCCGCCAGCGACCACTGGTGGCTCCAACGGTGCGAATCAGGGCGACACGCGCTGCATCGGTCGGTGGGGCCGACCATCGGAGGCCGCGGAGCACCGTTTCACCGAGTTGAGGCCGAAGGTGGTCGCCACTGGCGACCCTGCCGGGAAATTCCGGCGACGCGGGCGACGCGGGCGACGCGCGGCGACTCGGGGCGACGGGGGCGACGGGGCTACGGGGAACGCGGGAGACGCGCGCCGCGGCCCGCGCCGCCCCGTCCCTACGCTTCGGCGAGCGGCCGCTCCCCCGGGCCCACGTACTTCACGTCGGGGCGGATCAGCCGGTTGTTCGCGCCCTGCTCGATCGCATGGGCCGTCCAGCCGGCATGCCGCGCGAGCGCGAACGTCGCCGGGAACAGGTCCGGCGTGAGGCCGACGCCCATGAGCACGGGGGCCGCGTAGTACTCGACGTTCGTCTTGAGGGGCCGGTCCGGGTACTTCTCCCCGAGCACGCGCAGTGCCACGTCCTCGACGGAGATCGCGAGCTGCAGCCACTCGGGCTGGTGCTCCATCGACTCGGCGACCTCGCGCAGCGCCGCGGCGCGCGGGTCGTACGCCCGGTACACCCGGTGCCCGAAGCCCATGAGCCGATCGCCGCGGGCGAGCGTCTCGCGCACCCACTCCTCGGCGCGCTCGGGGGAGCCGACCTCGTGGATCTGCTCCACGACCTCGGACGGGGCGCCGCCGTGGAGCGGTCCCTTCATCGCGCCGATCGCGCCGGCGACCGCCGACGCGAGGTCGGACCGGGTCGAGGTGATGACGCGTGCGGTGAACGTCGAGGCGTTGAACCCGTGCTCGGCGCCCACGATGAAGTACGCGTCGAGCGCGCGGGCGGTCTCAGCGCCGGGGACCTCGCCGTTGATCTGGTAGAGGTAGCCGGCGACGAGGTCGAGGTCGGGATCCGGCGCGACGGGCTCGAGGCCCTGGCGGAGTCGGGCGAACGCGGCGAGCGCCGACGGCGAGGAGGCCGTGAGCTCGCGGGCCTGCTCGGGCGTCGGCGGCCAGGACGGATCGTTGACCGCGCCCCAGACCGAGACCGCGGTTCGCAACGCGTCCATCGGCTTCGCCGTCTTCGGTAGCGCGCGCAGCGCCTGCAGGACCGGCTCGGATACCGGGCGACAGGGAAGCTTCGCGGCCGGATCCCAGTCGCCGGTCCACAGCAGCTCGGCGATGCTCGCGTAGGAACCGTCGCGGACGAGCTCGCCGATCGGGTAGCCGCGGTACAGCAGCCTGCCGCGCTCGCCGTCGATGTACGACAGGGTCGTCTCGCCGGCGATGACGCCTTCGAGGCCGGGGGAATACGGACGGGAATCCGCGGGTGCCGCGGCCAGGTCGCTCATGCCCACGATGGTAGCCCGACCCGACGGAACCGTGACGGATCCGCGCCTCGCGTCAGGGTCAGCGGTCGCGCTCGATCGCCCGCAGGACGAGCCGGACGAGGACGGCGCCGACGGTGGCGAAGACGAGCGCACCGATGAGGCCCTCGATGCGGCCGAGGCCCATCGCCCCCGCAAGCCAGCCGCCGATGACGCCGCCGACGATGCCGACGAGCATCGTCGGCAGGCAGCCCGACACCGACCGCGAGCCGACGAACCAGCCCGAGACGCTGCCGGCGATGAGGCCGACGAAGATCCAGCCGAAGAACCCGAGGTCCACGTCCTCGAGTGTGCCATGCGTGCCCGCTGCGTCTGCCTTTCAACGCGCGAGGAAGTCCTCGACCAGGGCGAGCAGCTCCGCAGGGTGGCTGTGGTGGGCGGCGTGACGGGCGCCGTCGATGATCGCGAGCCGGCCGTCGACCAGGCGGGCGTCGAGGACCGACGCCGCCTCCCGGAACGAATCGGGCGACTCCGAACCCGCCACCTGCAGGACCGGCACCCCCACGACGGACAGCGACTCCAGCGAGATCTCCGGTGCCGCGTCGGCGGCGTCCAGCTCGCGGACGATCGTCGGGGCGGCGGCCGCCCGCAGCGGCCAGATGGGGTCCGCACGGAAGGCCGCGAGGTCTGCCGCGGGCATCCCGACGGCCTCGGTCATGAACCTGGCGAGCAGCGTGTCGTTGTCCGCGCGAGCGAGGTCTCCCCGGAGCCCCTCGAGCAGCTCGTCGCGTGCGCCGGGCGCCCGCAGCACGGACGACGGCGCGCTCTCGTACGCGATGACGCGCCGGATCGACGGGGTCCGAAGCGTCGCGCCGAGCGCGATCCGACCGCCGAGCGAGTGGCCGAGCACGTCGACGGCCGCGCCGCTCTCGCCGGCGAGCACGTCCGCGACCGTCGCCAGGTCGTCGAGCTCGAGGGCGATCGAGTACGGGTCGCCGCCGTCGCCCGAGTCGCCGCGTCCGCGCCGGTCGATCGCGTGGATCGCGAACCGGTCCACGAGCATCGGCCCGAGGACGCGCCACGTCCGATGGTCGGCGGTCGTGCCGTGGACGAGGACGAGCGCTGGCCCCACGCCGGCCGAGAACATGGCGATCGGCGTGCCGTCGGGCGACTCGACGAACCGCGACGGGCGATCGGGGAACGGGGCGACCATCGCGGGCCAGCGTAGCCCGCGGGCGAGTCGTCAGGCCGCCGGGAGGCGGACGGTGAACCGCGCGCCGGACCGGTCCGGACGGTTCGATGCCTCGATCGTCCCGCCATGGCGCTCGGCGATCCAGCGCGCGATCGCGAGGCCGAGGCCTGTGCCGCCCGCAGGCGCGCCCGGTGCGCGCCAGAACCGGTCGAAGACGTGGTCGAGGTGCGCCGGATCGATGCCCGCCCCCTCGTCGTCGACGGTCAGCGTCGCCCCGCCGCCGGCGGCCACCGTCACGCGGCCACCCGCCGGGGAGTGCCGGATCGCGTTGTCGACGAGGATCGCCGCGAGCTGTCGCAGCCGGGCCTCGTCGCCGCGAACCGGCGCCTGCGCCACGTCAAGGACCAGCCGCACGGACCGCGCGGCCGCGACGGCCTCGAGCGACTCCACGGCCTCGGCCGCCGCATGCGCGAGGTCGGTGTCCGCGATCGCGAGCTCGACGGCGTCGGCGTCCGTCCGGGCGAGCAGCAGCAGGTCCGCGACGAGGTGCTCCATCCGCGTCGCCCCGGCGTCGAGGTCGTCCAGTGCCCGATCGACGGTCGCCGGATCGTCGCGTCCGCGCCGCAGCTCGGCGATCGCCGCCCGCGTGATCGCGAGCGGCGTCCGCAGCTCGTGGCTCGCGTCCGCGGCGAACTCCCGCTGGCGTGAGAGCGACTCGCGGATCGGGACGAGGGCCCGACCCGCGTACACGTAGCCCACGGCGACCGATGCGATGAGGACCGCAAGGCCGCCGCCCAGCAGCACGAACAGGAGCGTCCGCAGCGTGTCCGTCTCTGCGGTTCTGTCACCCATCACGAACGCCACCAGCCGGCCGGCCGGCGTGTCGACGGGCTGCGCGAGCACCCGCACCGGGGCGTCGCCGATCTCGGTCTCGAGGATCACCTCGCTGCCCGCGTCGAGCGCCGCCATCGTCGCGGCGTCCGCGTGGAACGCCGGGATGGGACCGGGCGGCGGCACGCGCGTCGCCTCCGTCCCGCCGCTGAACGCGCCGCCCACCGGGAGCGTGTTCACGAACCCGATGGTGCCCGACGTCGCACCGCCGATGACGAAACCCGGCTGGGCGGGATCGTTGGTCACGGTGAGCAGCTGGTCTCCGGCAGGCATGCCGACGGGCCCGGTCATCGCGACCGTCGCGAGCTCCGAGGCGCGCGCCTGCAGCTGTGCGACGCCCGAGGCGCGGAGGCTGGACGCCGCGGCCCAGTAGATCGCCGCGCCCAGCACGACGAGCACGACGAACGTGCTGCCCGCACTCCACGCGATCAGCCGGCGCCGGGTCCGTCGGAGGACCGGCGCGTCCGCCGCGCTCGCCGCGACCGAGGCGCTCACGCGGCTACCCGGTAGCCGGTGCCGCGGACGGTCTCGATGCAGCCGCCGGCGACGGGGCCGAGCTTTCGACGCAGGAAGTAGACGTAGGTGTCGACGATCGCCGGGGTGACCTCGGCGTCGTAGGGCCAGGCGTGGTCGAGGAGCTGGTCCCTGCTGAGGACGTTCCCACGATGGCGAAGAAGGCACTCCAGGAGCGCGAACTCGCGCGGGCTCAGGTCGACTCGGATGCCGTCGACCGTGACGATCCGGCTCGCCTCGTCCAGCTGGATCGGGCCGGCCCCCATCGTCGGTGCGACGCCTGCCCCGCGCCCGCGGCGGCCCAGCGCCCGGACGCGCGCGGCGAGCTCCTCGATCGCGAACGGCTTGACGAGGTAGTCGTCGGCGCCGGAATCGAGGCCGGCGACCCGGTCCGGGACGCTGTCTCGTGCGGTGAGCATGAGGATCGGGACCTGCGAGCCGCGGTCGCGGAGGCGGCGTGCGACCTCGAGGCCGGACACGTCCGGGAGCCCCACGTCGAGGACGATCGCGTCGATCCCGGGCCCGTCGGCCAGCTCGAGCGCGGCCGACCCCGTCGCCGCGCGCTCGACCAGGTGCCGCTCCCCGGAGAGCAGCCGCGCGACGAGGTCTGCGAGGCGCGGGTCGTCCTCGACGAGAAGCAGGTGCATCGGGCCTGTCTACCGGCCGAAGATCAAAGGTTTCTGAAAGCGCGCTTGATGGGGCTTTGAGCGGCGGCGGCGACAACGGACTCCACCGCGGGCGACTCGCCCGCCTCGAAGGAGGTTCCTCGATGCATCTCGCACCGGGCCGACGGCGTCGCGCGTCGGCGCTGTTGGCGCTCACCAGTTTCGCCCTGCTCGCGGTCGTCGTCGCTGCCTGCGGGGCCGCCTCGCCGTCGTCGTCGGACGGCGTCGTCAGCCTCGCCACGCCTGCCCCGTCGGACGCAGCGTCCGCCGCCCCGAGCGAGTCCGTCGACCCGGAGGTCGCCATCGCAGACTTCACCGCATGCATGAAGGACCACGGCGTCGACGTCCAGATCTCGATCGCCCAGCCGGGGACGGCCGGCAGCGGCCCACAGAACGGCGAGTTCCGGGCGCCGCCCAATGCGGGCGAGGCGCAGCCGAACAAGGGCGCGCCCGACCAGAAGGCGCTCCAGGAGGCCGACGCCGCCTGCCGCCACCTCCTCCCGTCGGGGATGGAGGGCGACCCCAACGCGACGATGGACCCGGAGATGGCCGACAAGCTGCTCGACTTCTCGAAGTGCATGCGCGACCACGGCATCGACTTCCCCGACCCGCAGTTCCAGGGCGGCGGCGTGATGATGCAGATGGGGGAGGGGATCGACCCCTCGTCCGACGAGTTCCAGGCCGCCCAGGAGGCATGCGGTGACCTGCTGCCCGGCGGAGGCCCGGGCCTGCAGGTCGGCACGTCCGGGGACGGCGGCCCGTCGACCGGTACCCAGCCGTGAGGCGGGCCGCCATCGCCGTCGGGGCGCTCGCGCTCGTCATCGGGACCGGGGCGGCGATCGCGTCCGGCGCCGTTCCGCCCGTGCCCGCGCTCGGCGCCGCGTCGGAGGAATCGCCCTCCCCGACCGCCGACCTGCGGACCGCCGAGATCACGCAGCGGACGATGCGGACCGCCGCGGATCTCGACGGGACGCTGGGCTACGAGGATGGCGCAGACGTGTCCGCGGGTGCCGCGGGGACCGTCACCCGGCTGCCGGACGAGGGCAGCGTCATCGAGCGCAACGGCGTCCTCTATGAGCTCGACGGCCGCGTCCGGCCGCGGCTCCTCTACGGCAGCCGCCCGCTGTGGCGGGCGCTCGGACCCGGCGTCAGCGACGGCGCCGACGTCCTCCAGCTCGAGCGCAATCTGAAGGCGATGGGCTACGCGCCGAAGGGCATGAAGGTCGACCGCCACTGGAGCAACAAGACGACCCGCGCCGTGAAGCGCTGGCAGAAGGCCAATCACCGGAAGCGGGACGGGACGCTCGACGGCTCCGACATCGCGTTCCTGCCGGGTCCCATCCGCGTCGCGTCGCAGGAGGCTGCCCTCGGGTCGCAGGTCGCGCCCGGTGCGCCGGTCCTTTCCGCGACGACGGCCCGGCGGGTCGTGACGCTCGACCTGTCGGCGAGCCGCCAGGACCTGGCCACTGCCGGTCAGGCGGTCTCGGTGGAGCTGCCGGACGGGACGCTGGTCGACGGGACGATCCGCGAGGTCGGCCGGGTCGCGACGGCGTCCCAGGACGGCTCGTCCACGACCGTGCCCGTCACGATCGACCTCGATCCCTCGGCGACGCTGCCCGAGCTCGACGCGGCGCCCGTGACGGTGCACGTCGTCGTCACCGAGCACCCGGACGTGCTCACGGTCCCGGTCAGCGCGCTCGTGGCGCTGCTCGAGGGCGGGTACGCGGTGGAGGTCGTCGACGACGACGGCTCGCGGCGCTACGTCGCGGTCGAGACCGACCTGTTCGAGGACGGGAACGTCGAGATCCGTGGCGACGGCCTCGCGGCCGGGATGACCGTCGTGGTGGCGCGATGACGACGATGCTGACAACGCCGACGCCGGCGCCGACGCCCGCGCCGACTGCGGCCGGTCCCGTTCCCGGCCGGGTCATCGAGCTCCGCGGCGTCAGCCGGCGATACCCGGGTGAGCCGCCGGTGGAGGCGCTCCGCGACATCGACCTCGACATCGACCACGGGGAGCTGCTGGCCATCGTCGGCCCCTCTGGATCCGGCAAGACGACGCTGCTCCACGTGCTGGGCACCCTGGACCGCGCGACGAGCGGGGAGGTCACGGTGGCCGGCGAGCGCGTCGACCGCCTGTCGGACCGCTCGCTGTCCGCCCTGCGCGCCTGGCGCATCGGCTTCGTGTTCCAGCACTTCCACCTGCTGGGAGGCGAGACGGCGCTCGACAACGTCGCGGACGGCCTCCTCTACCGCGGCATCAACGCCCGGGAGCGGCGTCGGGCGGCCGAACACGCGCTCGATCGGGTCGGCCTCGCGCACCGCGCCCGCCATCGGCCCGGCCAGCTGTCCGGCGGCGAGCGCCAGCGGGTCGCCGTGGCCCGGGCGCTCGTCGGCCGCCCCGCGATCGTCCTCGCGGACGAGCCCACGGGCAACCTCGACTCGGCGACAGGGGCCGCGCTCGTGGACCTGCTCCGGGACCTGAACGCGAACGACGGCGCGACGATCGCCGTCATCACCCACGACCGGGACCTGGCGGCGTCGCTGCCGCGACAGGTCGAGCTCCACGACGGCCGCATCGTCGCGGACCGGCGTGCCGCCCTGACAACCGTGGAGGCGATCGCATGACCGCGCTCGTCGCCCACGGCCCGGGCCCGCTCGAGATCGGGCGGATCGCGCTCCGCGGCCTGGGTGGCCGCCGCCTGAGATCCGCGCTGACGGCCGCAGGCATCGCGATCGGCATCGCCGCGATGGTCGCGGTCCTCGCGATCTCGGACGCGAGCCGGGCGTCGCTCCTCTCGGTCCTGGACAAGCTGGGCACGAACATGCTCACGGTCTCGCCCGGCCAGTCGTTCCTGGGCGACGACGTGTCGCTCCCGGACGACGCGGTCGCGATGATCCGGCGGATCCGTCCGGTCGAGGCCGCCAGCGCCGTCACCGTCCTGGACGCATCCGTCCGCCGGTCCGACCTGATCCCGGCCGCCGAAACGGGCGGGCTCGCGGTCATGGCCGCGGACACGGACCTGCTCGACACGCTTGGTGGCACCGTCCGTGTCGGCCGGTTCCTCGACGCCGCCCTGGCCGAGTACCCCACGGTCGTCCTCGGCAGCGTCACCGCGGAGCGCCTCGGCATCCACGACCTCGACGCCGCGGTCCAGGTGTTCATCGGCGGGCGCTGGTTCACGGTCGTGGGCATCCTCGACCCGCTGCCGCTCGCGCCGGAGCTCGACCGGTCCGCGCTCATCGGCATGGAAGCCGCCGAGACGTATCTGGACGCCGACATCTCACCGACCAGCGTCTACGTGCGGGCGGACCCCGCGCATGTCGACGAGGTCCGAGCGGTGCTCGGCGCGACCGCCAATCCGGAGCGTCCGGAGGCCGTGACGGTCGCCCGCCCGTCCGATGCCATCGAGGCACGGGCGGCCGCCGCGAACGCGTTCACCGCACTGTTCCTCGGCCTGGGGGCCGTCGCGCTGGGAGTCGGCGCGCTCGGCGTCGCGAACGTGATGCTGATGGCGGTCCTCGAGCGACGCTCGGAGATCGGGCTGCGGCGGGCGCTCGGGGCGACCCGCGGCGCCATCGCCGGCCAGTTCTTCGGCGAGGCGCTGCTGCTCGCCTCGCTCGGAGGAGTGCTCGGCGTCGCCGTGGGGCTCGGCATCGGCGCCGCGTACGCGACGTCGCAGGCGTGGCCGGTCGTCGTCTCGCCGATCGGTATCGCGATCGGCATCGGCGCATCGGCGGCGGTCGGCTCGATCGCCGGGCTCTACCCGGCCGTGCGTGCCTCCGCCGTGCCCCCGACCGACGCCCTGCGGGCCGCCTGACCGTGCCGGGAGGAACCTAGCTCCGGTCGATCCGGGCTGCCGCGGCCTCGTCGAGGAACCAGGTCGCGGTGGGGATCCGGGCGGCGCGGACGGGGATCTCGCGCTCGTCCGCGCCGGCCCACGCCTTGGCCAGCGACTCCGCCTTGGATGCACCGGTGGTGATCACGACCACCTCACGGGCGGCGGCGATGAGCCGCGGATGGATCGTCACCCGGGCGATGTGCGGCTCGATGTGGGTCGGCGCGGGCACGCCGACGACGAGCTTGTCGCGGTCCCACACGGCCGAGTCGGGGAACACGGACAGGAGGTGACCGTCGCCGCCCACGCCGAGGACCAGCACGTCGAACACGGGCAGCCCGTCATCGCCCTTCGGCACCCAGGTCGACAGCTCGGTCGCGTAGGCGGCGGCCGCGCCCTCGGTGCCGGTGCCGCGTGCGATCGCCTCGGACACGGGGATCGGGTGCATGTGCTCGTTCGGGATGAACACGCCCAGGCCGTGCGCTCCCGCATCGGCGTTCAGCGTCCCGACCTGACCCTCGTCCCCGCCCGTCGCGAGCAGGATCTGCTCCAGCGGCTGGACGTTGGACGCCGGGTGATCCGCCGGGACGAACCGGTCATCGCCCCACCACACGTGGACCCGCTCCCAATCGACCCGCTCGCGCAACGGCGGTGACCCCAGCGCCCGGTACATCGGCGCGGCCGCAGACCCGCCCGTCGTCGCCCAGTGGGCGACTCCCCGTTCCTCGATCGCCGAGCGGATCCCGTCGGCGATGGCCGTCGCGGCGGCAACCGCGGCCGCCTCGGGATCGGGGAGGACGCGGAGCTGGGGCAGGGTGGCGTCGGTGGGCATCAGCGGCAGCCTCGTGTGGGTGGTGGGGAATGGGCTCAGTGGTCGGGCCCGATGAGCTGGGCCGCCTTGCGGATCGTGTCGACGGCCAGCGGGTCGCGACCGCCAGTCTCGAGCGCCTCGCCCAGCAGGTCGACGTCCGTGCGGCGCGGGGCCTTGAACGTCCGGTCGACCGCTTGAACGCCGTCGAGGAACGTGTGGACGTGGACGTTCTCGGCCTCGGCGGTGACGTCGATCCGGAGCTCGCTGCCACGCCGCTCGGCGAGGATCTCGACCCGCAGCGTGGTCCCCGCGGGCATCACCGAGGCGATCGGACGCATGACGACGGCGACCTCGCCGCCGGCACCGCGGAGCCGTGCCGCGAGCCCGCGGTGGAGCTGCGGCTTGTCGCCCGGCCGCGCCCGTCCCGGCGCCCGCGTCTCGACCGGCTGAAGCGGGGCCGTCACCCGCATCCCGAGCCGCGAGGCGAGCCACGCGACGTGGTACAGCGGCTTGACGACGTTCGTCGTCCCCGGCGCCCCGGTCTCGTCGTGCGTCCCATAGGTGACCGCGATCCGCCGGATCGAGTTGAGGAACGGCGTGAAGTCCGGCATGTCGAACACGGACGCGATCGCCTCGCGCCAGCGTGACTGGCGGACGAGCGCGAAGTCGCGGATCGCGAGCCGCTCGAAGTCCGCGTACAGCCCCGCCAGCTGGTACAGGCGCCGCAGGCCGTCGCCCTGCCACGCGGACCCGTCGACGACGAGCCGGTCGGTGACCTCGAACAGATCCCGGGCCGGCTCGCGGTCCAGCGGCGGCTCGCCGGGCCACCACACGGTGACCGGCAGGTCGTGGACCAGCAGCGGCTCCACGAGCGCGGTGAGATGGCGCCCGGTCTCGCCGCCGGCCGTGAGGAAGATCAGCTCCGTGCACGTCTCGGGCGCGTCCTCGCGCGGCAGGACGCAGTGGGCCTGGATCCGGGCGTCCAGCCAGGGGGGCCCGTCCGGGTCCGCGGACAGCACGATCAGCGTCCGCGACGGGTGGCGCCCGGTCAGCCGCTGGATCGTCTCGGCGGCGCGCTCGCCGACCTCCGGCTGACGCGCGATCACGACCAGGTTCATCACCGACGTTCGGGCCGCGATGTGCCGTCCGGGTGCCCCGTCGATGCCGACGAGCAGGTTCGGCTGCGCCCAGATGCGGGCCAGCTCGGACTCGATCTCGTCGATGGAGTGCGCGTGCGACAGCCAGCGCATCGTCGGCTCGCCCGGCTGCGGCGGATCGGCGAGCTCGATCCGCCCGCCGCCGGCCGGCCGCGTCCCGACCGCGATGATCTCGCCGTAGTGGTGGCCGCCCGCGTTCGGCCCGGACTCCGCCGGGTCGGTGGTCCGGGGCATCGCCTCGCCCGCGTCGGGCGCGCGCTGGAGCCCCTCCGCGGCGGCGGCGTGGCGGGAACGCCCGTCCCTGCTCACCGGCCTAGATCCGGCGCCAGCGCCGGCCTTCGCGGGCGAGCAGGTCCTCGGCCGCCTCGGGACCCCAGGTGCCCGCTTCGTAGTTCGGGAACTCCGGGGGCGGCATCTCGGCCCAGGCCGCGATGATCGGGTCGACGATCCCCCACGCCTCCTCGACCTCGTCGGCCCTCGTGAACAGCGACGCGTCGCCCAGCAGCACGTCGAGGATCAGCGTCTCGTACGCGTCCGGGCTGTCCACCTGGAACGCCGACCCGTACGTGAAGTCCATCGTCACGTTGCGAACGTCGATGCCCAGCCCCGGGACCTTCGCCCCGAACCGGAGCATGATCCCCTCGTCGGGCTGGATCCGCATCGCGAGCAGGTTCGCCTCGGGGTCGGTCGCGCTGTCCTTGAACAGCTGGTGGGGGACGTCCTTGAACTGGATCGCGATCTCGGTCGCGCGCTTTGGGAGGCGCTTGCCCATCCGCAGGTAGAACGGGATGCCCGACCAGCGCCAGTCGTCGACGGTGAGCCGCGCGGCGATGTACGTCTCGGTCTCGGACTGCGGGTCGACGTCCGCCTCGTCGCGGTAGCCGACCGCCGGTTTGGCGTTGACCCAGCCCGGCCCGTACTGGCCGCGCACGACGTCGGTCCGCACCTGGTCCGGGGTGAGGTCCGCGACCGCGCGGATGACCTTGACCTTCTCGTCGCGCAGCGCGTCGGCCTCGAACGTCGCCGGCGGCTCCATCGCCACGAGGCTCAGCAGCTGGAGCAGGTGGTTCTGGAGGAAGTCCCGGCTCGCGCCGGTCTCCTCGTAGAACGCCCCGCGGCCCTCGATCCCGATCGACTCGGCGACGGTGATCTGCACGTGGTCGATGTGGCGGCGGTTCCAGATCGGCTCGAAGATCCCGTTCGCGAACCGGAACACCAGGAGGTTCCGGACGGTCTCCTTGCCCAAGTAGTGGTCGATGCGGTAGACCTGCCGCTCGCGGAAGACCTTGAGCACCTCACGGTTGAGCTTGACCGCCGACTCGAGGTCGTGGCCGAACGGCTTCTCGATGACGACCCGGCGCCAGCCGCTCTCGTGGCGCTCGTGGTCCAGGCCCACCTTGCCGAGCTGCTGGACGATCTCGGGGAAGGCGGACGGCTGGGTGGCGAGGTAGAACAGGCGGTTGCCGCGGGTGCCCCGCTCCTCGTCGAGGTCGTCAAGACGCTCCGCAAGCGAGCTGTACATCGACGGGTCGTTGAAGTCGCCCCGGTGGTAGACGATCCGCTCGGCGAGGTCGTCCCAGGTCTCCTTGTCCACGGGCTGGACGCGGCTGTACTTGTCGAGTGCCTCCTTGAGCTCCGCGCGGAACGCGTCGTCGGTGTACGGCCGCCGCCCGACCGCCACGATGACGAACTCGTGCGGCAGCAGGTGCGTGCGCCACAGCTGGAACAGCGCCGGGACGACCTTGCGGTGCGCGAGGTCGCCGGTCGAGCCGAACAGGACGAACACCGCGGGGTCCGGGACGCGCTCCAGGCGCAGGCCCTCGCGGAGCGGGTTCTCGAGCGGCCTGCTCGCCGCCGCGCGGCGCTTCGACTCGGTGGCCAGCCGAAGGTCGCGCATCGTGCGCGGCTGGTCCTTCTTCGGCGCGGCGGGCGCGGGCGCCACCGGTGCGGCCGGGGCGGCGACCTTGGCCTTCGTCTTCGTCGTCATCGCCGATCCCCGGTGGGCCCTCGCTAGTCCGTCTTGACCGCGTGCCCGCCGAACTCGTTGCGAAGCGCCGCGAGCACACGCGCGCCGTACGAGTCGTCCTGGCGCGAGCGGAACCGGGTCAGCAGGCTGAGCGTGATGATCGGCGCCGGGACGTCCTTGTCGATCGCCTCCTGGACCGTCCAGCGGCCCTCGCCCGAGTCGGCCACCCATCCCTTGAGGTGAGACAGGTCCTGGCCCTGGCTCTTGAACGCGCGGACGGCGAGCTCCAGCAGCCAGCTGCGGACGACCGAGCCGTGCATCCACATCTCGGCGATCGCCCCGAGGTCCAGCTCGTAGTCGCTGGCGTGCATGATCTCGAAGCCCTCGGCGTACGCCTGCATGAGGCCGTACTCGATCCCGTTGTGGACCATCTTCACGTAGTGGCCGGCGCCCGGGCCGCCGACGTGGAGGTAGCCACCCTCGGGGGCGAGCGAGAGGAAGATCGGCTCGAGCGGCTTCACGAACTCGGGCTCGCCGCCGACCATCAGCGCGTAGCCCACCTGGAGGCCCCAGATCCCGCCCGAGGTGCCGGCGTCGACGTAGCCGATGCCCTTCTCCTTGAGCGCGGCATGGCGCCGGACATCGTCATGGAAGTTCGTGTTGCCGCCGTCGATGATCGTGTCGCCCGGCTCCAGGTGCTCGAGCAGCTCCTCGATCTGCGCCTCGGTGGCGTCACCGGCCGGGACCATGATCCAGACGGCGCGCGGCTTCTCCAGCTTCGAGACGAGCTCCTCGATGCTGAATGCCGCCTCGGCGCCCTCGCCCGCGATCTCCTTCGTCTTCTCCGGAGTGCGGTTGTAGGCGACGATCTCGTGACCGTCCCGCAGCGAGCGGCGAACCATGTTCGCGCCCATCCGGCCGAGGCCGATGAAGCCGATGCGCATCTGGGGATCTCCGTGTGGGCAGGTCGGGAGGTCAGGCTGGGTAGAGCATAGGCGTCGAACCCTGTCGGCGCGATCCCCTCGGCGTCCCGGGTTTCGTGTCGCGGCCATGACGTCCGCGCCGCCCGGGCGTTCGCCAAGGCGCGTGCCGAGCGCGCTCCGGCGCGTCGGTCACCCCGCGTTGTCGGGTTGGCTGCCCATCGAGGCGGCCTCGATCGCGAGCACCTTTCCCAGGCGCCGCTCGTGGCGCGGTTCGCCGCTGAACGTCGCACCGAGGAAGGCGAGCGCGCACTCCACGGCGGGCTCGATGCCGATGACCCGCGCGCCGAGGGTGAGGACGTTCATGTCGTCGTGCTCGACGCCCTGGTGGGCGCTGTACGTGTCGTGGCAGACGGCGGTCCGGATCCCGCGCATCTTGTTCGCCGCGACCGACGCGCCGACGCCCGACCCGCAGATGAGGATCCCGCGGTCGGCCTCGCCCCGCTGGATCGCGAGGCCCAGCCGCTGGGCGAAGTCGGGGTAGTCGTCCTCGGGGTCCGAGCCGTCCCCGCCGAGGTCGATGAGCTGGTGCTCGCCCGCGACCCGATCGGCGAGCTTGTGGAGCAGCTCCTGCTTGAACCGTGCCCCGGCGTGGTCGGCGGAGAATGCGACGCGCATGCCTCGGACCTCGCTCCCTGCTTCTCGTCCCTGGTCGTGCCCTGGATCAGTCGTGCCCGGGGTCGGAGCCGCCGGTGCGCTCGACGCCCGGGTCGCCGTGCTCGAGCGACGGGTGGTCGCCGTGGGGCAGCGACAGGGTCTTGAGGCGCCCGTGGAGTCCCTCGCGCACGACCCGCCGTCCGACGTCCGCGACCCGGTCGGTGGTGAAGCCGAACTCCTTGAAGATCGTCCCGGCGGGGGCGCTCGCGCCGAAGTGGTCGATGCCGATGATCGCGCCCTGGTCGCCCACCCAGCGCTCCCAGCCGAGGGACACGCCAGCCTCGACCGACACGCGCTTCTTCACGCCAGGCGGCAGGACCCGGTCGCGGTACGCCTGGTCCTGGGCGTCGAAGCGCTCCCAGCAGGGCAGGCTCACCACCCGCGTCGGGATGCCGTCGGCCTCGAGCGCCTCCGCGGCCGTCGCGCACAGCTGGAGCTCGGAGCCCGTGCCGATGAGGATCAGCTGCGGTTCGCCGCTGCTGGCCTCGCGCAGGATGTAGCCGCCGCGTCGCACGCCCTCGCGCGCGTGCTCCTTCGTCCCCGCGAGCGTCGGCACCTTCTGGCGCGTCAGCGCGAGCGCCACCGGCCCGCCGCTGGCACCCGCGATCGCGGGGCGTTCCACGGCGAGCGCCCACGCGGCGGCCGCCTCGTTCGGGTCGCCCGGCCGGACGAACCACAGGTTGGGGATCGCCCGGAGGGCGGCGTAGTGCTCGATCGGCTGGTGCGTCGGGCCGTCCTCACCCAGGCCTACCGAGTCGTGGGTCCAGACGTACGTGACGTGGAGGCCGCTGAGGGCCGCGAGCCGGACGGCGCCGCGCATGTAGTCGCTGAACGTGAGGAACGTGGCGACGTACGGCAGGAAGCCACCGTGGTACGCGATGCCGTTGGCAATGCCGCCCATGCCGTGCTCGCGGACGCCGAAGCGCAGGTTGCGACCGGGATGCCCGGCCTCGAAGTGGTCGTGGCCGTTCGCCTTGACGTCGGTGAGGTTCGACTCCGAGAGGTCCGCCGAGCCGCCGAACAGCTCCGGCAGCGCCGCCGCGAGGACCTGGATCGCGTCCTGGCTCACGTTGCGCGTCGCGACCTCATCGCCCTCGGCCCACGTCGGCAGCCCGTCGTCCCAGCCGTCCGGGAGCCGGCCGGCGATCCGGCGCTTGAGCTCCGCGGCCTCGGCCGGGAAGGCGGCCTCGTACTCGGCCAGCCGGCGCTCCCACTCGGCCACGAGCTCGCGACCCTGGTCCACGGCCCGCCCGAAGATCTCGCGCGCCTCATCGGGGACGAAGAAGGACTTGTCGGGGTCCCAGCCGTAGGCCTCCTTGGTCAGTCGGACCTCGTCGGGGCCGAGCGGCGCGCCGTGCGCCTTCTGCGTCCCCGCCTTGTTCGGCGACCCGTAGCCGATGACCGTGCGGACGGCGATGATCGACGGCCGGTCGTCGCCCTCGGCGGCCGTGATCGCCGCGTCGATGGCCGCGAGGTCGTTGCCGTCCTCGACGCGCTGGACGTGCCAGCCATACGCGGCGAACCGACCGAGGACGTCCTCGGTGAACGCCCAGGCCGTCGGCCCGTCGAGCTGGATCTGGTTGTCGTCGTACAGCGCGATCAGCTTGCCGAGGCGCAGGTGGCCGGCGAGCGAGCAGGCTTCGGCGGAGACGCCCTCCTGGAGGTCGCCGTCGGAGCAGATCACGTACGTCCGATGGTCGATGAGCTCGTGGCCCTCGCGATTGAACTCGGCCGCGAGCCGTCGTTCGGCGATCGCCATGCCCACCGCATTCGCGACGCCCTGGCCGAGCGGACCGGTCGTCGCCTCGACGCCCGGGGTCAGCCCGTACTCCGGGTGACCCGGCGTGATCGAGCCCCACTGGCGGAACGACTCGAGGTCCTCGAGCGTGACGCCGTATCCGGTCAGGTGGAGCATCGAGTACAGGAGCATCGACGCGTGACCGGCGCTCAGGACGAACCGGTCGCGGTTGGGCCAGGCGGGGTTGGTCGGCGCGTGGCGGAGGTGGCGCGTCCAGAGGGCGTACGTCATCGGTGCCATGCCCATCGGCGCACCCGGGTGCCCGGAGTTGGCCTTCTGGACGCCGTCGATCGCGAGGGTTCGGATCGTGTTGATGGCCAGCTCGTCGAGCTGGTCCGTGGCGATGGTCATCGCTCTCTCCGGGGTGCGCAGACGCTGGGCAGGGGACCGGCGCGTCGCGGGTCGGGGCGCGCGGGCGCGGCGCGTTCGGCCGCGAGCCTCCATCGTAGCGCGCGGGGTTCGTGCCGCCGCGTGGCAGGAGCGGGTGCGCGCCTTGCGGGCGCAGCCCTCGTTCGTGCGGGTGCTGGTCCTTGGTTCTGCCGTGCTTTCGCCTGGTCGCTGCCTTCCTGGCGCGCACTGCGATGAAGTTCCTCTCGCTCGCGCCACCTCGGCGCGCAGATCGCACGGGTGCGAGGACGCTCGTTCGTGTCCTGCCATTCGGGGTAGCCGAATCGCGAACGGCTCCATCCATCTGCGCGTCCGGGTGGCAGCAGTGGGCCTGCACACTGCGCGCCCAATGGAAAGAGAACTTCATCCCGCCGCTCGATCACCGGGCCGCACGACGAGGCAGCCCGCCGACCTGCGCGATCAGCGAGCACCAGAACGAAGATCTCGTCCCATTGAGCGCTGAGCGAACTCGAAGCGGGGCGCTGATCATCCGGGCATGGTGGCCGGGGCCGGGCTCGAACGGACGCCCGACCCCAGCCCCAGGTGTGTTCGCTCCTCGCGCGGGTTCCGAGCCGTTCGACCGCGTGGGAGCGGCGGACTCAGGAGCCGGCGAGCCGCACCGTGCCGTGATAGGTCGCGCAGCCGCTGGGCTGGTCCTTGAAGCTCAACGATCCGGTCGCCCCTGCGAACCCGCCGGATCCGCCCGTGATCGGATGGTGGCAGCGGCCGTGAAGCTCAACATCGCCCGCGTATTTGGCGGTGAACACGAACGTCGTGGAGAAGCTGCCGCAGGTTGCGCCGAGGCAGCCGACGAAGCGCTCCGTGCCCGTGGCCAGCACGCCGTTCTGGGACACGCTCTTGTAGTCCACCGTGTCGATGTACCAGCAACCCTCGAGGGAGCCGGTCATCACGTACGAAACCACCGCATCCGGGTTCGCGCATTGCGCCCCCGTTGCCGGGATCTGCAGGCCGGAGACGATGGTCGCGCCCGATGCGGCAACGCCGGGCGCGAGCGCGATCGCGCCGAGCACGAGTGAGAGTCCGATCGTCGCCATCGGGCGGCCGACTGCGCCAGGCAGCTTCATCGGTGACAACCTCCGTTCGCCGATCGCCATCTGCGACCGCTGGCCGGGATCGTCAGTGCGGCTCGCGTCCGTACACATCCGTGGTGACCACGGAAAGAAACCCGGCAGCTGGATCACGGCGGGGGGCGTCAGGAGCGGGCGAAGGCCACCATGTCCCGGTACTCGAGCGCGCGTCCGCGCTCCGTGATGCGGGCGAGGTTCTCCGGTGCGAGTCGGGCGCGGGCGACGGCGGCCGACCAAGCGGCCGCGGCCGTGCGGCCGGGCAGGATTGCCGGGAAGCCGCTTGCCCGGCGAGCGGAGGCCGCCGCCTGGATCAGGAGCAGACCCTCTTCGAGCTCCCCGCCGTCGATACGTGCGGCGCCCAGCACCTCCACGGCCATGAGGACATTCCAGACCTCGCCGATGTCGTCCGCGTACGCCACGGCATCCCGTGCGAGCGCCGCCCGGTCCCGGGGCGGCATGGCGGGATCCACGATCGACATGCTCGCGTACGCGCCCGACAGGCACGAGGCGCAGCCGTACTGCCCTGCGATCCTGACCCCCTTGGCTGCCTCCTCGAGCGCGTCGGGCAGGCCCGCCGCCGCGCTGAAGTCCGCTGTGGTCGCATGGACGGAGCCGGCCAGGTGCTCGTCGCCCAGGGCGTCCAGGTCCGCGGCGATCTCGAGCAGCGTGTCGTGCGTCCGCGCCGCATCCGGCTTCGCGGCAAGCGCGACGAAGAACCGCAGCCAGGCGAGCAGCCGAATCGACAGCCCGGCCGCGACGCCCTCATCCGTCCAGTCGACGACGCGCTCCCCGCGCAGGCTCGCCACGAACGTCGCGCCGAGCCGCGCCTGGGCTACCGCGAGGCCATCGGTCCCGGCGATCGCCGTCGCGGTCGCGACCAGCGTGTCCGCGTCGTCGAGGTCGCTCCACATGACCAACGAGACGGCGGCCACGATGCCGCGCGTCCGCTCGGCCGCGGTACGGCTGGTGGCTGCCTCGCTGATGGCTCTGGCCCAGCGCACGCCACGAGCGCGGCGCGTGCCCCTCGCGAGCCAGTACGGCTGTAGCAGCGCCACCGGCGCGAGCGCCCGACCCGCACGCTCCACGTCGGTCACCGCCCACGCCAGTGCCTCCTCGATGTTGTCGAGTTCGTTGTCGAGGACATCCAGCCAGCGCGGCTGCTCCGCCCCGTGGAAGCCGTCGATCGCCCGACCGGCGAGGCCGAGCACCCACTCGAGGTGGCGATCGCGCCATGCGTCGGCCTCACCCGACGCCTCGAGGTGGCCAAGCGCGAACTCCCGGACGAGCTCCAGGAGCCGGAACCGCTGAGCCAATCCCGGACCCGCCGGCGCCGTCGGCGACACGAGCGACTTGCGGACGAGCGCGGTCAGCGTGAGGGCCACGCCCGTGGCGCCGTCCAACGCGTGGAGCGCCTCCGCGGCGTCGAGCGAGAACGACCCCGAGAAGACCGAGAGCCGGTCGAGGAGGGCGCGCTCGTCCGGCTCGAGAAGCTGATAGCTCCAGTCGAGGGCCGCCCGGAGCGTTCCGTGTCGCGGATCGGCGTCACGGGCGCCCGCAGACAGGAGCGTGAAGCGGTCGCGGAGCCGCTCGTCAATCTGGCGCGGCTCGAGCGCGATCGCTTGCGCCGCCGCCAGCTCGATCGCGAGCGGGATGCCGTCAAGTCGGCGGACGACCGAGACAACCGAATCGCGGTCGGCTTCGAGGTCGAAGGCGGGGCGAACCGCGGACGCGCGATCGACGAACAGGCGCACGGCCTCGGTCTCCATCGCGGTCGCGGGGTCGGCGCCGCGTGGCGGCGTCTCGAGCGAGTCGATGCCGATCACCCGCTCGCCCGCCAGAGTCAGTGCCTCCCGGCTCGTCAGCAGCAGCCGCAGGCCGTGGACGCGCCGCAGGAGGGCACCGACCAGGCCCGCCACCGGATGGATGAGGTGCTCGCAGTTGTCGAGCAGCACGACGCCGCCAACGCGACGCAGCTCGTCCGCCACGGTGTCGAGCGCGGGGCGTCCCGGCTCCGACCTGGCGTCGATCGTCGCGGCGATAGCGTCGAGAACAGCCTCCTCCGTCCCGAGCGGCGCGAGGTCGACGAACCAGATCGGGATGCGCTCGTCCTCCCCGAGCGCACGGACGGCCTCGACCGCGACCCGCGTCTTGCCGACCCCACCGGGTCCGGTCACCGTCACCAGGCGCCCCGCTGCGAGTGCCGCCCGGATCGACTGCATGGCCGCCTCGCGCCCGACGAACGAGGACACCGACGCCGGCAGCGTGCGGAGCGACGATGACGAGACCCTCGCCTCGGCAGCCCTCGCGAGCGCCCGTCGGTTGGGTGCGTCCAGCTTGCGCATCAGGGCCGCCACATGGCTCTCGACGGTCCGGATCGAGATGACGAGCCGATCGGCGATCTCCGCGTTCGTCAGGTGCTCACCGAGGAGCCTCAGCACCTCCTCCTCGCGCGGCGAGATCGACCCGCGCTCCGCCACCGCCCTGCGACCCTCCCTGCTGACGAGCGGGCGGGAGCGTACCACCGCGGCGGACCGGGGAGCCGTCTCGCTAGACTCCGCCCATGCCTCGTCTCCCGGCCGCGGGCCGGCTCCCCGCCCCGAGACGCCCGCGCCGCCGTCCCGCGCAGCCGGGTCCGGCGGTCGTCGTCGTCGGTGACCTCGTCGTCGACGTGATGCTCCTCCCCGACCGCGATCTCGAGCGCGGCACGGACGTCCCCGGCCGCGTCCGGCTCCGCCAGGGCGGCAGCGCGACGACCACGGCCCGCTGGCTCGGCCGGCTCGGCGCCCGGAGCAGCCTCGTGTGCGCCATCGGGCGCGACGCCATCGGACGCTCGCTCGTCGCGGTCGTCGCCAACGACGGGGTGCAGGTGCGGGCGGTCCGCGTCGCCGGCGCGCCCACCGGTCGTATCGGCGTGCTCGTCGAGCCCGGCGGCGAGCGCTCGTTCGTCCAGGACCGCGGCGCGGCGCTCAGGCTGCGGCCCGAGGACCTCAAGCCCGAGTGGTTCGCCGGCGCCGATGCCGTCCACCTGCCGGCGTACTCGCTGCTCGACCAGCCGCTGGGCCAGGCGGGGATGGCCGCGACGAGGCTCGCCCGCGAGGCCGGCGCGCTCGTGACCGTCGACCTGAGCTCCACCGCCCCGCTGCTCGCGAAGGGTCGCCGTGCGGCAATCGCCCTGCTCGAGGAGGCGCGTCCGGACCTGGTCTTCGCGACGAAGGACGAGAGCCGGGCGCTGGTTGGCGCGAAGCACGACGACGGCGGCCTCGTGGACATCGCTCCGATCGCCGTCATCAAGCGCGGCCGAAAGGGCGCGACGGTGCTCGTCCGGGACGGCAAGCGCGTGCTCCGTTTCGAGGTGGCCACGACCGCGATCCGTGCCGCCGACACGACCGGCGCCGGTGACGCGTTCAGCGCGGGGTTCCTCCAGGGCTGGCTCGACGCCCGCCGCCGGGGGCTCGCGCCGACGGCCGCCCTCCAGCGCGGCGCGGTCGCGGGCAACAAGTCGGCGCTCCGCCACCTGTCCACGCCGCCCGCCGAGCTCCCGCTGGGCTGACCCGTGTACATCGGCCACCAGGACCCGGAGATTCTGCGAGAAGAGCTCATCGCGGGCCTCGGCCAGCTGTTCGTGATCTACCGGCCGCGGGACACCGGCAACGAGATCGACCCATCGCGGCTCTACGCGGCGATCGCCGCAGACGCCGCCCGCATCAACGAGGCGCAGGGCCTCCGGGTGGTATCGATGACCGCGATGCCGCTCCGCCACGCCGGCGCCGCGCTCGGGAACGAGGGGTCGGGCTACGAGACGAAGGCGGTGGTCGTCGTGGTGTACGGGACGCCGTAGCTCAGCCGAGCACGTAGCGCTCGAACCAGTCGAGCATCCGGCTCATCCGGTCGATCCGGCGGTCGATCCGGCCCGCGGCCTGGATCACGTGATACTCCTCGGGGTAGAGGACGTACTCGACCGTCCGTCCCAGCCAGCGCAGCGCGATGAAGAACTGCTCGTTGTCCGCCGGCGGACACCGCTTGTCGGCCTCCGACTGGAGCATCAGCAGCGGCGTTCGCACGCTGGCGACGTTCCGCAGCGGCGACTGGCGCCACAGCTGCTCGACGCCCTCTGGCGTGGTCGGGTCGCCCATCCGCGCGCTGCGGCAGTACTCGGGTCCCGAGTCGCTGTTCGCCCACGCGGACACCTGGTTCGTGACCCCGTTCTCGGATACGGCCGCACGGAACCGGTCCGTCGTGCCGACCAGCCAGTTGACCATGAAGCCCCCGTACGACAGGCCGAGGACGCCGAGCCGTTCCGGGTCGGCCAGCCCAAGCGCGATGACGTGGTCGAGCGCGGCGTGCACGTCGTCCGCGTCGGGACCGCCCCAGTCGCCGAGCTGCGGCCTGATCCACTCGCCGCCGTAGGAGGCCGAGCCGCGGATGTTGGGCAGGACCACGCGGTAGCCGCGGGCGCACAGGAGGACGACCTCCATCGCCGGCGCCGACGTCCAGCCGCCGAGCGGTCCACCGTGCACGTCGACGATCGTGGGCAGCGGACCGTCGCCCGCGCCGGAAGGCGAGGCGATCCAGGTCTCGACCGGCCCGCCTGGGCCGGGCGCCTCGACGACGCGCATTTCGGGCCACGCGAGCGTGTCGATCCACGCCGAGCCGAGCGTCCCGATCGCGCGCAACGTCCCGCCGGCGGCGAGTGCCAGGTCGGGCGGCCGCTGGCCGATCGTCGCCAGCACCGCGACCACCTCACCGCGGGCCGCGAGCGCGTTCGCCATCGCGTCCCCGTGCGCGAGACGCACGGGCTCGCCCGAGGCCAGGCCCGTCTCCGGATCCACCGGGAACCGCCACGCGTGCGTCCGTGCGCGGTCCGTCACGAGCGCAACGATGCCGCGGCCGTCTGCATCCCAGATCGGGCCCGGCGCCGACTCGACCTGCCAGCCCGCGAGGTCCGAATCCGCCCAGTTGCCGATGGGCCGATCGAGGTCGGGCGCAAGCGGGGCGGGCGCCGACGACCCGCCGATGGGCCCGACGAACAGGGTCGGCGCGAGGTCGTCGAAGGAGTCCGGATCGTCGACGCCCACGCCGGCGATCAGCCGCCCGTCCGGCGAGTACGCGGGCCGGCCGACGGGTCCGGCGAGCGCCAGGATCTCGCGCACGTCACCGTCGAGCGTGACCTCCCAGATCGACGAGCGTGGCGTTCGGTCGGCGTCCGGCCGGGGGTCGGCGGTGAAGGCGAGGGCCGCGCCGTCGGGCCGCCACGCGATCTGCGAGACACCGCCCTCGATCGACGTGATGCGACGGGGCTCGGCGCCGGCGGCCGCGGCCACGACGAACAGCTGCGACCGGCGGTCGAGGTAGTCCTCCTCGTCGTACCGGTAGTCGAGCGTCGTCACGCGTCGCGCGATCGGCGCCTTGCCGGCGGCCGGACGAGCCCCGACGAGGAACCGGTCTGGCCCGGTCTCGGCGGTGAATGCGAGGCGCGAGCCGTCCGGCGACCAGGCGATCGAGCCCGGCTCGAGCTCGCCGAGCGAGGCCTCCGTGAGGGAGCCATCCGCGAGCTCGAGCACGAGCAGGCGGCGCGTCGCGTCGAGGTCGCCGGCGGTCGCCCGCGTGAACGCAACCCGGGACCCGTCGGGCGACACCCGGGGCGCCTTGTCGCGGACGAGGCCGTCGGTGAGCGCCCGGGGCTCGCCCCCGTCGAGCGGCACGAGCCACACGTGCGAGACGTAGGCGTCGCCCTCGACGGCGCGTCGCGTGACCACCGCGAACGAGCCGTCGGGCGACAGGTCCAGCTCCTCGAGGACCACCTGGTCGCGGAGCGTCTCGGGCGTGGGCACCCGGAGGGAGGCCTTGCTGGGCATCGGTGGAGCGTAGTCAACATGCGCCGTTTTCACACGACCCGGCGCGCGTGCCGCATCGCCCGAAGTACCCTCGGGGCCATGATCGCCCCTGACCGTCTCGCCATCGCCCCCGAGGTCGCCGATGCCCTCGCCTCGGGCCGGCCCGTCGTCGCTCTCGAGTCGACGCTCATCAGCCACGGCCTCGCGTACCCGCACAACGTCGAGGTCGCGACCGCGTCCGAGGAGGCGATCCGGTCGACCGGCGCCGTGCCCGCGACGGTCGCGCTGAACGAGGGCCGGCTGCTCGTCGGGCTATCCCGCGACCAGCTCGAGGCGCTCGCGACCGCGCCTGCCGGCTCCGTCCGCAAGGTCAGCCGCCCGAACCTCGGCGCCGCGATCGCGTCGGGCGGCTGGGGCGCGACGACGGTCGCGGCGACGATGATCGCGGCCGAGGCGGCGGGGATCCGGGTGTTCTCGACCGGCGGCATCGGAGGGGTGCACCGCGGCGCGCTCGGGACCGGCACCGACGGCGGGCCGACACCGGCGACCTTCGACATCTCGGCCGACCTCGACGAGCTCGCCCGGACGCCGGTCGCGGTCGTGTGCGCGGGTCCGAAGGCGATCCTCGACGTGCCGCTCACGCTCGAATACCTCGAGACGCGCGGCGTGCCGGTGGTCGCCGTCGGCATCGACGAGCTGCCGGGGTTCTACAGCCGGCGGTCCGGGATTCCGGCGCCGGTCTCCGTGCCGGACGTCGCTGCCGCGGCTGACGTCATCCGGGCCCACGAGGCGCTGGGGCTGCGGTCGGGGATCGTGGTCTGCAACCCGGTGCCCGAGGCGGACGCGCTCGACGAGACCGTCGCGCGCGAGGCGATCGAGCGCGCATTGCGCGAGGCGGACGAGGCGGGGATCACCGGCGGCGCCGTCACGCCGTTCCTGCTGGCGCGTGTCGCGGCGATCACGAACGGCGAGTCGGTCAAGGCGAACGTCGCGCTCATCGTCGACAACGCGCGGGTGGGCGGGCTGCTCGCGGCGGCGCTCCTGCGGTAGGCGCGGCGCCGTCCTCGCGCCGCCGGACACGGATGCGCCGGCCCGGCGGGTGCCGGACCGGCGCGGAGCGCGCGAGGGTCGAGAGCGGCTCGGGTCGGTTCCCGAGCGAGGGTGCGACCCGGGAGACCGGAGTCGCTACCGTCCGGCGATGCCGGGCGGCGTGCCGTTGCCGGGGCCCAGGCGGAAGTCGCCGGTGGCCGGTTCGGGCATCGTGACCCGGACGATGCCGGGCGCCGGGTCATTGCCCGGGCCGAGCCGGAACTCGCCGGCGATCGGGGCGTCGACCGTGCGAGAGATCGCGGCCGGCCCGCCGCCGAGGTTGACGGGCTGCGGCGTGTCGACCGACGCGGAACCGGCGGCGGTCGCGGCCCCGCCGACGATGTAGCCGATCACGAGGAGGGCGGCTGCGCCGACGATGTTCAGGGCCGCGCCGAGCCCCTTCTCGTCGCGAGGCGAGACGTGGCTGTGGGCGCCGACGGAGGTGAGCGTGCCGAAGCGGAAGGCCATGTCCGGATCGACGGGGTTCGTGGCAAGCATTGGTGGTCTCCTGGGGCTGACCGCACGAGTCGACCGTCCTATCTAGTACGACCGGTCGTGCTAAGTGATCCGAGGCCAATGTACGAACGACCGTGCTAAGTTCCCGATGGACGGCGGGCGGGACTCGCGGGAGACAAACGACGTATGGCGGCACGGGCGATCAAGGGCACGCGCAGCGACGGGGAGCGGACTCGTCGCGACATCCTCCAGACGGCCGCGCGACTCGCGACCGTGGAGGGCATCCGCCACCTGTCGATCGCCCGGCTGGCGGACGAGGTCGGCATGAGCAAGAGCGGCCTCTACGCCCACTTCGGGTCGAAGGAGGAGCTCCAGCTCGCCACGATCGATACCGCATGGGAGATCTACGAGCGCGACGTCTACGACAAGCTCGAGGGCATCCCGCTCGGCCGCGACGGGGCGATCGCGCTCGCGGACACGCACCTCGACCACCTGCGCCGTCGGGTGTTTCCGGGTGGCTGCTTCTTCGACGCGGCGGCGGGCGACCTCGCGCTGGAGCGGGGGACCGTCCGCGACCGGGTTGTGGCGTTCCAGAGCGACTGGGTCCGACGGCTCCGGGAGAATCTGAAGGCCGCCATCGAGAAGGGCGAGGTCGCCGACCAGGATCTCGACCAGCTCACCTACGACTCCACCGCATACCTCGTGCTCGCCCACTCGCGGCTCGTGTTCGACGGCAACGACAGCGGCCTGGCCGCCGCCTCGCGTGCGATCCGGCTCCGCCTCGACCGACCCGCGGCGGCCTGAGCCGGCGGCTCCGTCCAACCTGCCGGCCCGAGCCGCCTTCGGCGCCCCGGCCGCGGCTTGAGCCGGCCGCTCCGTCCAACCTGCCGGCCCGAGCCGGCGTCGACGCCCGGACGCGCGACTTCTTGCTTTCCGCTCACCTGGGGCGCCATTAGCCAGGATGGGCGACCAGCACGGTCCTCGACGGACAGTTCGCACGCTCGGCTCGCGAGGAGGCGCTGGTCATTCGCTCACCGGGTGGGCGTTATCGGAGGCGAGCCTGGCTTGGCGCACGCTGGGTGGGCGTATGAACAACGTGAGGGTCCTCCATCAGCCGTCCGCGGCTAATTGCACCGTGGATCGATGTTGCGCTCCTGCCGAGTGCTCACCCGATGGGCGTATGCCAGGGAGCCGCCAGGCCCGCCCCGCCACGCCGGGCAGCCGACGAGCCGGCGTGTTCGACACTTTTCGCGCGCGTGTAAGACAAGCATCTTCCATCGGACGCCGAAAGGTGCTAGGCTCCCGCCTCCCGAACCCTGCCCGACGGAGCTCCATGACCTTCGATCAGGCCGCCTCGGCCCTGCCGCCCGCCATCGCCGCCCGTGGCGTCCGCCGCGTCTATGACGCGAAGCCGGACCCGATCACCGCGCTCGCCGGCGTGGACCTCGAGGTCGCGCCCGGGGAGTTCTTCGGGCTGCTCGGGCCGAACGGCGCCGGCAAGACCACGCTGATCAAGATCCTGACGACGCTGCTCCTGCCGACGAGCGGCGAGGCGCGGATCTTCGGCTTCGACGTGGCGACCGACACCCGCCGGATCCGGCGGATCATGAACATGGTCGCGGGCGGCGAGCAGTCGGGCTACGGGATCCTCACGGTCCGCGAGCAGCTGTGGATGTTCAGCCAGTTCTACGGCCTGCCGTCCAGGGAAGGGTGGGCCCGGACGGACCAGCTGATCGAGGCCGTGGGACTCGGCGAGCAGCGGCTCCAGCGAGTGAGCACGCTGTCCACGGGCCAGCGGCAGAAGATGAACATGGCCCGCGGGCTGCTCAACGACCCGTGGATCCTGTTCCTCGACGAGCCGACGCTGGGTCTGGACGTCGCGGCCGCACGGTCGATCCGGGAGCTCGTCCTGGACTGGAAGGCCGCGGTGCCGGGCCGGACGGTCCTCCTCACGACCCACTACATGGCCGAGGCGGACGAGCTGTGCGAGCGGATCGCGATCGTCGACCACGGCCGGATCCTCGCGATCGGCACGCCGGACGAGCTGAAGCGGCGTGTCCAGCGGGAGTCGCTCTTCCGGATCGAGCTCGACCGCCTCGACGGCGGTGTCGGGCAGCTCTCGCGCCTCCCCGGCGTGGAGTCCGCGGCCCTCGCCGCCGACACCGATCCCGAGGCGCAGCGCGTCGCCGTCAACCTCGCGCTGACGGACGACGCCGCGCTCGGTGGGGTGGTCACCGCGCTCGGTGCCACGGGTGCGCAGATCCTGGCCCTCCGCAAGTCCGAGCCCACGCTCGAGGACGTGTTCGTCGAGCTGGTGGGGCGTGGGTTCGGGGACGAGGCGGCGACCGAGGGCGCCGCGAGCACGAGCGACGACGACGGCGAGGACCGAACCGGCGACGGCCCAAGCGGCGACGGCCGAAGCGGCGACGACCGAGGCGGTGCCGCGGCCCGGCACGACAACGACGGCGACGGGCCGCACACGATCGCCGAGCCCGACATCGAGAACGCGGAGGCCCACGAGACGGCGGAGGTCGCCTGATGGCCGCCGCCCGCCCGGTCAATCCGGTGTTCGCGACGACGCGCGGCGGCGACGACCCACGCACCGCGTCCGCGTGGTCCCAACGCCAGGTGATCGCCAGCAACTGGCGCGCCCTGATCGGTCGCGCGTACCCGCGCGTGCGAGGGATGGCCCGGGAGCCCAGCTGGGTGTTCTTCGAGATCCTGCTGCCGTTCCTGACGGTCTCGGCGTTCGTCCTCGTCTACCGCGCGCTCCAGGCGCCCGAGGCCTACATCGGCTACGTCGTCCTCGGCGGGGCGATGGCCGCGTTCTGGCTCAACGTCGTGTGGATGATGGCGAGCCAGCTGTACTGGGAGAAGAGCCAGGGCAACCTCGAGCTCTACTTCGCGGCACCGATGAACCTGATGTCCGTGCTGCTCGGGATGGCCGTGGGCGGCCTCGTGATGAGCTCCACCCGGGCCGCGGCGATCCTCGTCGTGTCGTCGCTGGTCTACGGGGTGACCTTCAACGTCGAGCAGTGGGGCCTCGTCATCGTCGTGTTCGCGTTGACGCTATCGGCGCTCTACGGGCTCGGGATGATCCTCGCGAGCGTGTTCCTCCTGTGGGGCCGCGAGGCGTTCCACATGACCCAGCTCGTCATCGAGCCGGTCTACTTCGTATCGGGCCTCAACTTCCCGGTCGGGCGCTTGGGCGCGCTCGGCGCGGTGGCCATCGCGACGATCCCGTTCGCCGTCGGCCTCGACGCGATGCGCCAGCTGGTCTTCGCCGGCGAGCCGTACATCACGGGAACGCCGTCGCCCGAGGTCGAGGCCCTGATCCTCGCGGCGATGACCGTCGT
>DASSRG010000045.1:0-8334 GCA_035701885.1 Candidatus Limnocylindrales bacterium
CTGCCCGCCGCCGGACCCAGGACCTGGTACCGAGGAGACCGTGGAGGAGCGGACCCGGCGCCGGCCGCGCATCGCCGACGTCGCCCGTGAAGCGGGCGTGTCGAAGACGGCGGTCTCGTTCGCCTTCAACAGCCCCGACCGGCTCTCGCCGGAGACCGCGAGCCGCATCCGCGACGTTGCCGATTCCCTCGGCTACCGGCCGCACCCGGTCGCGCGGATGCTCACCCAGCGCCAGACGCACACGCTCGGCGTGCTCACGCCGCAGGCGCTGTCGGTCATCTTCTCGAACCCGTTCTTCGGCGCGTTCTCGGAGGGCGTCGCGCTGGCCGCCGAGCAGGAGGGCTACGCGCTCCACTTCATCTCGCCGCTCCACGGCAGCCTCGCCCGCGCCATGGGCCGCGCGACCGTGGACGGTGTCGTCGCGGTCGGCCTGTCCGCCGACCACCCGGAAGTCGAGCAGATCCGGGCGGCCGGCCTGCCGCTGGTGATGGTCGACTCCAGCGCGCTGCCGGACCAGCCGTTCGTCGAGATCGACGACGAGGGCGGCGCCCGGGCCGCGGCGGAGCACCTGCTGCAGCTCGGTCACCGGGACCTGCTGATCGTCGGCGTGGAGCCACCGTCGCCGGGCGCGATCCTCGAGCCCGAGGGCGTCATGAGTCGCCGGATGCGGGGCTACATCAACGCGCTCGCGGACAAGGGCGTGGTGCTGCCGGAGAACGCGTTCGTGGTGGGCCCGGCGAGCATCGAGGGCGGGATCGCGGCGATGCGCCGCGCGACCGAGGACGGCATGCGGCCGACGGGCGTCCTCGTCATGTCGGACGCCATGGCCATCGGCGTCCTGCGCGCCGCGCGCGAGATGGGGCTGCGGGTCCCGGAGGACGTGTCGGTCGTCGGGTTCGACGACATCGACATCTCCCAGCACACGAACCCGCCGCTCACCACGGTGCACCAGCCGATCCGCCAGAAGGGCGAGAGCGCGGTGCGCCTGTTGCTGTCCGTCGTCGAACGACGGGATCAACGTCCCGAGCAGATCCGGCTCGAGACCCGGCTCATCGTCCGGGGCTCGACCGGCCCGGCGCCGCGACGACGGCAGGAGGTGAACCGGGGCCGACGCTGACGACCGAGGGCGGCGTGCGGACGAGAGTTCGCCCGGCATGCCACGCCCGAGCAGACGAACGTGGCAGGTCACTCGCCGAATCGGCCCGCAGGGCCGGGCCCGGCCCGACACACCCGGACGGCACCGCCGGCCGGACCACCACCAGGCATCGATCTCTTGGAGGAGAGCACACCAGGATGGAGAAGAAGCTTCGATTCGCGTCGCTCCTCGCGGGCGCCGCGATTCTCGTCGCCGCGTGTGGCGGCGGCACCGGCGCGACGACCGCGCCGAGCACCGCGCCCGAGAGCGCACCCGCGGAGAGCCAGCCCGCCGAGAGCGGCGCGGCCGAGTCGCCGTCGGGCGAGGCTGCGGCCCCGCTCAGCGGCGAGGTCACCGTGTGGCACAGCTACGGCTCCGGCGGTGGCGAGACGGGCGCCTTCCAGAAGGCCCTCGGCGCCATCCTCACGGCCAACCCGGACCTGAAGGTCAACGTCGTCGAGCAGCCGTTCGCCGACATCTTCAACAAGTGGACCACCGACGTCGCCGCCGGCGGCGGCCCGGACATGTTCATCGCGCCGAACGACAACCTGTTCACGCAGGCCGACGCCGGCGTGCTCGCCGACCTGACCACCGCGCTCGAGGGCAAGCTCGAGGGCTTCAACCCCGTCGCGGTCGACGGCTCGAAGGTCGACGGCAAGCTGTACATGGTCCCCGAGTCCCTCAAGGCCGTCGCCCTGTGGTACGACAACTCGGCGGTCACGACCGCCCCGGCCACGACCGATGACCTGCTCAACGGCGTCAAGGACGGGACGATCAAGCTCGGCCTCAACCAGAACGCCTACCACAACTTCGGCCTCAGCGGCGCCTTCGGCGGCACCCTGATGGACGACACCGGCAAGTGCGTCGCGGACCAGACCACCGGCTGGGCCGACTCCTACAAGTACATGGCCGACCTCAAGGCGGCCGGCGCGAAGTTCTACACCGACGGCAACGCCCTCAAGCAGGACTTCCAGACCGGTGCCCTGAACGCCGTCATCGACGGCCCGTGGCAGACCGCAGACTTCAGCAAGGCGCTCGGCGACAAGCTCGCCGTCGCCCCGATCCCGGCCGGCACCGCGAAGGCCAACCCGCTGACCGGCACCGACGGCTGGTACATCAACCCCAACAGCAAGAACATCGATCTCGCGGTCGCGCTTGCCCTCCAGCTGGTCGGCACCGCAAGCGAGCAGGTCCTGACCGACGACGCCGGCCACGTCCCGGCGGCGCCCGGCGTGACCATCAGCTCGCCGATCGTCCAGGGCTTCGCCGACGCGGCGGCCGCAGGCCTCCCGCGCCCGCAGCGGGCCGAGTTCAACAACTACTGGGGCGGCTTCGGCGACGGCCTGAACCTCGTGCTCGACAAGGGCGAGGATCCGACCACCGTCATCGCCAACGCCTGCAAGACGATGAACGAGGCGAACGGCAAGTAGCCTTCGCCTCGACCGAGCGGCAGGGGGGCGCCTCCGGGCGCCCCTCCGTCGTCCCCGGCCCGTGCTCCGCGACCTGACGGGAGCCCGATCCGGGGCCGATGATTGGCTCGAACAGCGACACCCCGAGCGACGAGCAGGAGGAGGCGAGTCCAGGGATGGCCACGACCACTGCGGTCCTGTCGGCGCCGCGGAAGCGGCGCCAATGGCGTCGGACGCTGCAGCCCTATCTCTACCTGCTGCCGGCACTGGCGGTGATGGCGATCATCACCTTCTACCCGCTGGGCTACCAGGTGTGGATGTCGTTCCACGAGTTCAGCGTCAAGAACATCCGGGTCAACAACCCGGAGCCGGCGCCGTTCATCGGGCTCGAGAACTACGTCCGGATCGCGACCTCGCAGCTCCAGATCCCGAACTTCGAGTTCGTCCGCCTCGTCCTGTTCAACCTGTGGTGGGCCCTCTCCAACGTCGTGGTGCACGTCATCCTCGGCGTGCTGATCGCCGTCCTCCTGAACACCAAGGGCCTGCTGTTCCGCGGCTTCTACCGCGCGCTGTTCATCCTCCCCGTCGTCATCCCGTCGATCATCGTCGCGACGGTCTGGCGGAACATGTTCACGCCCGACGGCGGAGCGGTGAACTACGCGCTCCAGACGGTCGGCAGCTGGTTCGGCCTGCCGGCCACCCTGCCCGCGTTCAACCTCGACTGGCTCCGCCAGCCGGATGACCCGATCCCGTTCATCCCGCTGCCGCTCGCCTACTTCGCGATGATCACCGCCAACACGTGGCTGGGCTGGCCGCTCAACGCGGTCGTGGCCACCGGCGCGCTCCAGAGCATCCCGGGCGACCTGTACGAGGCGGCCGAGATGGACGGCGCGAGCTGGTGGCAGAAGTTCCGCAACATCACGATCGTCTACCTCCGCCCGGCGATGCTGCCGTACGCCATCTACGGCTTCGTGATCACGTTCAACCTGTTCTTCCTGCCCTTCTTCATGACGGCCGGCGAGCCATTCGGGAGGACCGAGATCCTCGTCACGCAGGCCTACCGCCTGGCAAACGACCGGCAGCTCTACGGCGTCGCCGCGGCCTTCTGCGTCTACCTGTTCTTCCTGCTCCTCATCGTGACCCTGATCACGAACAAGTTCGCCGCGGCGACGAAGAGCTATGCCGACTGACCGCCCCGAGCCGACGAGGACCAACCGATGAGCACGATCAATGACGTCCGCCGGGGTCGTGACGTGACCGCCTACTTCCGGTTCGGAAGGCGGGTCGGCGCGAGGCGCGGCGAGGACGAGAAGCCGCTGCCCTGGGGCAAGCAGATCGTCCTGCAGCTGATCCTCATCTTCATCTCGTTCACCGTGCTGTTCCCGATCCTGTGGATCTTCAGCATCTCCGTGGACCCGCGCGGGCTGTTCCGGCCCGAGGGGCTGAACCTGATCCCGCCCGGGGCGACGCTCGCCGCGTACCAGAAGGTGCTCGCCCAGCCGACGTCCAACCCGATCAGCTTCATCGAGCTGATGCTCAACAGCCTCAAGATCGCGCTCGGCTCGTCGGCGGTCGCCGTCGGGCTCGGCGTCACGGCCGCCTACGCGTTCTCGCGCCTGAAGTTCCGCGGCCGGGAGGCGCTGATGATCGGGATCCTCGGCGTGCTGATGCTGCCGTCGGTGGCGACGATCATCCCGCTGTACGTGTTCCTCAACCAGTTCCGGATCGAGTTCGGGGACCTGACGTTCAACCTGCGCGCATCGCTCGTCGGCGTGTCGCTCGCCGTCGTGTCCTCGCAGCTCCCGTTCGCGATCTGGAACCTCAAGGGCTACCTGGACACGATCCCACGGGATCTCGAGGAGGCCGCGTCGGTCGACGGGGCGACCCAGAACCAGATCTTCACGCGCGTGGTCCTGCCCCTCGCGACGCCGGCCATCGCGGTCACCGGGTTCCTCGGGTTCCTCGGCGGCTGGACGGAGTACCTGACCTGCTTCATGTTCATCGGCGGGACGGTGTCCGACTGGACGCTCTCGATCGCGCTCAACAGCATGGTCGGGCAGTACGCGCGCAACACGCCCTGGTCCGAGTTCGCCGCGTTCGCGATCCTGTTCGCCCTGCCGGTCTCGCTGGTGTTCTTCTTCTTCCAGCGGTTCCTGGTCGGCGGGCTCGCGGTCGGCGGCGTCAAGGGGTAGCCGGGCGACCCGTCGGTCCCGGGCCGGTCAGTCCCGGTCGTCGCGGTCGTCCCGGTCCGCCTCCGGCGTCCAGGCGAACCACGGCCGCTGCGAGACGAGGATCGCCACCACGATCACGTCCAGGACACCCAGCACGAGGCCCTGCGGCGTGCCCGAGGTGAGCTCGAGGAACCCGGCGATCGCGGCGACGTTGACCGCGACGAGCCAGGCGCGCCCGTAGCGCACGAGGATCCCCAGGACGACCGTCCCGATCCCGATCGCGATGGACAGCAGGAACAGCGGCTCGGACGGGGTCGTCCGGTCCGCGAGGCTGGCGAACGCCGAGACGGTCTGGATGAGGCTCGTGGCGCCCGACACCACGAGCATGGCCGCGGCGAGCTCGACCCACGCCGGGCGCGGCGGCCGTCGCCGCCCCTCCGCCTCGGCGACGTCCGCGGGGGTGCCGGCGTGCGTCCGCGAATCCCGGCCCGCGCGCGGGTCGCTCACCGGGCACGCTCCAGCGTGACGAGGTAGCCGCTGCGCGGCGGCAGCTCCTGGATCGGTGTCCAGGCATCGATGCCGCCGTCCGCGTTCACCGTCGGCGGGGCGACGATCGTGTCGCGGTCACCGCCCACGGCCAACAGGCCACCCGCGGTCACTGGCCCGCACAGCGGCCCGTCGCGCAGCGAGATCGTGTAGCCGGTCACCGGTGCGTCAGAGAGGTTCGCGATCGCGAGGATCGTCGCGTCCGCGGTCGTCCGGAGCCACGCCGCGACCGGTTCGGCGTCCGAATCGAGGAGGGTGGTGGCGCCACGGCGAAGTGCCTCGTTCGCCGTTCGCGCACCGATCAGGCCGCGGTACGCGGACAGGAGCGAGGCAGGATCGGCCGCCTGCGTCTCGACGTTGACGGTCGCGGGGTCATCCTCGGACAGGGCCTCCCACGGTGAGCCCGTGGTGAACCCGGCCGTCGACGCGTCCGCGCTCCAGCGCATCGGCGTGCGGATCCGCTCGTCCGGCTTCGTCCCGGTCATGCCGATCTCCTCGCCGTAGTACACGAACGGCGTGCCCGGGCCGGCGAGCAGCAGGAACGCCGCCAGCCTGGCCGCGGCCTGGTCGCCGCGCAGCTCGGTCATGATCCGGGTCTGGTCGTGGTTGCTGAGGAACGCGGCGGACTGGTTCGCCGGCCACGCCGTCAAGGTGTCCCCGAACGCCGTCCGGATCGGCGCGGCGCGGCCGCCCTGGATCGCGGTCCGGTAGGCGGTCGCGAGCCCGAAGTCGAACGTCATGTCCAGGCTGTCGGGGACGTAGGCGCCGGCGATCGACGCCGGATCCCAGACCTCGCCCACGAGGAGCGCATCGGGCTCGACGGCGTCGGCGGCTGCCTTGAATCCGGCAAGCCACGCCTTCGTCTCGGGCGTGTTCGTCTGGTTCTTCGGCCCGTCCTCGATGAGGTGCTTCGCCGCGTCCACGCGGAACCCGTCGACGCCCACGTCCGCAAGCCAGAACCGGGCGACGTCCTCGAGGGCTGCCGTCACGGCCTCGTCGCGCAGGTTCAGGTCGGGCATCCCCTCCCAGAACACGCCGTAGTAGTAGTCGTCGTCCTTCTCGTGCCACACGACCTGCCCGTCCGGGCCGAGCCAGGTGGGCTTCTCGTCCTCCCACAGGTACCACTCGCGCTTGCCGTCCTTGTCCGCGGCGCTCGCCTCGAACCACGGGTTGTCGACCGACGTGTGGTTGAGGACGAGGTCGACGATGACCCTGATGCCACGCTCGTGGGCGGCGGCGATGAGCGCGTCCAGGTCCTCGCGGGTGCCGTAGTCCTGCTCCACCGCCTCGTAGTCGATGACGTCGTAGCCGTGGTAGCTCGCGGCCTCCGCGATCGGCATCAGCCACAGGCCGCCGACGCCCAGGTCGTCCGTGGTGGCCGGGTCGCCGTCGTTGAGGTAGTCGAGCTTCGACGTCAGGCCGCGGAGGTCGCCGATTCCGTCGCCGTCCGAGTCCGCGAAGCTCCGGACGAACACCTCGTACCAGGTGCGGTCGTTCCAGTCGTGGCCGTCCGGCGTTGTGGCGGTGACGCACGCGGTGGCCGACGACGATGCGGAGAGTGACGCGGTCGCGGCGGGCGTCGCGGACGTCAGGGCGGCCGATGGCGACGGCGCGGTCGGGCCACAGCCCGCGACGACGGCGACGCACGCGAGGATCGGGATCACCGGTCGGACGGGTCGTCGCACGGCGGCAGTCTACCCGCGCGCCCGGCGGCCGCCCGGGCGACCCACCCTAGACTGGCGGGCATGACCATCAACACGCCCGACTGGGTTCGCGACGCCGTCTTCTACCAGATCTTTCCGGACCGGTTCGCGATCTCGGAGCGGGTGCCCAAGCCCGGTCCGCTCGAGGCGTGGGACGCCGCCCCGACGACGCACGGGTTCAAGGGCGGCGACCTGCCGGGGATCGTCGAGCACCTGCCGTACCTGCAGGACCTGGGCGTCAATGCGCTCTATCTGACGCCGATCTTCCAGTCCGCCTCGAACCACCGCTACCACACGTACGACTACCTGACGGTGGACCCCCTGCTCGGCGGAAACGAGGCGCTCCGCGAGCTGCTCGACTCGGCCCACGCCCGCGGCATGCGAGTGGTCCTCGACGGCGTGTTCAACCACACGGGCCGCGGGTTCTGGGCGTTCCACCACGTGCTGGAGAACGGCGCCCAGAGCCCGTACCGCGACTGGTTTCACTGGCACCCGGCCGCGCTCGAGGGCCGCCGCCCGATGCGGCCCTACCCGTGGTCCGTGGACGTGGACGAGGCGCCCGACGAGCCTGGCCTCGACCCCACCGACGACCCGAAGGGCGACGAGTCGATCCGGCGGCTGGGGTACCGCGCCTGGTGGGGCCTGCCGGCGCTGCCGAAGCTCAACACCTCGAACCCGCAGGTCCGCGAGCACCTGATGGGCGTCGCGGAGCACTGGCTCCGGTTCGGCATCGACGGCTGGCGGCTCGACGTTCCAGCCGAGATCCGCGACGAGGGGTTCTGGCAGGAGTTCCGGCACCGCTGCCGCGCCGTGAACCCGGACGCCTACATCGTCGGCGAGATCTGGCACGAGGCACCCGAGTGGCTCGCGGGCGACCGGTTCGACGCGCTGATGAACTACCCGCTCGCCGAGGCGATCCTCGGCTTCGTCGCCCAGGGCCACCTGAACGAGCCGGTCGTCCGGGCGCACCACGAGTACGGGGGCAGGGTGTGGGTGCGTGACGGCGCCGCGTTCGGGCACGAGCTCGAGCGACTGATGGGCCTCTATGACCGGGCGGTCACGGAGGTCCAGCTCAACCTCCTCGGCTCGCACGACAGCCCGCGGTTCCGGACGATGGCATCGGAGGACCGCGCGTCGTACCACCTCGCGGTGCTGCTCCAGGCGACGCTCCCCGGCGCGCCGTGCACGTACTACGGTGACGAGGTCGGGATCGTCGGCGGCAACGACCCAGACTGCAGGCGGGCGTTCCCGTGGGACGAGTCGACGTGGGACCTGGATGGCCTGGCCTGGACCCGGGCGGTGTACGCCGCACGCCGGGCGCAGCCCGCGCTGCGGCGCGGCGCGTTCCGAGTGGCGGGGGCCGCCGATGC
>DASSRG010000046.1:0-3058 GCA_035701885.1 Candidatus Limnocylindrales bacterium
CGAAGCGGCCAACGTCAGTCATGGGGCTGAACCTCGTTACGGGGCGGGATGGGCGGCTTCACCGGCCGCGGTAGTCGGGATCGCGCTTGTCGAAGAACGAGCGGGCGCCCTCGAGGAGGTCGTCCGTCGCGAACACGCGGACGCTCGCCTCGAGCTCGTGTTCGAGTCCGGCGTCGAGGGGCGTATCGAGCGCGGCGTCGAGGAGGCGCTTCGCCTCGCGGACGGCGATCGGCCCGCGGGCGGCGATCTCCTCGCCGATCTCGTGGGCTCGGGCGACGGCCTCGCCGGA
The DNA here is from genome assembly GCA_035701885.1 of Candidatus Limnocylindrales bacterium. Lineage (GTDB taxonomy): Bacteria > Chloroflexota > Limnocylindria > Limnocylindrales > CSP1-4 > CAIXZV01. The sequence continues at coordinate 290 of DASSRG010000046.1, forward strand.
CGCCACGACCTCGTGGACGAGGCCGATCCGGGCGGCCTCGTCGGCGTCCAGGAGCTTGCCGGTGAGGATGAGCTCCTTCGCGCGGGCCACCCCCACGACGCGCGGGAGGCGCTGTGTTCCGCCCGCACCGGGGATCACCGCGAGTCGAACCTCGGGGAGACCCACCTTCGCGCGCTCGGACGCGACGCGCAGGTCGCACGCGAGCGCGAGCTCGAGCCCGCCACCGAGCGCGTTGCCCTCGATCGCGGCGATCGTGGGCATCGGCAGCGCGGCGAGGCGAGACGACGTCCGCTCCTCGAGCGCAAGGCGCTCCCGGCCGCCCGGGCCGCGCTGGGCCTCGAACTCACCCACGTGCGACCCGGCCGAGAACGCCCGCTCGCCGGCGCCCGTGACGACGACCGCGCGCACGTCGCCGGGTTCGGCCGCCTCGAGCCTGGCCAGCGCCATGTTGAGCTCGTCCAGCAGCTCGCGCGTCACGAGGTTGAGCGGCGGGTTGACGAGCGTCAGCCGCGCGACTCGCCCCAGCTGCAGCTCGACGAGCACGCTCATGCCTGCTCCGCGGCGAAGTCCGCCGCAAGGCCCATCGGCCCCGCGACGTACACCCGCGGGTCGGTCGTTCGGAGGTCGTCAGCCACTCGCGGACGGAAGCCCATCTGCCCGAGGACGTCGCGCTCGACGTCGATGCCGGGCGCGACCTCGATCAGCACCAGGCCGTCGTCGGCGAGCTCGAACACCGCGCGGTCGGTCACGTATCGGACGTGCTGACCACGCCGCCGCGCGAGCGTCCCGCTGAACGAGATCTCCCGGACCTCCGGGACGAACTTCTGGAGCGATCCCTCGTGCGTGACCCGGACGCCGCTGCCCGAGATGTCGAGCTCGAGGCCTTGCGCCGTCATCGTCCCGACGAAGTTGATCTTCCGTGTCCGGGCGCTGATGTTCGGGAAGCCGCCCGGCCCGCGGACGCGGCCCTCGAAGGCGTGCACGTTGACGTTGCCGTTCGCGTCGACCTCGGCGAACGAGAGGCTCGCCACGTCGAGCCCGCCGCCGTCGTAGAAGTCGAACATGTACGGCTGGTCGATCATCGCCTGGTAGTTGAACCCGGCCCCGCCCTCGTTCCCCGCGACGGGGGCGCCCCCGAAGATTCCCTGCTCCACGGTCAGGACGAGCTGGTCGGTGACGCCCTCCTCCCACGCGACCCGCCCGATGAGCTGGCTGATCCCGAAGCCCAGGTTGCAGATCGAGCCGCGCCGGAACTCGAGCAGCGAGCGCCGCGCGATGATCTTGCGCACGTCGAGCGGCAGCGGCGGCTCGGGCGTGGCGGGCTTGCGGAGCGCGCCGGCGTAGTACGGCGAGTCCTGGGTGACGTACGTCTGCCACTGGTCCGGGTCCACGAACACGTAGTCGACGAGCGCCCCCGGCACCTTGACGCTGCGCGGGGCCAGGCTGCCCCGCGGCGCGAGCCGCTTGACCTGGGCGATCGTGATGCCGCCGGAGTTGCGGGCCGCCATCGCCATCGACAGCATCTCGCCCTGGACGGCCTCGCCCTCCATCGAGATGTTCCCGTCCTCGTCGGCCGTCGTGCCGCGGATCACCGCGACGTCCACCGGGAACGAGTGGAACAGGAGGAACTCCTCGCCGCGGAGCGTGACGACCTCGACGAGGTCCTCGGTCGTCCGGCTGTTCTGCTTGCCGCCGGTCTGGCGCGGGTCCACGTACGTGCCCAGGCCCACGCGGGTGACGAGTCCCGGCCTGCCCGCCGCGATCTCGCGCATCAGCTGGCTGAGGACGCCCTGCGGGAACGAGTACGACTCGAGCTCGTTCTGCTCCACGAGCGCCCCCAGCCGCGGGGCGTTGCCGATGTTGCTGCCGATCGTGCGGCGGGCGAGTCCCGGCAGCGCGAGCTGCGAGAACCCGCGATCGGCGAAGTCGCCGACGCCGACGATGCACACGGTCGTGAGGTCGCGCGGGCGGCCCTCGGCCGCATGGACCGCGGCGAGCTCGTCGATGAACCGTTGCGGGACCGCGTGCCCGGCGCCCGAGCCGCCGACGACGACCGTCGCCCCGTCGCGCACGAGCCCGACCGCCTCGCGGACGCTGACGATGCCCTTCACGGCATGTACCCCCCGCCGTTCGGGTTGAGCGTCTGGCCGGTGAACAGCGACGAGGCGTCGGTGAGCAGGAACAGCACGGCCTCCGCGACCTCGTCGGCCCGCCCGAACCGCCCGATCGGCATCTGTGCCATCCGCTGCCGCCCGAGCTCGGTCTCGGCGTCCGCGGCCGTCATGTCGGTGAGCGTGAAGCCCGGTGCCACGGCGTTGACCCGAACCCCCGTCCGCCCCAGCTCCACGGCGAGCGACCGCGTCAGCCCGATCAACCCGGCCTTCGCCGCCGAGTACGCCGCCGACCGCGGGACGCCGGTCTGGCCCAGCCTGGACGCGACGTTGACGATGGACCCCGAGCCGCGCTCGATCATCCCGGGCAGGGCGGCCCGGCACGTCCGGTACGCGGCGGTCAGGTCGGTCGCGATGACGGCGTCCCACTCGTCCGGCTCGAGCTCCGAGAACGGCCCGACCTGGGTCCGACCCGCGTTGTTGACCAGCCCGTCGATCCGGCCGAAGCGCGCCTCCACGTCGCGCACGAGGCCTTCGGCGGCCGCCCCATCGGCGACGTCCGCGTGGAACGTGGCGCCGTCCCCGCCGGCCTCGCGGACGCGCGCGAGCGACCGCTCGGCGGCGTCCGCGTCCGTCCGGTAGTGCACCGCGACCGTCG
>DASSRG010000047.1:0-15336 GCA_035701885.1 Candidatus Limnocylindrales bacterium
CCGTGCAGGAGGACTCGGCCGGCCGTCGGCAGCTCGAAGCCGGCGATCATGCGCAGGGTCGTGGTCTTGCCCGAGCCGGACGGCCCGAGCATCGAGAAGAACTCGCCGTCCGCGATCTCGAGGTCGATGCCGTCGACGGCTGCGACGTCGCCGAACCGCTTCTCGAGCCCCTCGAGCCGCACCGCCGGTCGTGAATCCGTCTCGTGCGGATGGTCCTCGACGTGCTCGTGCGTGTGCGGCTTGACGTGCCCATGCACGTGCGGCACGGGATCCGTGGGCGTGGCGGTCACTCGGCGGGCGGCTCCGTGGGGCACCGGGACGGGACGGTGCGCGGTTCGAGGCCCGGCCGCACGTGGTGGCCCGGGTGGCGGCGGCCGAGGTGCGCGCACGCTACGGGCGTACCCGCGCAGGTGTCAAGGGTGATTGCGCCGTGCGGGGCCGATGGGTGCCCGTCCCGCATGATGGGTCCGTGCACGCCGTCAACCGTCATCGCACGCTCCGCAGCGGAGGGCTGGTGGCCGTCGCCCTGGCGCTGGCCGCCTGCGGTGGCGGCACCGCTCCTGCGACGCCGCCGATCACGCCGGGCGCGAGCGCGACCCCCCGCGAGGTCAACATCGTCATGCGGGACTACGGGTACGTGCCGCCGGTCGTGGACCTCGTCCCGGGCGAGACCGTCACGCTGCACGTCGTCAACGGCGGTCTCGAGATCCACGAGGCGGTGGTGGGGGACCTCGAGTCGCAGCTCGCGTGGGAGGCGGCCGAGGACGCTGTCGCCGACCACCCGCCGGGCCCGACGCCGGTCGTCGCCGAGCCGGCCGGGTTCACCGGGACGCGGATCGTCGTGGGGTCCGGGCAGCGGCTCGATGTGACGTGGACGGTCCCCGCGGACGCCGATGCGGCGCCCGGCGGCTGGTTCGTCGGCTGCCATATCCCGGGGCACTGGCAGAAGGGGATGGTCGTGCCGGTCCAGTTCGTCGGGCCGGGCGGTGCCCCGATCGGGACGCCGCCGGCACTGCCGGGTGCGAGCGGCGAGCCCTCCTGACCCACCGACGCCGCGGCGTGCGAGCCGGCGCACCGAGCCCTCGGCCCGTTCCCGAGGGGCGCGGTGGTATCGTGCTGGAGGTGCCACCGGAGCCACGGGCACCCCCGGCCGCTGATCTTCCGCAGGAGAGCTTCCGAATGGCGTACGTCATCGCCGAACCGTGTGTCGACGTGATGGACCTGTCGTGCGTGTCCGTCTGTCCGGTGGACTGCATCCACTACGACGAGGGCACGGACCGGAAGCTGTTCATCGATCCCAACGAGTGCATCGACTGCGGCGCGTGCGAGCCCGAGTGCCCGGTCAACGCGATCTTCCCGGAGGAGAGCGTTCCCACCGAGTGGGCGCAGTACACGACCGCGGATGCCACCTGGTACACGGACAAGGCGGCTGCCCGGGCGATGGTCGACGAGCTGAAGCCCGCCTGACCCTCCGCGCAACCGGGCGGCTGCGACGGCCGCGCATCCGCCACTGACCGAACGCCCCCGGAACCCCCGGGGGCGTCGTGATGTCCGGGCACGCGGCGGGCGACCGAGCGGTCGGCGGCGGGACCGACCAGGACCGAACGTAGACTGGCCACGTGCGCATCGTCTCGCTCCTCCCGTCCGCCACCGAGATCGTGTTCGCGCTCGGCCTCGGCGACGACCTCGTCGGCGTCACGCACGAGTGCGACTACCCGCGGGAGGCCCGCGAGAAGCCTGTCGTCACCCGCGCGGTGCACGAGCTGGTGCGTGCCTCGTCTCACCAGATCCACTCCCTCGTCGAGGAGTCCATGCGCTCGCACCAGGCGCTGTACGAGCTCGACGAGCCGGCACTCGAGGAGGCACACCCGGACCTGATCCTCACCCAGGAGCTGTGTCGCGTGTGCGCGGTGGGCTACGAGGAGGTCAACGAGGTCGCACGCAGGCTCGACGGCGACGTGACGGTGATCAGCCTCGAGCCGACCTCGGTCGAGGGGATCCTCAACACGATCCAGACCGTCGGCGCGATGACCGAGGCCGAGGACGCCGCCATCGACGTCGTCGAAGGCCTCCGCGAGCGCCTCCGGCAGGTCAACGAGATCGTCGCCGGCCGCCGCGATCACGGCTTCGTGCCGCCGCGCGTCGCCGCGGTCGAGTGGCTCGATCCGCCGTTCGCCGTGGGCCACTGGGTCCCGGAGCAGGTCCGGCTGGCCGGCGGCTGGGAGCTGCTGGGCGCGGAGGGCGGGCGCAGCGTGCCGACGACCTGGGAGGCGGTCCGCGAGGTCGACCCCGAGATCCTCGTCCTCATGCCCTGCGGCTTCGACCTGCAGAAGACGGTCGACGAGTGGGCCGCCCTGTCGCGGCCCGAGGGCTGGACCGAGATGCGGGCGGTGCAGGCCGGCCGGGTGTTCGCGGTCGACGGCTCGGCCTACTTCTCCCGGCCCGGCCCGCGCGTCATCGACGGGATCGAGCTGCTCGCGGAGCTCATCGACCCGGCCGCGTTCGACGGGATGTCACCGACGGGCAGCTGGGCCCGCGTCGGGTAGGTCGGGCACCGATCAACCTGATGCCGTTCCGCGAGCGCTTCGACTGCCTGTGGTGCGGGACCCCACACGCCACGCGAGCGCCGTCCGACCTCGAGGGCTGGGCGCAGCTCTGCCCCGCCTGCCTGGGAAAGGCCGGGACGAACCCGTTCCTGCGCGTCCGCCTGCGTGAGGCGCTCGCCGAGCGCGGTCGCGCGGGCGGGGGGACGGCGGCTCCGTCGCCCACGTCGACAGCACCCGATCGCGCCGGTCGCACGCGGCGGCCGCCGAGCGCCTTCCCGGACGACTGGTTCCTCCGCCGGGGCGAGTTCGAGCGGGGCGCGATCCACGACGCCGCCTGGGCCGCGGAGCTCGACGTCGTGACCCGCTGGCTCGACGGCCTCCATCTCCATGGCCGGATCGACGAGCCCGCGGCGGGCACCGGGTTCTTCTCCCCGCTGCTCGCCGACACGGGCGAGCTGCACGCCTCGGACGAGGACGCCGACTCGCTCGACCTCGCGCGCGATCGCCTGGTCGCCCACCGGCTGCGCGCGCATCTCCACGTCGCCGACCCGTGGACGGTCACGGCGCCGGGGAGCGCCGATGCCGTCGTCGCCTCGTTCCTCGTCGGACGGGTCCGCGGCGCGGGCCTCGACACGGCGGCGGCGAGCCTGCGCGAGCGGCTCAAGGCCGGTGGCCGGCTGGCCCTGCTCGACCTGCAGCCGGACCCACAGGGCGGCCCGCCGCCCGGCGTCCCGTGGACGTGGCACGATCCGCTGCTCCTGGAGGCCTCGCTCGTCCGCGCCGGCTTCGACCGCATCGAGACCACGTCGACCGGCCGGTTCTTCCGCCTCGTCACCGCCATCGCCCGCTGACCGGCGACGGTCGCCCGGCGGCATCCACGCCCGCAAGAGCGCCCGAATCCCGGTGCTATCCTCCGCCGCGATGTCACCCCTCGCGAACCGCACGATCGCCACGGTCGGCTCGGGCGTCATGGCCGAGGCGATGATCGCGGGCTTCCTGCGGGTCAACCTCGTCGAGCCCGGCCAGATCGTCGCCAGCCACCCGCGCCCCGAGCGCCGCGCGGCGCTGTCGGACGCGCACGGGATCCGCGTCGTGGCGTCCAACGTCGAGGCGATCGAGGAAGCCGACGTGATCGTGCTGGCAGTGAAGCCGCAGATGCTCGCGCGGGTGGGTCGCGAGATCGGGCCCCACCTCCATCGCGGCCAGCTCGTCCTGTCGGTGCTCGCTGGACCGACCACCAAGGCCCTCACCGCCGTCCTGGGACACGACCAGGTGGCGCGCGCCATGCCCAACACGCCGGCCCGGATCGGCAACGGCATGACGGTCTGGTACGCGACGCCCGCGACGACCGACGACCAGCGTGCCCAGGCGAAGGCGCTCCTCGGGGCGCTGGGGGCGGAGCTGGAGGTCGAGGACGAGAAGTGGGTGGCGATGGCGACCGCCGTCTCCGGCACCGGACCCGCCTACGTGTTCCTCGTGATGGAGGCGCTGATCGACGCGGCCGTCCATCTCGGCTTCCCGCGCCACATCGCGCACGACATCGTCATCGAGACGCTCGAGGGCAGCACCCGGTTCGCCAAGCAGTCCGGCGACCATCCCGCCGTGCTCCGGAACATGGTCACGTCCCCCGCCGGCACCTCCGCGGCGGCGATCCACGAGCTGGAATCGGGGCGCCTGCGGACCGTCCTCAGCGAGGCGGTCTGGGCGGCGTTCCGCCGGACGGTGGAGCTCGGCGACCAGATGGACGAGCAGCTCGCGACGCCGAAGGACTCGTAACAGGCGACGTCGGCTCACCGGCCGGCCCGCCGGCGTCGCGCGCCGCTCGGAACGGCGTTCCCGCCCGTTGCTGACGCTATGCTCGGCGCGATGGACACCAGCCCGCCGGCCCGGTCGCCGTCACCCCGGGCACGTCGAGGCGTCCGGGAGTGAACGAGCTCGTTGAGCGCGCGATGCGCTCCACGCTGCTGACGCTGTCCCACCGACGCTCCCTGGGTCGTCTGGCGACTCGGATCCCCGTCACCCGCCCGATGGTCCGCCGCTTCGTCGCGGGGGAGTCGCTGGACGAGGCCCTGCCCGCCATCGAGCGTCTCCGCGGCCAGGGGCTGGGCACGACGGTCGACGTCCTCGGCGAGTCCGTCACCGCGGAGGCGGCGGCGCTCGCTGCGCGCGACAGCTATCTCGAGCTCCTCGACGCGCTCGCCGTCCGCGAACTCGACCGCAACGTCAGCCTCAAGCCGAGCCAGATGGGCCTCAAGGTGGACGAGGGTCTCGCCCGCGAGAACATCGCCGCGATCGTCGCCCGGGCGGTCGCGACGGGTGCGTTCGTGCGCATCGACATGGAGGACTCGCCGTACACCGACCGGACGCTGGCGCTGTGGCGCGAGCTCCGGCCCGTGGATCGCTCGGGCGGCGCCGACGTGGGGGTCGTCCTCCAGGCTGCCCTCCGCCGCACCGAGGCGGACGTGGACGAGCTGATCGCCGCGCGCGGCCGGGTCCGGCTGTGCAAGGGCGCGTACAAGGAGCCCGAGTCGGCCGCGTTCCAGGCCAAGGCCGACGTGGATGCCGCGTACGAGCGGCTGATGATCCGGCTGCTCCACGAGGGCACGTACCCGGCCCTCGCGACGCACGACGTCCGGCTGATCAATCGTGCGGTGGAGGTCGCTCGGGCCGACGGGATCGGGCGTGACGCGTTCGAGTTCCAGATGCTCTACGGCGTGCGGCGCGACCTCCAGGAGCAGCTGGTGAGGGCGGGCTGGCGGGTCCGCGTCTACGTGCCGTTCGGCGGCCAGTGGTATCCGTACTTCATGCGCCGGCTCGCGGAGCGCCCGGCCAACGTGTCGTTCCTGCTCCGGAACGTGTGGCGGGACCGCGGGCGCGAGTGACGGGCCGAACGCCCGCGGATCGCCCCGGGGAATCCAAGAGCCGCCGGAGATCCCGGCGGCTCAGGCCTGGGCGATGGCTGGTGACAGCCGCCCGGTGATTACCAGCGGCGAGCGTGATCCGTGAAGATCGCGAGCGCCGCGGCGGAGCTCCCGAGGAACATCGCAGCGCGCATCGCGTACCACTTGAGGTTCGACTTCATCCCGGTCCCCTGCGTGTGCTGCCCGCGAGGTGGGCCCCTCGCTGGGCGGAGTCGAACCGTATGCCCGGTCGGACCCGGCAGGGCATGACCCATAGGTACTGGTACCCGTCCGCCTTAAGTCGCCCGTGGTGCGCCGCCGCAACGTACGCCGAACGTCAGCTCCTGGCAGGGATCCGGAACCAGAAGGTCGACCCCTGGCCCGGCGTGGAGTCGACGTCCAGCACGCCGCCGTGCGCCTCGACGATCTGGCGCGAGATCGGGAGGCCCAGGCCGGTGCCCTTCGGGCCGTCCGGGACCGTGTCCGACGCCTGTCGGAACGGCTCGAAGATCCGGGCGACGTCCTCCGGCGACACCCCTCGCCCGGAGTCCGTGACCGCGACGCGCACTGCTCGAACCCCGTCCGCGTCGACCCCGCTCACGGTCACGCGGACCCCGCCCTCCGGCGTGAACTTGACGGCGTTCGAGACCAGGTTGATGACGACCTGGACGAGGCGGTCCCGATCGCCGGCGATCTCCGGGAGGCCGTCCTCGACCACCACGTCGAGGGTGAGCCCGCTCACCTCGAACAGCGCCGCGGTCGACGCGAGCGCCTGCCGGACGACCTCCCCGACCGCGAGCGGTTCGAAGCGGAACTCGAACCGCCCGGCCTCGATCTTCGCGAGGTCCAGCAGGTCGTTGATGAGCCCCGTGAGGCGCTCGCCCTCCGCGACGATGATCCCCAGGTTCTCGCCCACCTGGCGCACCGCCCGGTCGACCTTCGGATCGTCCCGCGGCACGACCGGGAACACGACCTCGTCGAGGCGCTTGCGGTTGAGCTTCGCGAAGCCGACCACGGACGTCAGCGGCGTGCGCAGCTCGTGAGAGACGTTGGCCAGGAACCGGCTCTTGGCCTCGTTCGCGTCCTCCGCGGCGGCCCGGGCGCGATCGGCCTCGGTCATCGCGTCGACGAGGTCGGCCGTCCGCTCCGCCACCCGCGCCTCGAGGGCCCGGTTCTGTGCCTCGAGCTCCGCGTACAGCCGCGCGGACTCGATCGCGCCGGCGAACAGTGAGCCGACGGTGAACAGGAGCGGCCCGTCGGCGGGGCGCAGGTCGCGGCCGCCGCGTCGGTCGGGGACCACCAGCACGGCGACGCTTCGCCCCTGCGTCACCAGCGGCGTCCCGACGAACCCCGTCGCGCCGAGGACCGCGGCGATGCGCCGGTTGCCCTCGTCCTCGTCGCCGGCCGCGTCGCGCCACCGGAGCGGGCCGTCGGCCCGGGCCAGCGCGGCGAGCGCCGCGACCTCGTCGTCGAGCGACACCCGGAGGTCCGCGACGAGCATCGCGAGCCCGGGCGGCGCGCCCGCGAGCCGCACCCCGCCGACCGTCCGCGCCACGGGATCGACGAACGCCATGAGGCCCCGCTCGAAGCCGAGCCTGCCGACGATCTCGGCGAGGCCGCGCTCGACGAGATCGTCGAGGTCCAGGGTGGAGCCGAGCGCGATGCCGATCGCGTTGATCCCCGCGAGCTCCGCGAGCCGCTCGCGCAGGTCGCGCTCGAGGTCGACGTCGTCGTGCCTGCCTTGCCCTTCGTCGCCGGACATCGCGGGCGGGTTGCGGCCGGGGGGTCAGCGGGCGGGTGCGGTGGCCAGCGCCCGGCCGATGGCCGGACCGGCCAGCGCGGCGATCGCGGTCACGACCTTGAGGTCCGCGGCCCGGAACGCGCCACCGGTCGCCGTCGCGCCGACAGCGCCGATCACCCGGTCGTCGGCGCGCAGCGGGGCGACGACGAGGCTGCCCGCGCCACGCTCCTCGTCGGTCGCCCGGTCATCGTCCGCGGCCGACTCCACGAGCTCCGCCGACGCGGCCGTCACGACCTCGCCGACGATGCCCCTGCCGGCCCGCGCCGCGGTGAGCGGCGACTCGCCGGCCGAGCCTGGCCCCGCACTGAGCGACCCATCGGCGTCCAGGAGCAGCAGGAACCCACGCGCGTCGTGCGGCAGCCGGGAGAGCTCAGCGGTCGCCGTGGCGACGATCGTCTCGACGTCCGACGCCCCGCCGATGGCCGCCGCGAGGTCGTAGATCAGGGACAGCTCTCGGTACCGCTCCAGCGCCTCGTTCGCGAGCGAGCGCTTGTCGCGTTCGCGCGCCGCCGCGTACGCGAGCACGGCGGCGACCCCGCGCGCGGCGCGCCCGCCCTCGACCGTGCCAAGGATCTCGCCGTCGACCGCCACCTCGTGGCGCGATTCGCCCGCGCCCGTGCCTTCGCGCTCCAGGACGACCTCGCCCTCGGCGTCGCGGATCGTGACCGCCGCGTCGGTCCCGGCGAGCAGCGCGGAGACCATCGGCGCCACGTGGCGGTGCCGGACGATGAGCCGCCGCAGCTCGCTCATGACGGCCCGAGGACCTCGTGGGCGATCGCCAGCAGCTCGTCCGGGTCGAACGGCTTCGTCAGGTACCTGTTCGCGCCGGCGGCGAGGCCCGCCTCGCGGTCCACGGCCTGGCCCTTCGCCGTGAGCAGCACGATGTGGGTCTCCGACCGCCCGAGCTCGTCCCGGACGGCGCGCGCCACCTCCAGCCCGTTCCGCCGCGGCATCATCACGTCCAGGAACACGAGGTCGGGCGACTGCGCCTCGATCGCCGCCAGCGCCTCGTCGCCGTCGGACGCCGTGTAGAGGTCCACGCCCTCGTCCACGAGCTCCTCGAGCGTCTGCTCGATCAGCAGCCGGATGTGCTGCTCGTCGTCGACGATGAGGACGCTCCGCGACATTGATCCTCCGGACGCAGGGTGGGCGGTCAACGATGCCGGAACGCGCGATGCCCTGCAAGGCGCGCCCGCCGGTCCGTATCCTGCGCGGGTGACCCTCTCCCAGCCGGCGCCCAGCGCCGTCCCGGCCCTGCCGCCGACGCTGCCCGCCGGCATCGATACCCCTGCGCTCGTCGTCTTCGTCGATCGCGTGTGGGCGAACATCCAGCGGCTCCAGGCCGACATGGACCAGCGCGGCATCGCCCTTCGCCCGCACGTGAAGACCCACAAGAGCGTGCGGATCGCGCGGATGCAGGTGGACGCGGGCGCCAGCGGGCTGACCGTCGGCACGCTCGGCGAGGCCGAGGTCATGGCCTCGGCGGGGCTGCGGGACCTGTTCCTCGCCTACCCGGTGTGGGCAGAGGGTGCCAAGGCCTCGCGCATCCGGGCCGTCCACGACTCCGCGGACCTGCGGGTCGGCATCGAGAGCGTCGCGGGCGCCGAGCGGCTGGCCGCCGCCGTCCGGGGATCGCGCCGGCCGATGCGCGTGCTGATCGAGATCGACTCCGGCCTCCACCGGACCGGCGTGGCGACACCCGACGAGGCGGTCAACGTGGCCCGCGCCGCCCAGGCCGGCGGGCTGGTCCTGGAGGGCGTGTTCACGCATGGCGGTCACGCCTATCGGCCCGGCGCCGCCGGTGCGGTGGCCCTCGACGAGGTCACTGCCCTGGAGCGCGCCGCGGATGCGCTCATCGCCGCCGGCTTCGAGATCGCGGTCCTGTCGGCGGGCTCGACGCCCACGCGCACCCTCGCGGCGACCGGGCGCGTGACCGAGATGCGCGCCGGGACGTACGCGCTGGGCGACCGACAGCAGGTCGCGCTCGGTGCGATGGCGCCCGACGAACCAGCTGCGATCGTCGCTTCGACCGTGGTCTCCGCCCGCCCCGGCCGCGCCGTCCTCGACGCGGGCGCGAAGGCGCTGACCAAGGACATGGCCGCGTTCGTCGAGGGCTACGGGGCGATCCCGGCCTGGCCCGGGGCGATCATCGAGAAGCTGAACGACTACCACGGGATGGTGGCACTGGCCGCCGGCGGCCCGAGGCCCACGATCGGCGATGTCGTCGCCGTCGTCCCCAACCACATCTGCCCGGTCGTCGACCTCGTGTCATCGTTCGTCGCGGTCGGCTCCGATGGGCGCACGGATCACTGGGCGGTCGACGCCCGCGGGAGGAGCGGATGACCGAGCAGTACCCGCCCCGGGGCGACCTCCGACGGCGCGTCCTTGCGGGCGAGCCGACCGTCGGCGTGTTCGTCGGGCTGGGCGCCCCCGCGGCGGCGGAGATGATCGCCCGTGCCGGCTACGACTGGGCGATCGTCGACCTCGAGCACGGCCTGGGTTCCGTCGCGGAGCTCCACGCCCAGCTGCTCGCCGTCCAGACGACCCCGACCGCGGCGATCGTCCGCGTCCCGTCGGTGGAGCGGCTGCGCATCGACCGGGCACTGGACATGGGCGCCGACGGCGTCATGCTGCCGCAGGTCCGCACCGTCGAGGAGGCGCAGGACGGGGTCTCGTGGATGCGCTACCCGCCGGCCGGCGTGCGCGGCGTCGCGCTCGTCACGCGCGGCGCCGGATATACGGCCACCGACCATCCCGACGTCGCGGCACGCGTGAACGGCGCGCTGCTCGGCGTGTTCCAGGTCGAGTCCCCGGAGGCGGTCGCGGCCGCCGACGACCTCGCGGCCATCGACGGCGTCGACGTCCTGTTCGTCGGCCCCGCGGACCTGTCGCACACGATGGGCATCCCCGGGCAGATCACGCACCCCGACTTCACCGAGGCGCTGGACCGGGTGATCGCCGCCTGCCGGCGGCACGGCAAGGCTGCCGGGATCCTGCTCAAGGACGGAGCGGCGGTCGCCGCGTCCCGCGATCGCGGGTTCACGTTCCTCGGCGTCGGGTCGGACGTGTCGTTCGTGATCGGTGGCGCGCGCCGGGAGCTGGACGCGGCGCGCGCCGCGCTCGGCGCCTAGGCCGAGGCACGCGACCCGGATCCGACCGGGATTTCACGGCGTCCTCGGGCGCCCGATCGGGCGCCTCCGCGTACACTTGGGCACGTGGCCGAACTGACCGAGCGCGCCGTCGCGGCGCGCGTTCCCGCCCTCACCTCCCAGCCGCTGATGGTCGTGGGCCGGCGCGAGCCCGTGACGGTTGGCCCGGGGACCCCTGTCGCCGCCTGCCTCCGGGCGATCCAGCGCACCGGGACCGGCGATTCGGTCTTCGTGACCGATCGCGACGGGCGGCTCGCCGGCGTCCTCACGGAGCGAGACATCTTCGGCCGCCTCGTCGGCCCGGACGTTGCCGGTGCCGTGAACCTCGAGAGCCCCGTCGAGCAGTACATGACGACCGAGCCGCGGACGCTCCGCCTGGAGCAGACCGTCGCTGACGCCATCGAGCTCATGCAGTCCGGCCGGTTCCGGAACATCCCGGTGGTCGACGACGACCGGCGCCTCGTGGGCGTCGTGCGCCAGGTCGACATCCTCAAGTTCCTCGCGGAGTCGTTCCCCGAGGAGCTGCTCAACCTCCCACCCAGACCGCATCAGCGCATGGAGCAGGCCGAAGGCGGATGACGACGACAGAGGAACGGATCGAGCACGACGTCAGGGAGCTCGACCGGGTCACGATCCGGTTCGCCGGCGACTCCGGCGACGGCATGCAGCTGACCGGCACGCAGTTCACGCGGACCGCGGCGGTGTTCGGCAACGACATCAGCACCTTCCCGGACTACCCCGCCGAGATCCGGGCTCCCGCCGGCTCGCTCCCGGGCGTGTCGGGGTTCCAGATCAGCTTCTCGGCCTCCGACATCCACACCCCGGGTGACCAGCCCGACGTGCTCGTGGCGATGAACCCCGCCGCGCTCAAGACGAACGTCGGCGACCTGCCCGCGGGTGGGGCGCTCATCGTCAACAGCGACGCGTTCACCCAGCAGAACCTGAACAAGGCGGCGTACGCGTCGAACCCGCTGACCGACGGCTCGCTCAAGCACGTCACCGTGTTCGAGGTCCCGATCTCGACCCTCAACGAGCGCTCGCTCGAGGGGCTCGACATGACGTCGAAGCAGAAGGACCTCACGAAGAACTTCTTCGCGCTCGGGCTGATGTTCTGGCTGTACGAGCGGTCCATGGACCCGACGGTCCGCTGGATCGAGCAGAAGTTCGGCGGGCGACCGGTCATCGCGGAGGCGAACACGCGCGCCCTCAAGGCGGGCTACGCGTTCGGCGAGACGACCGAGATGTTCCACACGACCTACCGGGTACCGAAGGCCCGCCTGGACCCCGGCGTGTACCGGAACATCACCGGCAACGAGGCGACCGGCCTCGGCTTCCTGACGGCGTCGAAGCTCGCACGCCGCCAGCTGTTCTACGGCTCGTACCCCATCACGCCCGCCTCCGACATCCTCCACCAGCTGTCGGGCTACAAGCACTTCGGCGTCCGGACGTTCCAGGCCGAGGACGAGATCGCGGCGATCGGCGCGGCCATCGGCGCCTCGTACGGCGGCGCGCTCGCGCTGACCGGCACCTCCGGCCCGGGCGTCGCGCTGAAGCAGGAGGCGATCGGTCTCGCGGTGATGACCGAGCTCCCGCTCGTGATCATCGACGTCCAGCGCGCCGGCCCGTCCACCGGCATGCCGACGAAGGTCGAGCAGGCGGACCTGCTGATGGCGCTCTACGGGCGCAACGGCGAGAGCCCGGTCCCGATCGTCGCGCCCGCGACCCCCGGCGAGTGCTTCTCGTTCGCGATCGAGGCCTCGCGGCTCGCGCTGAAGTACATGACGCCGGTCGTGTACATGTCCGACGCGTTCGTCGCCAACGGCGCGGAGCCGTGGAAGGTCCCATCGCTCGACGACCTGCCGGACATCTCGGTCCAGAATGCGACGAAGGGCGAGGGCCCGTTCCTCCCGTACGGCCGCGACCCGGAGACCGGGAGCCGCCCGTGGGCGATCCCCGGCACCCCGGGCCTCGAGCACCGCATCGGCGGCCTCGAGAAGGCCGACGGCCTGGGCAACGTGAGCTACGACCCGGAGAACCACCACCGGATGACGCTCCTCCGGGCGCAGAAGGTCGCGAACATCGCGCGTGACGTCCCGCCGCTCGACGTCTTCGGGCCCGAGGAGGGCGAGCTGCTGATCGTCGGCTGGGGCAGCACGTACGGCGTGATCCGGAGCGCCGTGGAGCGGCTGCTCGCCGAGGGCCACAGCGTCGCCCACGCCCACCTTCGCTACCTCAACCCCTTCCCTGCCAACACCGAGGAGGTCCTCCGGCGCTACCGCACGGTGCTCGTGCCGGAGCTCAACCTCGGCCAGCTGGCGTTCCTCCTGCGCGGCACGTACCTCGTGAACGCGGTGGGCTACAACCGGGTGAAGGGCAAGCCGTTCCGCATCCAGGAGATCGTCGAAGAGGCGGTCCGCCTCCTCGGCGAGCGCGGGTAACACGAGATGACCGACCAGATCACGCCCGCCGGCGCGCTTGCCGGCACCGAGCCCATCCAGCTCACCCGCAAGGACTTCGTGTCGGACCAGGAGGTCCGGTGGTGCCCGGGCTGCGGCGACTACTCGATCCTCGCCCAGACCCAGAAGGTGATGCCCGACTTCGGCGTGCCGAAGGAGAACATCGTGTTCATCTCGGGCATCGGCTGCGCGGGGCGGCTCCCGTACTACATGAATACGTACGGGTTCCACACGATCCACGGCCGCGCGCCGACGATCGCGACCGGCCTCAAGGCCTCGCGGCCCGAGCTCATGGTCTGGGTGATCACCGGTGACGGCGACGCGCTCTCGATCGGCGGCAACCACCTGCTGCACTCGATGCGCCGGAACGTCGACATCACGATGGTGATGCACAACAACCGGATCTACGGCCTGACGAAGGGGCAGGCGTCGCCGACGTCGGAGTTCGGCAAGCGGACGAAGTCCACCCCGCTGGGCTCGGTGGACCGGCCGATCCAGCCGCTCACCGTGGCGCTCGCCGCCGAGGCCACGTTCGTCGCCCGGACCGTCGACACGCACACCGAGCACATCCAGAACACCCTCGAGGCGGCCGGCCGGCACCGCGGCAGCTCGTTCGTCGAGGTCCTCCAGAACTGCAACATCTTCAACGACGGGGCGTGGCGGGACTTCACGGACCGCGAGATCCGCGAGGACCGGATGCTCGTGCTCGAGCACGGCAAGCCGATGATCTTCGGCAAGGAGCGCAACAAGGGCATCCGGCTGGCGGGGCTCCACCCGGAGGTCGTCACGATCGGCGAGGGCGGCGTCACGGAGGCCGACCTGCTCGTCCACGACGCGCACGCCGAGGACCCGTATCTCGCCCTGATCCTGTCCCGGATGTTCTGGCCCGAGTACCCGGTCCCGGTGGGCGTCCTGCGCGACGTGCAGAAGCCGACCCACTCGGACCTGATCGACGCCCAGATCGAGCAGGCGATCGAGAAGTCCGGCGAGGGCAACCTCGCCAAGGCACTCCTCGCCGGCGAGACCTGGACGGTCGAGTAGGGCAGACGCCGATGCTCTGCCCGGTCTGCCGCCACGACAACTTCGAGGGCGAGGACACCTGCGCCAACTGCGGCGCCGACCTGCGCACGGTCGATACTCCAGAGCCGGCGCTGGAGTACCACGACACCGTGCTCGGCGACCACCTCCACGAGCTTGGCTTCGCGAAGGCCCACACGGTCGATCCCTCGGCCGCGGTCGCCGACGCGATCCGCCAGATGCACGACGAGTCGACCGACTGCCTGCTCGTGTGCGACGACGGCCGGCTGGTGGGCATCTTCACCGACCGCGATGCCGTCGTCCGCGTGGCGGGCAAGCGGCTGGACGCCTTCGACGTGCGCGACTTCATGACACCCGACCCGGTCGTCCTGCGCCACGAGGACACGCTCGCGGTCGCGGTCCACAAGATGGCGGTCGGGGAGTTCCGCCACATCCCGATCGTGGACGAGTCGGGCTCGCCGATCGGCGTCGTGGCCGCCGCGGATGTGTTCCGGCACATCGCGAACGCGCTCGGGTGACCGGGGAGGCGCGCGCGCCGCGCGTCGTCGTCCTCGCCGACGACCTCATCTGGGCGACGCGCCTGGTGGACGGCGTCCGACGCGCATCGGCTGACCCGGTTCCCGCGCGAACTGCCTCGTCATTCGCGTCGGCGCTGGCGGGCGCGGATGGCGCAATCGTCGACCTGACCGCGCGCGCGTACGACGGCATCGCGGCGCTCGGTGTCGCCCACTCGGCCGCGGTGCCGGTCATCGCGGTGGGGCAGCACGACGATGTCGAGGCGCGTCGCGCCGCCAAGGCCGCTGGGGCATCGAAGGTCTACGCGTACCGGGCGCTGTTCGAGCACGGCGATCGCGAGCTCTCGGCGTGGATCAGGACCGTCGGTGGGCACGAGGAGGGCGAGCGATGAGCGGGATCCCCGCCGAGCGATACGCGGAGCGGCTCGAGGCCGCGCGCCGGGAGGCGCAGGCGGCCGGGCTTGACGCGCTGTGCATCGGCGTCGGGGCGGACCTGCGGTATCTCACCGGGTACGAGGCGATGCCGCTCGAGCGGTTGACGATGCTCGTCCTGCCGGCAGACGGCGAGGCGACACTGGCCGTGCCGCGCCTCGAGGCGCCGCGCGTCGAGCGCGACGACGAGGTGTTCACGATCCTCCCGTGGGACGAGACGGATGACCCGGTGGCGACCGTCGCACGACTGGTCGGGTCCCGCCGGAAGCTCGCGATCGGCGACCGCACGTGGGCGACGTTCCTCGTCGGCCTGCAGCGCGAAGTACCGGACGCGACGTGGGACCGCGCGTCGACCGTCACCGGTCCGCTGCGCGCCGTGAAGGACGGCGCCGAGATCGAGGCACTGCGCGCCGCGTCGGCCGCCGCGGACCGCGTCGCCGCGCAGCTCCTCGCCGGTGAGATCGCACTCGTCGGCCGCACCGAGGCGGCGGTGTCCGCC
>DASSRG010000048.1:0-8337 GCA_035701885.1 Candidatus Limnocylindrales bacterium
AGGCGCTGCCACCGCCCGACGGGGCGTACGAGATCGGCGTGGACGACCGGCGGATCGTCAGCCTCGCGTGGCGAGCCTCGCCCGGAGACCCGACCCTCACGGGCACGGACACGATCCTCACGCTGATGGCCGTCCCGGGCACGACCGAGGAGCCGCTGATCACGAAGGCGGCCGGTCCGGGCACGCGCCTCGAGCCCATCGACGTCAACGGCGACCGCGGCTGGTGGATCACCGGCGCGCCGCACGAGATCATGGTCATCCGGCCCGACGGCGACATCGGCGTCCTCCGCGCGGGCGTCGTCGGCGACACGCTCGTCTTCGCCCGCGACGGGACGCTCTACCGGATCGAATCGGCCCTGGGCAGGGACGCCACGCTCGACATAGCGCGCTCGCTGCGCGAGCCGTAGGGCCCCGGAGCCGGATGCCGCACGCCGCGGATCCGGGAGAGCGGGCGTGCTAGCGTCCGCGCACGGGCAAGGGGACGGAGGAAACGGGCGATGGCAGGAAGCGGCACCCGGGAGGACCCGTGGGAGCTGACGACGGCGAACGGGGGGTCGGCGTACCAGATGTGGCGTGACGAGACGGTCGACCCGCCGCTGCTCGTCTGCCAGGTGGGGAGTACCAAGCTGACGTATCAGCTCCGCGCGATCGACGACCTTCATGCGTGGCTCAAGGCGCAGGGCGACTGGGTCGCGCTCGGCGGCGCCGACGAGCAGAAGCCCGCACCAGAGGGGTCAGTCGAGGCGTGGGGTCGGTCGGACGGCAACCCGGTGGGTGGGTGGTACGGGACGCGCAAGGGATACCGCGGTCGCTTCGGCGTCTACCTCCCGCCGCTCCTCGAGGCGCTCGGGCTCGTCGAGCTGGAGCACAACCCGAAGAACAACCGCGTGCGGGCGCGTTGACGCACGCCTCACGGTCGCCCGTCGGGTGATCGCCGGCCGTCGCTCTCAGGCAGCTCCCAGCCGCACAGGGCATCCTTGGCGGCGATGAGCAGCTCTCGACCCCGCCCCGACGTCACCCCCGGCGGCCCCCGGCCGCGCCCCTCCGACGAGCGTGCGCGCATCACGGAAGAGGGCCGCACGACCCGCCGGATCGCGATCGCCGCCATCGTCGTCGCGCTCCTCGGCCTCGGGATCGCAGCCGTCCGGGCGTTCCTGCCGGCGAGCCAGTCCTGTCAGCAGGCGTCGTGGGACGTCAAGCCGCAGGGCGCCGACCTGCCGTCCGGCTACACGCTGAGCGCGAGCCAGTACGACATCAACCGGCAGCAGGTCACGTTCCTCGGCCCGCTGCCCGCCGACGAGACGTCGTCCCAGGGCGTGGTCTACGTGACAGTGACCTGCTTCGAGGAGGGCGCCGCCGATGCGGTGGGCCGGTCGGAGCAGGCGGCGAAGGACGCGGGCCAGGCGGTCACGGCGCGTGACGACCTGGGCGACGGCGGCTTCTCCGCCACCGACGAGGGCGGCTCGACGTTCATCCAGCTGCGGCACGGCGACGTAGTCGTCTACCTCGCGGGCTCGGGCGAGGTTGACCCGGGCGACGTGGACGGCATCGCCTCCGCGTACGACAAGGCGCTCGGCGGGGATGGGGGCGCGGTCGCGGTCGGCACGACCGACCCCGGCGAGGAGCAGCCGAGCGACGACGTGTCGAGCGACGAGCCGAGCGATGCGGAGCCGTCCGGATCCCCCGCTGCGCCCGAGCTCGAGGCCCGCCTGCCGGCGCAGGTCGGGGACACCGTCCTCACGGTCGACAGCGCGCTCGGCTCCGACGTCCTGGGCGAGGACCAGTCGAGCCGGGCGATCGTCGCGGCGCTGCGGGCCGACGGCAAGACGGCCGCGGACCTGACGCTGGCCCAGGCCTACGACGAGACCCAGGCATCCGACGTGTCCATCCTCGCCATCGCGGTCGCCGGCCTCTCCGACGCCAAGACGCGCAAGATCGTGCTCGATTCGTGGCTGGCTGCGTCCGGCTCGGGGGTCAAGCAGGACGACGTGGAGCTGGGCGGCCGGACGGTGACCCGAATCGACTACGGCGACGACGGCACGCAGGACTACGTGATCAGCGAGAACGGCGCGACCATCGTGATCACGAGCGCCGACGAAGCCCTCGCGACCGAGGCGATCAAGGCCCTCCCGTAGCGCTGCTCCGCGCCACTGCCGTCGCGGCCACCACGGCCGCCCTCGCGCCTGCCATCATTTCTGCAAGGTCGGGCTTGCAGAATGCTCGCAAGTTCCGCAGAGGAGTGACGATGCGCGAGTCCATGGTCGCCTGGGCAGGCGACTGCATGGTGCGCGGCGAGGTCGATCTCGACGAGCGCCGCCTCTCCGACCAGGTCAACGAGGGCGACCTGCTCACGTTCTTCGGCGCGACGCTCGAATCGCTCGACGACGGGCACCAGCTCGCGCTCGACGAGCTCGAGGTCGAGCGCCGGGAGCTGCACCTGATCGAGATCGACGGCCACCAGGGCGACCCGGAGCGGCGGACCCGGACCATCGAGGATCCGGTCCGGCTGGAGATCGGCCCGTTCCGGATCACCGGCAGCCTTCATCGCCACCCCTCGGCCCAGCCGATGGCGGCGCTGACTCGGCGGCAGCGCTTCGTCCCCGTGACCGGTGCCGTCATCGACCTGATCGACGGGTCGCGCATGCCGCTCCAGCGCGAGGTGGTCCTCGTCAATCGCGAGCTCGTCCGGAAGCACGAGCCGATCAGCCAGGTTCCCGTGTGGGCCGACGACCCGGTCGGCGTGGTGCCGGATGCGGCGGCGGCCGGGGACGTCGTCGGCTGACGCGACCCCGGCCGCCATGGGCCCGCCGTCACGCGGGCTGGGTCAGTGCGCGGGGATGACCGGGCATTCGAACATGCGGATGGGCGTCGTCCCGATCGACAGGTCGCCCGCATTCGCCGCGGCCCACACCGCCTCGGCGCTCGTGAGCTGGTGCGGCGTGACGTTCCAGGTCACCGGCAGGACGATCCAGCGGCCGCCGTTGAAGTCCCGGTCACCCGGCTTCGCCTCCGCGACGTTCGCGAGGCCCGCGCCCAGCGCGTAGATCCGGTCGAACGACGAGGCGGGGGCACCCGTCCGACTGAAGTCGGTCGGCGTGCCGACCGTCCGATAGCGGACGCCGTCCACGTAGAAGCCGAGCGAGGGCGGCCCGCCGGCTGCAACCGTCGATGCGGCGATGGACAGGAGCAGCAGCGCGCCGGCTGCGCCGGCGGTGAGTCGATGGAGCATTGCGGTCTCCTCCTGGCCGGCGCTTCGGCCGCCGGCCGGGCCACCCCGGGTCGATCGGGGCGACGCGGATGCTCACGCCACGCCACGACCCGTCGATGACGGCCGGTCACCGTCGCGTCACTGTTGCCGGGCAGGCTTCGGCCCGCGATGATCGCGTCCGTGGCGCCGGACCCCAGCCCCATCCTTGTCGTCGATGACGACCCGAAGATCGTCGCGCTGGTGCGGACGTACCTGGAGCGCGAGCGGTACCCGGTCGTCACGGCGGGTGACGGTCGGACGGCGCTCCGGCTGATCGACGAGGCGGCCCCGCGGCTCGTCGTCCTCGACCTGATGATCCCGGAGCTCGATGGGCTGGCCGTCATCCGCGCGGCGCGCGAGCTCGGCGAGGTGCCGATCCTCGTCCTGTCCGCGCGAGGCGCCGTCGCGGATCGCATCCAGGGCCTGTCCGAGGGCGCCGACGACTACCTGCCCAAGCCGTTCTCCCCCGCGGAGCTCGTGGTTCGGGTCCGGACGATCCTCCGCCGGACGGAGCGCCGGGCGGCCGCGACGCCGCCAGGCGCGCTGCTGGTCCTCGCGGACCTCGAGGTGGACCCGGCCCGGCACCGGGTGACGATCGCCGGCGATGAGGTCGTCCTGAGCGCGCTCGAGCTGCGGCTGCTCACCGCGCTGCTCGAGGGGGACGGCCGGGTGCTGACCCGCGACCGGCTCCTGGACGCCATCCACGGCGAGGGCGAGGGCGACGTCACGGACCGCGCCATCGACCAGTACGTGAAGCGCCTGCGGGAGAAGCTCGGCGACGACCCAGCCGAGCCACGGTACGTGGCGACCGTCCGTGGCGCGGGATACCGGGCAGCGGGTCCGGTCGAGCGGCGAGCCGCGTCGCGATGAGCGGGCTGCGGGACGCGGGCCGGTCGCGAGACCGGATCTGGCTCCGGTTCCTGGTCGGTTCGCTCGTCGTCGCGGGCGTCGTGCTCGCCGTCGTCGCCATCGGCGTGCTCCAGGTCGGAGCGTCTGCGTTCGCCGCGCTGATGATGGCCGCGGGCGACAGCGCCGACCACGCCCATGCGATGTTCGACGAGAGCGTTGCCGTCGTCTTCGGCGTCGCGGCGCTCGCGGCGGCGGCCATCGCCGTCGTCATCGCGATGGTGATCGCCCACCGGCTCGCGCGCCCGGTGGAGCGCGTCGCGGACGCCGCCCGCCGGCTCGCCGACGGGGAGCTGACCATCCGCGTACCCGAGGAAGGCCCCGCGGAGCTGCGCGAGCTCGCGGCCGCGTACAACGCGATGGCCGACCGGCTCGCGGAGCAGGAGCTCGTGCGCCGCGAGTTCATCGTCAACGCGTCGCACGAGCTGCGGACGCCGCTCACCAATCTCCAGGGCTACCTCGAGGCACTGCGCGACGGCGTCCTGCCGCCGGACCCGGCGACCTTCGATTCCCTGCGCGAGGAGGTCGACCGGCTGACCCGGCTCGCGGCGTCGCTCGATGTGCTGGCGGGCGCCGGCGTCCAGCGCGGGGCCGCAGGCGAGGTTGACGTGGGCGCCGCCGTCCGCGCCGCGTCCGATCTCGTCGCGCCGGTGCTCTCCCGGCGGTCCATCTCGCTCGACGTGGAGGCGCCGGCCGGGCTGGTCGTCCGGGCGCGCGCGGACGAGCTCACCCAGGTGCTGGCGAACCTGCTCCAGAACGCCGTCCGCTACACGCCCTCGGGCGGCGAGGTGCGGGTCATGGCGGCCGCCGCCGAGGACGGCGTCAGGGTGACGGTCTCGAACACCGGCCCCGGGATCCCGTCCGAGGACCTGCCGCGCGTCTGGGAGCGCTTCTACCGCGTCGAGAAATCGCGCGACCGCGCGCGCGGGGGTGCGGGGATCGGCCTCGCGATCGTCCGCCAGCTCGTCGAGGACGCAGGCGGCCGAGTCGGCGCGACGTCGGAGAACGGCTGGACGAGCTTCTGGCTGACGCTGCCGGCGGACCGCTGAGAGCGGCGGCCGGTCATCGAGCCGTCACCGGACACGGCCACGATGCCGCCGATGTCGATCCTCGGTGACCTCGGGGGCGGGCTGCTCTCCCTCCTCTACGACTATCGCTACCTCGCGATTGCGGCCGGCGCGGCCGTCGTCGTCGGCCTCCTGCTGCTCGCGCGACGATACCGGTGGGCGTCGATCGCGCGCCGCCACCCGGTGGCGAGCGCCGTCGCCGGCGTCGCCGCGCTCGTGGTCTTCGCCCCGGTGGCGTGGTACCTGCTGTCGCCGATCTGGATCCGCACCGAGCTCGTCGAGCCTCCGGTCGCGGCCGCAGAGGAGCCGACGCCGAGCCCGATCTCGACGGCCACTGCGAGGCCCGCTGCGTCAGCGTCCGCGGCGCCAGCGTCCGCGCCGCCCACGCCGAGCCCCGCCCCCACGCCGACGCCGTGGCTCGCGGCGACACCGCGCACCGGCGAGTTCCACGGCACCGACGACTTCCATTTCGGCCGTGGCACGGCGACGCTGTCCGAGACGGCGCCGGGGGAGTGGACGATCCGTCTCGAGGACTTCAGCGTCCGCAACGGGCCGGACCTCTACGTCTACCTCTCGCCCGCGAAGCGGGACTATGCGGACGGCGCGCTCGAGGTCGCGAAGCTCAAGGCGACCGACGGCAGCTTCAACGTGCGCCTGCCCAACGGCGCCGACCCCTCCGAGATGCGCAGCGTCCTCATCTGGTGCAAGCAGTTCTCGCACCTGTTCGCGTGGGCGACGCTCGAGGCCTGAGGCGAGATCAGGCCTTCACGTCCGCGCCCGGCCGGCACGGCGCCGAGCCGCGTCGCATCGCGCCCGTGTTGCGGTCGCACCTATCATTCGATCGTCCCGCAACCCGTCCAGCCCGTTCGAACGCGCCTCGGCCCAGGAGTGATGGATGAAGTCGCACGCGATCTCACTGCTCGGCACCGGCCTCATCGGTGACTTCTACACGATGACCCTCCACGGCCAGCGCGGCCGCGACCGCGTGCGGGCCGTCTACTCGCGCAGCGAGTCGCGGGGCAGGGCGTTCAGCGAGCGCTGGTCGATTCCGGAGTCCTCGACCGACATGGACGTGGTGATCAACCACCCCGAGACGGACGTCGTGATCGTCGCACTGCCGAACCACCTCCACGAGGACGCGGTCAAGGCCGTGGCCGCAGCCGGCAAGGCCGTGCTGTGCACGAAGCCCCTGGGTCGTACCGCGGCGGAGGCGCAGCGGATGCTCGAGGCGGTGGAGCAGGCCGGCGTGTTCGGCGGGTACCTCGAGGACCTGTGCTACACGCCGAAGACGCTGAAGGCCGTGAAGTCGGTCCAGGACGGCGCGGTCGGCGATGTCACCTGGGTGCGCTCGCGCGAGTCGCATCCCGGGCCGCACAGCGCCTGGTTCTGGGACGGCCGGCTGACGGGCGGCGGCGCGATCATCGACCTCGGCTGCCACTGCATCGAGATCATCCGCAACTTCGTCGGCAAGGGGAACCGGCCCGTGTCGGTGATGTGCACGACGGACACGCTCGTCCACCCGATCGACGACGAGGACAATGCGATCGCGCTGATCCGGTTCGAGAGCGGCGCGATCGGCCAGTTCGAGGTCAGCTGGTCGTTCCGTGGCGGGATGGACCTGCGCGACGAGGTCGCGGGCACGCACGGGACGATCTGGCTCAACCATTTCCTGCGCACGGGGTACGAGATGTTCACCGCGGGCGGTGGCGGCGGATACGTGGCCGAGAAGGCCGAGACGGCGGCCGGCTGGCTGTTCCCCGTGGGCGACGAGGTCTCGGAGCTCGGGTATGTCGACATGTTCACCGACATGTTCGACGCGCTCGATGGCGGCGCGCAGCCACGCGAGACGCTCTACGACGGGTACGTGGTGAACGCCGTCATGGACGCGTGCTACCGGTCCGCGAAGAGCGGCGCGTGGGAGCCCGTCGAGCTGTTCGAGTGGCGTGGCGGGACGACGCCGCGGATCACCGCGACCGGCGAGACGTTCGAGGGCAGCACCGTCATCAAGCGCGAGGTCCTGCCCGACGGCCGGGTGAAGATGATCCTCAAGGACGGCCAGACGGGCGAGTACGTCGACCGGGTCATCGCCGGCGGGTGAGCGCCGGGGCCGCGCCGCTGCCGCCGTTCGTGCGGGTCCTGCCGGCCGAGGACTGGGCGGAGACCGTGGCCGAGGCGCTCGTTCAGCGGCTGCGCGTCAACGCAAGGCTGCGGGTCTGCCTGCCGACCGGCGACACTCCGTCTCCCGTGTACTCGCTGCTCGCCGCGCGCGATCTGGCCGGGGACGGGCTGTGGGCCCAGGCGACGGTCGTCCTGCTCGACGAGTGGGCGGACCTGCCGCCCGGCGACCGCGCGAGATGCGACGTCCGCCTCCGCCGCGAGCTGCTCGACCACCTCGCCCCGCCGCCGCGGTTCGTCCCGATCGACGTCGACGGCTCCGACGACGAGGAGGCGGCGCGCGAGCACGACGCCGCGGCGCGGGGGCTTGACCTCGCGCTGCTGGGCCTGGGGATGAACGGGCACGTCGGGTTCAACGAGCCGGGGTCCCGTCCCGACGATCCGACCCGCCTCGTGCGCCTGGCGCGGTCATCGCGGGAGGCGGCCAGGGCCCGCTACGGCGCGTCGCGCACACCGACGGGCGGGATCACGGTGGGCATGGACCGGCTGCTGGAGGCCGGCGAGGTGTGGCTGCTCGTGACGGGGGAGCGCAAGGCATCGATCCTGCGGCGCGCGCTCCTCGATCCCGAAGGCCCCGACTGCCCGGCGTCCTACCTGCGCCGCCACCCGCGGCTGACGGTGTTCACGGACGAGGCGGCGGCGTCGCTCGTCTAGCCTTCGCGCGCGGGCGGCGGGAACCGCCGCTTGAACGTGAACGCGTCCGGAGCAGGGCCGTTCGTGCTCAGCCGCTGGAGCCGGCCGAGGGCGTCTCGGACGTCCGGGATGGTGCCCACCGGCTGCCACCACATGACCATGTTGGGCGTCGCCCGCCGTTCGAACCACTCGAACCGGCGCTTGAACAGCTCCCTGTGGGTCGAGGCGTACGTGAAGGCGTGGAGCTCATCGATCGAGCGCCACACCGACAGGTTGACGATGAACAGCGGGTCCGGGGTGTAGAGCAGC